>JAABSN010000099.1 GCA_011390385.1 Thioalkalivibrio nitratireducens | reverse complement strand
TCTACCTCGATCAGAGGCAAGCCGCGCTGCAACATCGTCAGGGCCGTCGAGTTGCCGACAGGCTGCATCAGCATCGCGACATCCGCACCGCTCGCAAGCAGCGCGTCCGCCAGTGCATCCGGAGTATCACCAGTCACCGGCACCAGCTCGGCCGACAATTGCAGACCATCAATGAGCGACTCCGCTGCTCGGAAGCCGCTCGACCCCATGGGACCAGTCGCGATCAAGGTGGCGTCCGCGAGCCTGTCGATACCCGACTGGAGTGCAAAGGCATGCAGAAAACTCGTTCCTACCAGGGCAACGGCCTCGAGGCCCTGCCGCAATCGTGGGCGGCCGGTGGACGTTTCCACCGAGCCAGGGGCGAAAAAAGCTGGCGCACTCACCAAGGCAAGGCGTACGCTCGCATTGGCGACGGCACCAAGCGGGTCAGGCGAACGGACCAGATTCACGTTACTGGTCGGAAAAGATCTTCGCAGCTGACGTAGTACCGCTCCCGCCTCCCCGTCAGCATTCGCGGAAAGAGAAACCGCAAGGCTCAGCGCCTGCCGGTCCTTCTCGCCGATTTCGCCGTCAATCAAACCGAGGCGGATCAGCTCGCGCCGCACCACCTCTCTTGGATCCTCGCCGCGCACAGAAACCTGTTTGCTCAGCGCCTGTATCTGCACATTACCGATCGCACCCTCCAGTTGCCTGAAAACGCCTGCCAGCGCTGGATAGCGCTGCAGGGCAGCCTGGCGATAGACAATAGCGGCATCGTGGCGAGGGAAGAACTCGAGATCGTCTGCGAGAACTTTGAGATCGAAGATTCCGATCTGAGGATCGGCCGAATGAATAAGGACTACGTCAACATCGCCGTCCATCAGGTGCTCGTACAGCAGGCTTCTGTCCCGGGTGGGAACCTCAAGAATCCGTCGGAATTCGATTCCGTAACGCCGGGCGAGTGGTCCCAGGCCGTCAACCGGCCGTTGCTGGAACTCGGTGTCGACTCCGAGAGCCAGCCGGTCCGTATGTTGCATGATGTCCGAGTAACTGCGGATGCCCAGGGCACGTGCGCGCTCGCGCAACATTGCGAGGCCGGGCCTGCTCTCGAACCCCAGCGGCTCGCTCCAAGAAAGCGACAGTGGGGAGTAGCGTTCGCGCAGCAACTCCATCGCTGAACCCGGATCCGTATTGGGAGGTTGTGCAAGTCCCAGCAGCGCCAGCCCCGCTCCGGTGTACTCGGGGTAAAGGTCGATCTCGGCGCGCTTCAACGCCTCCATTGTGATGCGGCTGCCGCCCAGCCCGATTCGCCGCTGGACCGACATTCCTTCGGCCTCGGCAAGCTCGGCGATCAGTTCGGCGACGATACGATCCTCCGCCGACTGCTTGCCGCCAATCTGCAACGGACTTCGATCGCCACTGCACCCGGCAAGGAGGAAGGCCAGCAAAATGGCTGCAGGGAGGCTGCGTACTATGACCACCAGGAAACTCCTTCTTCCGAGATCGAGCTTACCGTCGCGCCAGCATCGGGACGAGCGCGGGCGCTGGAACGCTCGGCGCGAATCGCCCGGAGAAAACCAGCCACCTGCAGCAGCAAAACTACGGAAAACGGGATCGCGCCGGTCACCGCCATGGCCTTGGCGACCTCGACCGAGCCACTGAACAGCGTCGCCACAGTGAGTACGGCAACCAAAGTACCCCAAACAAGTTTGTAGAACAGCGGAGGATTGAGCTGGCCCTCGCTGGTCATCATCGATAGCACGAAACTGCCTGAATCCGCGGAGGTAACCAGAAAGATAAAGATCAGGAACAGAGCGACAAAGCCCAGCAACTGTCCCAGCGGAAAGAAGTCGAGAAAGACGAAGAACGCACGGCTGACGTCCTGAGACACCAGTTCTGATATACCGCCACCCCCGAAGAGCTCAATAAATATGCCCGCCCCGCCAAGCACGGCGAACCAGAATAGCGAGAACAAGGTAGGTACGATGATAACCCCGGCGCAGAACTCGCGAATGGTGCGCCCGCGACTGATTCGGGCGATGAATATCCCGACAAATGGTCCCCACGCCAACCACCAGATCATATAAGTGAGCGTCCAGCTTGCCGTCCACTCCTGCAGCCCTTCGAATGGCAGCAAGTGGAACGCCATCCCGGGCAACTGCGTGAAATAGGTGCCGATCGAATCGATGAGGGTCTCGAAAATGAACGCCGTTGGCCCGAGCAAGGCGATATAGACCACCATAAGAACCGCGACCGTCATATTTATATTGGACAACAGCTTGATGCCACGATCGACACCGACCGAGGTCGAGGTCATATAGGTCGCGTACATCGTGAGCATGACCGCCAGCGACATGCCGAAATTCAGCGGCGTACCCAACAATTCGCCGAGGCCGGCGCGAATCTGCAAAGTTCCCATGGTCAGCGAGCCGGCAAGACCGAAAACGACCGCGAACACGCCCAGCACATTGGCAACCTGGCCCAGCCGCTGGCCACCGACGCCAGGGAAAAGCGATTCGATCGGCGTCGAGATCAGCGGCTTTTTGTCCTTGCGGAAAGTGAAATAGGCAATCACCATCGCACAGACGCCGTAAATAGACCAGGCATGCAGGCCCCAGTGCAGGTTGGTCAACATGAACGCGGCCCGTGCCGCCTCAGCTGTTTCTCCCTGCATACCGGGCGGATCGCGGAAATGATAGAGCGGCTCCGCGACGCCCCAGAAGATCAACCCTGCACCCATGCCGCCGGCGAAAAGCATCGCGATCCATGACACCGTCGAAAACTCCGGCTCCTCGTCATCGCGGCCAAGCTTGACGCGGCCATAGGGCCCCAACGCCAGATATCCCGCAAGAATCAGGAAGCCGGTGCTGATCAGCAGCCAATACCAGCCTATGCTGGTTAGCATGAAGGTGGTAAACCCCAGCGAAACGCTGCTCATGCCATCGGGATTAATCAGCCCCCAGCCACCGAAACAGGCTACCAGGATCAGTGACACTACGAACACGCGATTAGGGACAAATTTCCCGGACGCTGTTCCGGAATCGGTCATGGCATTACTCCTGGATCAAAATAATTCGCCCAATAGTGAGTGTTTCCAGCAACACTTCCCTGACGCATGCTAACGAATAAGGGATATTCAATATCGCAAAGCTCGACGCGCTCGCGTGACACATTCAGGCGTTTGTTACAGCCAGCGGCTATAAACTACGGCGACTATCCGCGAATCCACAACATCAACAGCAATGAAAAGCAACTCGTCATGGCGTAGACGGGCATAACCTACAAAGTAATTTTCGACACCTCAAACTAGCCGCTGTCACCGGGACAGAAAAGTCGAGAAAGTGCAAACTATTGCGTCGGCACTGCGAGGACCGCTCTTGAGATGGATGTTTATTCCAGATCACCCTAGTATCCACCACCGTGGCGAAAACCGAAATGCAGCTGGAGACCGCGCACCGGAAAATCACTCCCGGCGACCCAGCGCCAGGCTTGCGTTCAAACGGTTTTCAGTATTCGTATCCGTTCAGGAGGGAACCTTCAAGTGAGACCCTACATTGCAGCTCGCACATTGTTCGCGCTATCCATCGTGCTGCTGGTTGAACATGCCAGCGCACAAGACTTCAAAAACGCGCCTTTGTCCCGCTCTGAAATCTGGGAAACCTCTGTCGGGCTGATCATTAACGACGACACCAGCAGTAACGGACCCGAGGGCAGTTCGCTCGACATAGATAAAGATGTAGGGCTCGCTTTCAGCCTTGGTTATAACGTAACAAACAATTTTGCCGTGCGTTTCGATGCTTCGTGGCAGCGACCAGACTACGAAGCCGTAATCAATTCGGAAGCAGAGGGTCTGGTAGAGATCAATCACGAGATGACAGTTATCAGGGGGCACTTCAACGGCGTCTGGAATATGCTCGACGGTGTATTCACGCCCTATGCGCAGGCAGGTGTGGGCTGGACCTATCTCGACTCCAACGTCAGCGATGGGCCTCCCACCACCGGCTGCTGGTGGGACCCCTGGTGGGGCTACGTCTGCAGCAATTTCTACTCGACCTACAGCGACACGAATTTCAGCTGGACCCTGGGTCTAGGATTGCGCTATGAAGTCGGTCACGCGATGTTCCTGCGCGGCGGCTGGGAACGCACCTACCTGGATGCTGACAATGGCGCTGATCCTGAGTTCGACGCACTCCGAATCGAGATCGGCTGGAAGCTCTGACCTCCGGCTAAAATCACAAGAACATGGCGCGTGGCAGGGGTAACTCAAGCATGAAAAAACACCAGGTCACGCGGTCAGTCTCGGTCGCCACATTGTGTGCCCTGGCACCTACTATTGCCCTGACAGATAATCCCTACCCCCGTAACACCCGTGAGTTCGCGCTTGGCGCAACATGGCAAAGCGCCCGGCGCACTGCACTCGCAAGCGTTCCCGCTTTGCCGCCCGTCGATATAGAGCTCAGCCATTTTTGTCCTTGAGAACAACCGGAATTCCTGGATGGCCGCGTACCGCTGGCGTTTCCGCGAGCGCTGGCTGCTTGACATCTTTGCCTACCAGTATGAAGACGAAGGTCGCATCGCTGCGAGCAAGGATTTCAACTATAACGGCGTAGAGTTCACCGCCGGAGCAGTTGTTGACTGCACTCTGCTGTTGCCTGCCGACCACGTGCGCGGCGTAAGCCTCGCACAATCATAATCAATCACCACATGTTGAATGCTTTCAAAAGCAGCGCATCCTCAACTTGATTATCAAAGCACTGTCACCCGTGATGGCTTTGGAAAGCTCTCTATGTAGTGAAGAAATCGATTCTCTCGCCTGGCTACTACAGGAAAACCAAAAAGTCGAAAAAGTGCAAAAATAAGTGCCGATCTTGCGAGAGCGTCTCACGAACTGGATGTTTATTGTTGATGTCACTACTATACTTCCGAACCTCCAGAAGACCGCAATGTGCCCACTTCTGCAGTCCTGCTTCAGACGCCTCCTATGCCGATAAGGGAAATGAAAATTACGCACCGCCGCAATGTCCGGCCGCAGCCGACAATATGCTAACCGGGGCAGGGCTCCCCCGCCGGCAATCCTGGCTCAGGAAAGCAGCCTTGATTTCGCTGCCCCTGTGCTTTTTATTGGCCGGATGCAGCTCTGAAGGCGATCCGGCACCTTCCGCTGCTGTCGGCGTTGGCGTCTACGAACTTACGCCGGTTGGAATAAAGCAGCAGTGGCGTATCAGCGCACGCACCCGTGCCGTCGAATCGGTTCAGATACGGGCACGCGTGGAAGGCGAAGTGACCGAAGTCCTGTTCAAACGCGGCGGACGCGTGGAGGCCGATGACCCACTCTTCCGGTTGGAAGACGACAACTACCGCGAGCAGGTCCGGCGAGCTGAAGCTCAAGTATCCTCGAGGCGCAGTTCCCTGACACTGGCCCGGCGCAACCTGGACCGCGGTCTGGAACTCGGTGACCGCGGCTATCTGTCGGCTGCAGACCTGGACCGTCTGCGAAACGAAGCCGAACAAGCCGAATCTGCACTTGCCGACGCCGAAGCAGCTTTCAGGCAGAGTCGTCTTGATCTGGACTATACGGTTATCAAGGCGCCCATCGGCGGTCGTATCGGGAATACCAGCATCACACTGGGCGACCTCGTAGGTCCCGGAACCGGCCCGCTGGTCGACATCATCGCACTCGATCCAATCCGGGCAGAGTTCCAGTTGACGGACCGCGAGTTCGCCGACCTGATGCGCATGCGAAGCCAGTGGTTGGAAACTGCAGCTTTCGACGTCCGCCTGTTGCTCGAGGATGGACAACGCCATTCCTCGTCGGGGACCCTGGATTTCGTTGATATCGCCGTCAACGAGAGCACCGGGACCGTTGACGCCACCGCGCTTTTCGCAAACTCCGACGAGACCCTTGTCCCCGGACTGCTAGTTACCCTCCTGTTGGAAAGCAAGCTCCCTGCCTTGGGTCTGCTGATCCCCGAACAGGCTATCCAGCGCAATCAGCTTGGACCGTACGTCATCCTCGTAAGTCCAGAGGATCGATCGATCAATGAACGCCAGGTGGTCCTCGGCGCCCGACGAGGTAATGCGTGGCAGGTTGAAACCGGGGTCGAATCCGGGGACCTCGTCGTGGTCGAAGGCCTGCAGAAGATTCGCCCCGGTGTACCGGTCCAGATCAAGCGTTACGATCGCGACCCGGTGACGGGGCTGCTGGCGCCGAGCGAACTGATCCAGCCATGAGCGAATTCTTCCTGCAGCGGCCGAAATTCGCTTTCGCCCTGTCGATCCTGATCACGCTGGCTGGGCTGCTGGCTCTTAACGGTCTACCGATCAACATGTATCCCGACCTGGCACCGCCACAGGTCCAGGTGCGTACCGTCTATCCCGGCGCCAGTGCCGACGCTGTTTCCGAAGCTGTGGTCAGGCCAATCGAACAGCGGCTTAACGGAATCGAGGGTATGATCTACATTGAGTCGTCGACAAGCAGCGATGGTTCAGCCACGATCACAGTGACATTCGCGACGGGAACAGACGCGGACATGGCCCAGGTCAACGTCCAGAACCGCGTGAAACTGGCCGAAAGTCAGTTGCCCGAGGAGGTCAGGCGCGAAGGGGTGGTGGTGCGCAAGCAGGCCGGCAACATGTTGATGGGCATTAACCTCGTAGCCGAAAAACCGGAGCTCGATGGCCTGTTCCTCAGCAACTACGCCAATACCAACCTGCTTGAGAATATCGCTCGGGTCCCCGGCGTAGCCGAAGCCCAGGTGCTGGGGACCAGCGAATATGCCATGAGAATCTGGCTCGACCCGGAGCGCATGAACCGGCTCGGCTTGACGGTGGCAGACGTCAATGCAGCCGTGCGCGAGCAGAACCAGATCGTGGCGGCCGGGACGCTCGGCCAGGAACCCGCCGCGCCGGACCAGATATTCACCTTCAACGTCCGCAGTGAAGGCCGCCTGAGTGAAGCCGGGGAGTTCGGACGTACCGTGCTGCGGACGAGCCCGGAAGGGCGGATGGTCCGTCTGCGCGACGTGGCACGAATCGAACTGGGTGCGCGCTCCTATGCGGCAACTGCCCAGCTCAACGGGCGAGACACTGCCTTTCTGGTGATCTACCAGCTGCCTGACGCCAACGCACTGGATGTAGCCGAACGCGTGCGCAGCGAAATGACGCGGCTTGCGCCCGCGTTCCCCGATGGGTTGGACTACACCATCCTGTTCGACAGCACACGTTTCATCGATGAATCCATTCGCGAGGTGATCAAGACGCTGTTCGAGGCGCTGGTCCTGGTCGTTTTGGTGGTATTTCTATTCCTCCAGAACTTGCGTGCCACGTTGATTCCAGCTATCGCTATTCCAGTCTCTCTAATCGGAACCTTCGCCTTCATGGCGCTGATGGGCTACTCGGTAAACCTGATCACTCTGTTCGGGCTAGTACTGGCCATCGGCATCGTCGTCGACGACGCCATCGTTGTAATCGAGAATGTCGATCGCTTGATGAAAGAGAAGGGCCTGGAGGTTCGCGAGGCTGTCAGCCAGGCCATGCGGGAAATCACCGCACCGATTGTCTCCACCACGCTGATATTGCTGGCTGTCTTCGTACCGGTGGCCTTTCTGCCGGGAATAACCGGAGAGTTGTTCCGTCAGTTTGCCGTGACAATCTGCTTCGCGGTAGTGATCTCCAGTATCAACGCCCTGACACTGTCGCCCGCACTGAGCTCGGTGCTGCTGCAAGGCGGCGCAACACCGATGCGCTGGCTGCGACCGGTAGAGTCGTTCATTCAGCGCCTTACCCTGGGTTACTGCTGGTTGATGGAGCGTATCCTCAAACGCCCTATTGCCGTCGCCGGCCTGTTCCTCGCACTGACCGGACTGCTCCTCTATCTGGTCGCAACGACGCCGACCGGTTTCGTGCCCGAGGAGGACCAGGGATTCCTGTTCGTCGACGTCCAGCTTCCGGATGCGGCGTCCGGGAACCGTACTGCCGAAGTCATGAAACAGGTCACCGACGATGTCCTAGAGGACCCCGCCATCGACGACTTTATCAGTGTCAGCGGTTTTTCGCTGATCAACGGCAGCGGCTCCAACATGGGTTTTGGCGTCGTGGTTCTGAAAGATTGGTCAGAACGAAAAGCGGCTGAACTGCAGCCGTCCGCGGTCCTGGAAAGACTCAATGCAAAGCTCTGGGCCATCGCCGGTGCGCGAATCATGGTATTTAACGTACCGGCCATTCCCGGCCTGGGGGTAACGGCCGGATTCGACCTCAGGCTTCTCGATTCCGCCGGGGTTTCGCCTGCAGAACTCGCTTCCGTGGCCGACAACTTGATACTGCAGGCCAACCAGCGCGAAGAATTGATGCGAGTGCGGCACAACCTGCGCGCCAACGTCCCGATGTATGCCCTGGAGGTGGATCGCGACAAGGCCCAGATGCTCGGCGTCGATTTTGGCGACGTCTTCCTCACCCTACAAGCCCAGCTGGGGGGCATGTACGTCAATGATTTCAGCCAGTTCGGCCGGACTTACCGGGTCATGCTCGGGGCGGAAAGCCGATACCGCTCGCGTCCGGAAGACCTACGCCATTTCCAGGTTCGCAACAGCCGCGGCGACATGGTGCCGATTGCCGGCATAGCGAGCCTGGAGCCGGCGCAGGGCCCAACGCAGTTGGAAGGTTTCAACCTCTACCGCAGCGTTACGATCAACGGCGAACCGGCAACAGGTGTATCAACCATCGAAAGTGTCGCAGCAATGGAGGAACTGCTCGCCACTCTCCCCGCAAACTATTCGTTCGCCTGGGCCGGACAGACGCTGCAAGAACTGGAAGCGGGCAACCTGATCGTGGTGTTGTTCGCCCTGGCCATCGTCACCGTCTATCTGTTCCTGGTCGCATTATATGAGAGCTGGACTCTGCCGGTGGCCGTAATGCTTTCGATCCCGCTTGCATTCCTCGGCTCTTTCATGGCCTTTCGCGTCACCGGCCAGCCAGTGGATATTTATACGCAAATCGGCCTGGTGCTGCTGGTTGCCATGGCCGCAAAGACAGCTATCCTGATCGTCGAGTTCGCCGCACAATTGCGCCGCGGAGGCAAGTCGATTGTGGCCGCCGCCACCGACGCCGCTGTGCAGCGCTTCCGCGCGGTCCTGATGACCGGGCTTTCGTTTATGCTCGGGGTGACGCCGCTGGTGCTGGCCACCGGGGCGGGGGCCGCGAGCCGGGTCAGCCTGGGCATCACCGTACTGTATGGCATGGCGGCTGCCATGCTCCTGGTGACCCTTATGACGCCGGCCTTCTATGTCTTGATTCAGAGTTGGCGTGAACACTTTGCCCGACCAAAGGGGCCAGTGTCCGACGAGGGTCAGCCGGCGAGAATCGAGCCCACGCCATGATGTCGCACATAACCGGAAGGAGGCAACAGGAGTAATCGGGCCCTGTGACGGGCGCAAAACAGCTTCGCCGCGCGCTGGCTAATGCTCTGGGAGTAGACGCTGACACCCGCTCCAACCGGAATATTCTGAAACCGTATGCGACTTACACTGGATTTTCTCTGGCAACTAGCATCGATTCTCTATGCGGTCGGCCCGCTGTTTATCTGCCTCGGCGTGATCATAGCAACGCTTTCGCTCTGGGTCGGCCACAAGGAGGGCTGGTCCCTGGGCGATAGTCTGTATTTCGGTTTTATCACAGCGCTTACGGTAGGCTACGGGGATTTCCGTCCCACCCGGGGTGCGACCAAGCTCATCGCCATTGTTATCGGTATTGTTGGCTTGATCACCAGCGGCATTCTGGTCGCTGTTGCAGTGCAGGCCGGGTCAACCGCGTTCGCTGTCCACCGATGAAACCTTCCCGGGGTCCACCGTGTCTCCCTTTTCATCCGTGCGGGTCGCACCCCGGTAGGCGTCTGCCAGATGTCGCTTGTACATTTTGCCATTGTCCATGCGCGGCAGCTCCTGGTGGAAATCCAGCGAACGCGGCAGCTTGATGTGGGAGATGCGATCGCGCAGCCACTCCATGATCTCGATCGCCACCTCGTCGGTTGAATCGGCCCAGTTCAGCGGCTGGATCACCGCCTTGACCTCTTCCCCGAACTCCTCGTTGGGAATACCGAACACGGCCACATCCGCCACCTTGTCGTGGGTGATCAGCAGATTCTCAATCTCCTGGGGGTAGATGTTGACCCCGCCGCTGATGATCATGAAGTGCTTGCGATCGGTCAGGTACAGGAAGCCGTCACGGTCCAGGTAACCGACATCACCTGTCGTGGCCCAGCCGTGCTCGTTAAAGGCTTCGGAGGTCTTGTCGGGTTCGTTGTGGTACTTGAACTGGGCCTGTTCGCCACTGAAATACACGGTGCCAATCTCACCGGGTGGCAGCTCATTGCCGTCGTCATCGAGAATGTGGATATCGCCCAGCAGGGAGGGACCCACGGAGCCCTTGTGGGTCAGCCAGTTGGCGGAATCGATAATGGTGATGCCGATGCCCTCGCTGGCGGCGTAGTACTCGACGATGACCTCACCCCACCACTCGATCATCTTCTCTTTTACCTCGATCGGGCACGGGGCCGCGGCATGGATGGCGAACTGCATGCTGCTGACGTCGTACTTGCTGCGCACCTCTTCCGGCAGCTTGAGCATGCGTACAAACATGATTGGCACCCACTGGCTGTGGGTCGCCCGGTGCTCCTCAATCAGCGCCAGCGCGCCCTCGGGCTCGAACTTCTCCATCACCACGGTGGTGCCGCCCTGATACAGGGTCATCATGTTGTAGTGCAGGGGAGCCGCGTGGTACAGCGGCGCCGGCGACAGGTAGACTGTTTCCTCGCTGAAGCCGAATGCCGCCCCCAGGCTCCCCGCCAAGGGGTGGGGACTATTAACGTCATCGCCGGCGGGCGGCAGGAACACGCCCTTGGGCTTGCCGGTGGTGCCGGATGAATACAGCATCGGCACCCCGTTGGCCTCGTCGTCGATGCGCTCGGCGGGCTGCAGGCCGGCGCTGTCGTCCCAGGACTCGAAGCCGTCGATAATCCCGTCAACCATGTAGAACTGGCCGATGGTGCCGTCGGTGGCCGTCAGCACCTCCTCGGCCACAGCGGCCAGGCCGTGGGAGGCAATAAACAGTTTGGCGCCACAGTTCTCGAGGATATAGGCGGTTTCATCGCGCTTCAGGTGGGTGCTGATGGGCGTAAAAATCAGGCCTGCCCGCTGCGCGCCCCAGCAGATTTCCAGGAACTGGCGGCAATTGAGCAGCATCATGCCTATATGGTCACCCTTGTTCAGACCCAGCGAGCGAAACAGCTGCGCCGCCTGGTTACTGCGCTCGTCGAGTTCGGCATAGGTGACCATCTCGCCGGAGCCACCCATGATGATGGCGGGCTTGTGGGGGTACGTCTCAGCGGTTATCGCGGGGTGTGGCATGTCGGGTTCCTTATCGTAGGCGCAGTCCAGCGCAACATCATAAGGTGCCCCACCCGGCGAGGCAACGCGTTACCCGGGGCGTGACCCCGGGCGTAATGGATCAGTTGACCGACAGTTGCCTAAAGTCATTGGCATACAGTGTTGCCCCTCGCGCGCAACGTGGTCCAATTTGATGAAACGCGGTTCTTGGGGTGGTGGCCCGGGCAGGCTAAAATGCTGGTTATACATGCAGCAGTGAGGCTTTCTCATGGACATGCCAGCGATTGTGGAAGATTCGCCCCACCGGCTGACCGGGGCACAGCTGGGTCAGGCGATATCTCTCCTCTCGGCGCAGATCAATGCAGC
>JAABSN010000098.1 GCA_011390385.1 Thioalkalivibrio nitratireducens | reverse complement strand
AGGGGATGGCCTCGAGGGTGTGGCAGCCGATTCGCTGCTGGCCCAGTGACAGGGCCTGCAGTTCCGCATGCGCCGCGGCGCAGCGACTGCCGATCGTCGTATTGAGAGCGGCGCTGAGACGTTCGCCAGTGCGCAGCGCGTAGACCGCAGCAGCGAAGGGGCCACCGCTGCCGTGTTTTACATGCTCACGGGCCAGCGCCAAAACTTCCTCGATCCTGGCTTCGTCGTTGTTCGCGGGCGCCGGCCGGTGCAGCCAGTCGCCGAGCCAGGCCGGCTGGGGGAGGTGGATTGTCGTGTCGGCTGGGGTACTGGGGTCAGTCATCCGGTGGCGCCACGTACGTGAGTTTCCCAAGCGTATACGGAATCGTGCATGGCCGCGCGGATTCCGGTCTTCGTCGAATCAGGCCGGCGGTTCCAGTTCTCGCGCCTGCTCTTTCATCAACTCCACAATGGCGTAGACACCCACGTGCCGGTTCGGGGAAAGATGCTCGTGCAGTTCCAGGCGCTCGAAGAACTCGTCAACGTCAAGCTGTTCGATCTCGTCCACGTGGCGCCGGTCGACCAGTTGGATCAGCAGGGTCAGCACACCCTTGATGATGGTGGTGTCACAGTCACCGTGATAGCGGATGAGATGCGGCGCATCCGGGTCCCGGTAGGCCTGGATCCACACCTGACTCATGCAGCCCTTGACCTTGTTTTCGTCGATCCGCGCTGGTTCCGGCAGCGGCGGCAGCTTCTGGCCGAGTTCCACCAGGTACTGATAGCGCTGATCCCAGTCGCCCAGCAACTCGAAGGTCTCGACCATTTCATCCAGGGTCATCATTGGCAGGTCCGTTCGGCAGAGTGTTTCGGATCGTCATGGTAGCAAGCCGTTGGTGCTGGGGCTGGTTCCACGGTGTTCACGTAATGGTTTTGACGAGCCGGGTTCGCCTTAGGGCGGCGCGCGAAGAAAGCGCCTGCGGAGCTTCCGCGATCATCAGGTGACGCCGGTCGGTACGAGCTCTGCTTCGTTTCCCGGCCTTCAACGCCAGATCGTCAGCAGAGTTCGGTATCGTCGTGGCTGTAGGCGGGCGTGCAGGCGCAGAGGATTCGCAACGGGCCTGCGCCGGTGTTGCACAGTTTGTGCGGGGTACCGGGGCGGATACAGACGGTGTCACCAGGCTCGAGCGGGAAAATGGCATCACCCAGATACATCTGCCCCACGCCCTCGGCGACATGGTAGATCTCCTCGCTGCGGAGATGGCGGTGAAGTCGGGTTTCGGCACCCGGTGCGACGATGGCCTCAGCCAGACTCTGCCCCTGGTTGCCGTGTACGGCGGGATGCATGAGCTCGCGGATGACCGAGCCGTCCATCGTTTCATAGGCGTCGATTTCCTGGTAGTGAGTATGCATCGGCGTTTCCGGCCTCCTTCTGGCGATGACCCTGCCACGATAGTTGTGTTGTTTCGTGATTGACAAGGGCTTGTCGTCTGCCGTGGCGGGAAAACCTGCGCACGCGACTCCCGTTTTTTGGCACAATCGGCACACCGGGGCAGGGGGATCCACGCATGCGCAGGGTCGTATTCAACCAGAAGGGCGGCGTCGGAAAATCCACGATCACCTGCAACCTTGCAGCCATCGGCGCCGAGCAGGGACAGAGAACCCTGGTGGTGGATCTGGACCCGCAAGGGAATTCGACACAATACCTGCTGGGACAGTCGGGGTCTGGAACGGCACCGACCCTGGTCGATTTCTTTGATCAGGTCCTGAACTTCAAGTTCAACCCCCGGGACAGCGCCGAATTCGCGACAGCGACCCCGTTCGCGGGGCTCGACCTGATGCCTTCGCACCGGGACCTCGAGGATCTTCAGGGCAAACTGGAATCGCGCTACAAGATCTACAAGCTCCGTGAGGCGCTGGAACAACTGGGCGATCGTTACGACCGAATCTGGATCGACACGCCTCCCGCCCTGAACTTCTATACGAAATCGGCGCTGATCGCGTCCGATCGCTGCCTGATCCCGTTCGATTGTGATGATTTTTCCCGGCGTGCCCTGTATTCGCTGCTCGAGAACGTGCAGGAGATCAGGCAGGATCATAACCATGGCCTGATGATCGAAGGCATTATCGTGAACCAGTTTCAGGCGCGGGCATCGTTGCCGCGCAGGATCGTCGAGGAACTCACGGCCGAGGGCCTGCCGGTGCTGATTCCGTATCTTTCGGCGTCGGTGAAGATCCGGGAGTCGCATCAGCATTCGCGTCCGGTGATTCACCTGGATCCTCGGCACAAGGTCACGCGCGAATACGTGGAACTCCACAATACCCTGGGATGAGAGGGGTACCGTTAACGTGAAAGAACCCGCGTAGGGTGCCGTGAGGCGCAGCCGAACCGCACCGATACGACGCCGGCTGGCCTCCGGGCCTCGAACGGTGCAATTCGCTGCGCTCATTGGCACCCTACGCAATTCAGGAATTGTAGGGTTGAGGCATAGCCGGATGGTACCGAGGTAGTGCCTGGCTGGGGCCGTCAATCAGAAAACGAGGAACGAACATGGTCGATCTGACGCCTGCCCGCATCGGTATCGTCACGGTCTCCGACCGGGCGAGCCGCGGCGAGTACGAAGACGAGGGTGGCCCCGCGATCGAGGCGTGGCTGGAATCGGCGCTGACTTCGGCCTGGGAGCCGGTTCCGCGGGTGATTCCCGACGATCTCGAGCGGATCGAGGCGACTCTTGCGGCTCTCTGTGATGAAGCAGACTGTTGTCTCGTCGTTACCACCGGGGGCACCGGACCGGCGCCAAGGGACGTGACGCCAGAAGCCACAGAGGCAGTCTGCGACAAGATGCTGGCTGGGTTCGGCGAGCAGATGCGCGCGGTGTCGCTGCGACACGTGCCCACTGCGATCCTCTCGCGCCAGACCGCAGGGATTCGGGGCGCCACGCTGATCGTCAACCTTCCCGGCAAGCCTTCCGCGATTGCCGAGTGTCTGGACGCTGTCTTTCCGGCAATCCCCTATTGTGTGGACCTGATCGGCGGACCGTACCTGGAAACGGACCCGACCCGCGTCCAGTCCTTCCGCCCGGCGCATGCGCGGCGGCCTGGTTGACGCGCGTTGATGGTGCCACTCGAGTCCAATCGTTCACGTTGGACCCGGAGTCTTTTGCCAAAGGGGTCAAACGATTAACATGGCGCTCAGACAGGAACAACGGGCCAGGCAATGGTTGATCTCGTCTCAGGTGGGTGTCAGCCTTCAATCGGGATATGCGACGGCAGGAGAAGGACGATGAGGATTTTGACCGGTGGGGTGGTTTTGCTCGCCGCATATTTCGTTGTCGCTTGCGGTGGTGGTAGCGGTGGTGGAGAAAGCGAGAGTATCGAGCGCCCCGAAATTGCCGCCACGGCTGGTGATGGCGGAGTCCTTGTCGAGTGGACGGATGTCGACGCTGCCGAGAGGTATACGCTCTATCACGCGACCGCGGGTGGGATTCAGCCGGACAACTTTGGTATCTGGGTAAGTCAGCACGACGGCGTGATGACCGAGAGTGCGACCAGCCCGCACGCTGTCGAAGGCCTGGATAACGGCACCGAATATTTCTTTGTGGTTACGGCAACCTCGGGAGGCCAGGAGAGTAAACCCAGTAATGAGGTCAGCGCCGTCCCGCAAGCGCTGCCCATGGTGACTGGCAAGATCAACGACACTGGAATCACTGGGAGTGGCCATGCCACGCTGGGCAATCAGGGAACCTGCGACCCGGCGCACCCGGCCGGGCAGGATTGCCACTACGGCCGTGATGCGCAAGCTGCTGCCGGTACGCTGACCAAACTTGGCGACGGTAACGCTGGGTTCGATTTCACCAAGATCGCCAACGACGGCTCGGATTTGCCGGCCTCGGCAGAGCTGGGTAGCGGCCCGAATGACTGGGCTTGCACCCGCGACAATGTGACCGGATTGGTCTGGGAGGTGAAGGTTGACGACAGAACCCACCTGCGTCACCGGGACCACAGATACAGCTGGTATGACCCAAGCAGCCCTGACGGGTACCCGGGCGGGCAGAACCTGGGCGTTTGCACCGGTGGTGATTGCGACACTACTGGTTTCGTGCAGGCAGTGAACGCAGTTGGCTTGTGCGGGGCCAGCGACTGGCGCATGCCGACCCCAAGGGAATTGCAGGGGATCGTGGATTATGCGCGATTCGGTCCGGCGATCGACACCGGGTATTTCCCGAACACGCCGTTGGGGACAGGCGCTTCTTTCTGGTCGGGTGCACCCCTGGCACACTACAAGGCGAATAGCTCGTGGCGCGTGTCTTTCCAACACGGGACGGTCAGCGTTGTCGGACGATCCAGCGGCAGCCGCGTTCTTCTTGTACGCGGCGGAGTGTGATATCGCTGGCACCGAGCAGGACCCTTATTCGGTTTTGCTTCGGTCATTCGTGTCTGGCACTACCGCCACCGGGGAAAGCGGGTACTTGCAGGCCCGGAGGTACGAAAGGGATGCCTCGATGCCCCGCCGAGATCACCCCGATGTCGGAATCTGGCGCAGTGGATGCAGCAACCGCGATGGGCTCGTCGTTTTTCCTGCTTTTCGAATGGAGTAGAGGTGAATCATGATTCAAGCAACGGCGAGCGGATCATTGGTCCTTGGCCTTCTGGCGTTGCTCCTTTCGGTCGGCAACGCCCAGGCGGTTCCCTGCAAGGAGAATTTTCCCCCGAGTAATCCGGATTCGGTGTACATCGATCATGGCGATGGCACAGTGACCGATACGAGCACCGGCCTGATGTGGAAACAATGCACCGAGGGCTTGAGTGGCGCGACCTGTCAGATCGGTTCGGATCAAAGCTTCAACTGGGCCGATGCGCTCGCCCACGCCGAGGCCAGTACCTTTGGGGATTACACCGACTGGCGACTCCCCAACGTGAAGGAGCTCTACAGCCTCGTCGAGGATTGCCGGGTGGCACCGGCCATCAACATGAGCCTCTTCCCGAGCACTCCAATTGCCAGATTCTGGTCGGGTTCGCCCCGTGCCCTTGGTCCGACGGACGCGTGGCTCGTGGACTTTAACTTTGGCAACATATCGTCCGTTCCACGGAGCGAAGGCGACGGCCGCTACTACAATCGTGTTCGTCTGGTACGCGGCGGACATTGATTCTGGACGCGCAGCGGGGCTCGGGTTCATTGGACGCCCGATCGCACTCGGGAGTAGCGCGGCGTCACGTCCGAAGGGCCAGGCTCAGAACAACATCGCGTTGTTGGTGATGCGGTCCACCAGGTCTTCGACGTCCTGCAGGGCCTTGTTGGTGTCTTCGTCGTCGACGACGGGCAGCCGCTGGTAGCCGATGTAGATGGTGCCCGGTTCGGTGGTCAGTTCGTAGATCGCGATTACGTAGGGGCAGAAGACGATGCTGTGCGGGTCGGCTTCCATCATGTTGCGGGAATAGATCGCGCTGCAGAATTCCAGCGATTCACCATGCAGATAGAGGCTCTTGCCGCCCAGGTCGGCGCCGGTGCGATCGAGCATGTCCGCGATGTGGCCGACCGCGTTGATGACCAGACCTTCGTCGGTGATCGCCGATTCCAGCATTTCGCGGTAGAACGCGTAATCGCCCTCGATGGAATAGATCCGTCTTTCTTCGGATTCGAACACCATTTCCTGGGCGTGTGCCATGGTCGAGAACAGCAGTGTGGCGAGGATTGCAAAGCGGGTGATGGACATGATGGATTCCTTGTGATGATGGATCTAGTCGAAGAAATGCCCTGCCTGGCGGAGCCGCGGCTGCCAGTACGAGGAGGCGAGGGGTTCAATCCGAACCTGGCCGCGAGCATTCGGAGCATGGATGAACCGGCCGTCACCGATGAAGACTCCGACGTGGTCGATTCGATTCCCGCGCGCCGCGAAGAACAGAACATCGCCTGGCTGCAGCAAATCCGAGGGAACCTGTCGAGCGGCGCGGGCCTGTTCCCGGGTCGTGCGTGGTACATGGGTGAAGCCGGCCTGCCGGTAAACCCGCTGTACCAGCGCCGAGCAATCGAGTCCGTTGGCGTCGAGACCGCCGTAGCGATACGGGGCGTCCAGGTGTCCGAGTGCCGCGAGCACGACCTCGGCCCGACTCAGACCGGCCTGGGTTACGGTTTGTGCATCCGTCGAAGGCCCTTGCTGGCTCGGCGCGGGGGGGTTGCCCGCGCAGGCCGTGATGAAAACGGTCAGCAGGAGGGTGGTGAGGAGCGGGGGATGCGGAGTCGTGGTAAGGATCACAGCGGATCCCGCTCCCGATAATTCGGTGGGATGCGGAAGAACTCCGGGCTCAGCGTATCGGTCGAGACACCGGCCAGCCGGGTGGTGACGCCATCGTGCACGTCGCGTACCTCCAGCGGCACGCCGTCCAGGGGGGGCATCACGTTGGAGCCCATGGCCCGAGCCAGTGGTCCACCTGCATCCAGGGCCCTGCGGGACAAATCGAACAGATGCCCCATCAGGGAGTGAAACGTCCCGAAGTCCCGGGGCGACAGCCCGAGTTCGCCGGGGGCCGCAACACAGGCGATGCTCCGCACTCTTTCCCCGACGATGATCTCGGTTTCCTGGCAGCGAAGGTTGCCGATGTCGTGTTCCCGGCCGGTCACTTCCTGTTCCACCGTCAGCGGGCCGCTTTCGACCCCGAGACCCATCTGCGCTTCCATTTCGGCGCGGGCCTCGGCCGGGAGTTGCTGGATCTGGGCGCGCATGTCCGCGATCATCTGGTCCATTGCCTGCATTTGTGCATCGATCGCGCGCTCGTCGAATGCCATGTAGGTGCGGCTGCCCTGATCGACGATGTACAGGGAGCGATCATCGCCATTGAAAAGCATGAAACCGGAGCCACCGCTGCCGCCATTGACGATGTCCATGCGCGCATAAGGCGCCTTGACGAGGATTTCCGAGTATTCGCCTTCGCTGTCCATGAAGCGAAGCAGCGCATCGGCCTGTGCGACCGCTGACAGGAACAGACCAAGGAGCAGGGGCGGGGCAAGTCGGGAAAGCATCAATGGTAACTCCTGGGTCGTCGACGCGGGGTTGCCGTGCGCAGGGCAGAGTGCATGGCCTGCACGCCCGGGCGTGCCAGTGATCGCGGACCCTTGACCCGATGCCCGGCGACCGTGAAAACACCTCTGAGATTAGATCCCGCAATCGCGGTTGTCACTTTTCTGTCCAGTTTCCGGGTCTTGTAGCGTGAAGGAACCTGCGTAGGGTGCCGTGAGGCGAAGCCGAACCGCACCGACACGGCGCCGGCGATGATCTCCAGCCTCCGGGGTCTCGAGCGGCGCAATTCGCTGCGCTCATTGACACCCTACGCCTGCATTCGGGATGTTTCGGGGTTGTGCCCGTGGGCATGAAACTCAGCGGCGCAGCAACTCCTCGAGTGTGTTCCAGGCGAGAGGGGTTTCGGGTCCCGTCGTCACCACTGGCTCATCGTCTCCCGGAGGCTCGGCGCGCGGAAGTTGACCCTCCATGACTTCGACACCGGCGTCGGAGGCATCCGAGCCGCTTTGCGCGCGCGCGGTCAGGCGGTCACGCAGGATTTCCGGGTCGGCCATGCAGGCGACGATGGCGAATCCCGCGTTACGCTCCCGCGCAAGTTCCTGGAAGGGTCGCCGTTGATCCTTTTCCAGAAACGTCGCATCGACGATGACCAGCTGTCCCTGCTGCAACAGATCATCGGCAAGAACCAGAAGGTGTTGGTAAACCGCCTGGATTCCCTGTTCCGAGTACATGGATGCCTCCTGCTCTGATGTTGGCCGGGATTCCGGTTCCAGCCCCATCATGCGCTTGCGTTCGATGTCGCTGCGCAGTCGAACGGCACCCAGGCGCTGCAGGATCTCGGTGCTGACGACGGTTTTCCCGGTGCCCGAAACGCCGTGCATCAGGATCAGGCCCGGATGCGTGGGAGCACGAAGGCGGTCGGCCAGCGCCAGGTAACGTTCGACCTCGTCATCGCACTGTCTGCGCTCTACCGCGTCGAGCCCGGTCTCGGCGGCATGGATGGCGTTCACCTTCGCCCTGACCAGCGCCCGGTACACCTGGTAGAACGGCAAGAGTCGCAACAGGCCAAAATCGTCCCGGTGGTCCAGGTAGGTATCGAGAACCCGATGCGCGTGGCCGCTCGCACCACGGGCATGCAAGTCCATGGTCACAAAGGCGATTTCCGACGCCACGTCGATCCAGCGCAGCGAGGCGTTGAACTCGATCCCGTCGAACACGGCGAGCTTTTCTTCGCCGTGTTCGTCTTCGACGTAGACCATGTTGCCCAGGTGCATGTCCCCATGACATGCGCGAACGTATCCCTCGTGTTGTCGCCGGGCGATCAGTGTCCCGAGACGCTCCGCGCTGCTCCGGGTCCAGGATTCCAGTTCGCGCAGCTGCTCACGGCGCCCACTGTCATCTTCGGCCGAGGGCGCCAGGGCCTTGAAGTTGGCGAGCATCGGTGCCAGTACCTGTTCCGGGGTGCCATGCTCGGAGTCCTGACCGGCGCGTTCCGTGCTCTCGTGAAAACGGGCGACGGTGCGGCCCACTTCGTCCATCGCAGTGATCGGGAGTCGACCGGCCTCGAGTAGGCGGTCGAGTTGCCGGTCGCGATCGAATCGGCGCATATGCACCGCGTACTCGAGTACCGAGCCGTCGTCGTTATCCCCATCATTGTCGATCCGGGGTTCGTCCAGGGAGCCCCGCACCGTGGCCAGATTCAGGTAGATTCCCGGCGCCAGGGCTCGGTTGATCTCGAGTTCGGCGGCGCAGAACCGTTTGCGCGACTCGATACTGGAGAAATCGAGAAAGCCGAGGTCGAGCGGTTTCTTGAACTTGTACGCGTGTTCTCCCACCAGCAGCACCGTCGAGATGTGGGTGTCGATGTGCTTCACCGACGGCGCCGTGTGGGGAAAATGCCCGGATTCCGATAGATTCCGGAGCAACTGCTGTTGCTGTTCGAGGGGGTCCATGGGGACCTCTGGGCTGGCGTATGAAAGAGCGGGTCGGCGACAGTGCCCGTGTAAGGGGTCAGCGCCTCAGGTTACCATTAGGCTTTCACGGAAATCGAATACAACAAATGCGCAGACCTCGCTCCAGGCCCCGTTCGGGAATTCGCAGGACGCTCGCTGCCGGGTTCTGGTTCTCGCTGGGCCTGGTTCTGGTGGCTGGCAGTATCGGCGTCTGGTACGCGCTGCAGGTCGATCGTGAAATCCAGGCCCAATTCGAGGGTAAGCGCTGGTCGCTGCCGGCGCGGGTGTTCGCGCGGCCCCTCGAATTGTATGTTGGCCGCTCGATGACCCCGGAACTGCTACGGCTCGAACTCGAGGCGCTGAACTACCGCGAAGGCGATTCACGTCCGGGTCAATTCCGAATCCAGGGCAACGAGGCGACGCTGCGCACCCGGCCTTTCGTTTTCAGCGATGGCACCGAACCGGACCGCGCGGTACGGATGCGCCTGCAGGACGGCGTGATCACGGACCTGAGGGACGAGAGCGGCAGCGTCGATCTGATGCGGGTCGAGCCGATGCTGATCGGAAGCATCTATCCCACTCATGGAGAAGATCGAATCCTGGTCACCCTGGAAGAGGTGCCCCCGGGGCTCGTGGCCGCTCTGCTGGCCACCGAGGACCGACGCTTTCTCGCGCACCGTGGGGTGGATCCTCTGGGGATCGCCCGGGCGGCCTGGGCGAATCTGCGTGCAGGCCGGACGGTGCAGGGGGGCAGCACGCTGACACAGCAACTGGTGAAGAATTTCTATCTGACCCACGAGCGCAGCCTCAAGCGCAAGCTGAACGAGGCGCTTATGGCCATATTGCTCGAGTATCGCTATTCGAAGGAAGAAATCCTCGAGGCCTACCTGAACGAGGTGTTTCTGGGGCAGGCGGGGGACCGTGCCATCCATGGCTTCGGCCTGGCGGCCCAGTTCTATTTCCAGCGCCCACTGCGCGAGCTTGATCTGGAACAACTTGCGCTACTGGTGGGGTTGGCCCGGGGCGCCAGCTATTATGATCCGCGCCGGTTTCCGGAGCGCGCGCGGGCGCGTCGCGACGGCGTCCTCGACCGCATGCTTCGCGAGCGTCTGGCCTCGTTCGACCAGATCGAAACGGCGAAGTCGCGGCCTTTGGGGGTGTCCCCGCGCGTACCGCGTGGAGAAGGCCATTTCCCGGCATTTCTCGATCTGGTGCGTAGGCAACTCCGGACCGAATACCGCGAGGAGGATCTGCGTACCGAGGGCCTGCGGATCTTCACCACACTGGACCCGGGGATTCAGCTGACGCTGGAAAAACATCTCAGCGAGGGTGTGGCTGAGGTCGTTCGCGCGCGGGACATCGCTGAGCCACTGCAGGCGGCGGCGGTGCTGACCGACCCCTTGGCAGGAGAGGTTCTGGCCCTGGTCGGCGACAGCGATCCCCAGTTCCCGGGTTTCAATCGCGCCGTCCGGGCACGGCGTCCCGTGGGTTCGCTGATCAAACCCTTCGTGTATCTGGCCGCCCTGTCCGATCCCGAACGCTTCACGCTTGCCACCCTGCTGGACGATAGCCCCTTGACCCTGCAGTTGCCACATGGCGAGCCGTGGTCGCCACAGAACTTCGATCGCAGGTTCCATGGTCAGGTGACGCTCTGGGAGGCACTGGTCCTGTCCTACAACGTCGCGACCGTGCGCCTCGCGCAGCAGATCGGGATTTCGCAGGTCATCCGCCTGCTGCAAACCCTGGGTCTGGACAGTACCCCGGCGCCGCTGCCGTCGCTGGCCCTCGGGGCACTGGACCTGTCGCCGCTGGAGGTGGCGACGCTGTATCAGGCATTGGCCAACGGAGGATATGCGACCCGCAGTCGAGCCATCCGCGATGTGCTCGACGCCAACAACAAGGAACTTTCGCATTACAGTCTGGAGCTCCGAGGCGCACTTCCCGATGGTGCGGTTCGGTTGCTGAACCACGCCCTGCATGATGTCACCACGCAGGGAACGGGGCGCGCCATCGGGCGTGGCCTGCCCGGGCGGATGGTCGCGGGCAAGACCGGTACATCGAATGATCTTCGCGACAGCTGGTTCGCCGGATTCGACGATCGTCACCTGCTCGTGGTCTGGTTGGGGCTGGACGACAATCGGCCCATTGGCCTGACCGGTGCCAGTGGCGCCGTGCCGATCTGGCTCCGTACCATGGCGGCATTGCCGGGGGGATCGCTGAACCTCGGGTATCATCCCGAGATCGAGTTGCAACAGGTGGATCGCCGTTCGGGTCTGCGCGCCGACACGGATGCCTGTCCGGAGCGGATTGAGTTGCCGTTCTGGCGTGGCTCGGCTCCCCGGGCGCGTGCCAGTTGCGATATGGGTGCGGTCCCCGGTGACGACGGTGGACCTGGATGGCGTGAGAGGTGGTTTCAATGAGAATGCCAGGGAAAGTCGGTGAACACCGGATGAAATTCATGGCCAAACTGCGCAGTTCCGGTTCAGGTTCCGCGCCAGCGACCGGCTGCGCAGATCGCTCACCGACCGTGGGTCGGGCCATGCCGATGAATGCCGCGGGGCGGACCCTGACCGTGTTGTTGCTGGTGGCGATGCTCGGCGCCTGTGCGGTCCCCGCGCCGCGGCCGGCACCACCACCCCAGCCAGGGGCCGAAGCAGTGATCCTCGACCCGGTGCCGCTGCCGGTGCCGGATTCGGTACTGGAGCCGTGGCCGGAGCCGGAGGAGCCCCGTCCCCGGGAGCCCGTGCCGACTCCGCAGCCACCTCCAGCGACTGCCCCTGCGGCGCTGGCGCTGGCTGCGCAGTCGGATCAGGCGCGGTCCGAGGGCAATCTGCGTGTGGCGGGCCTCCAACTGGAACGTGCGCTGCGTATTGCTCCGCGTGACGCGGGTTTGTGGAACCGCCTGGCACGAGTGCGGCTGGAACAGCAGGAGTTCCAACAGGCGGAGCGAATGGCGGAGCGCTCGTTGCAGCTC
>JAABSN010000097.1 GCA_011390385.1 Thioalkalivibrio nitratireducens | reverse complement strand
CAACGAGATGAGATCGTGGGACTTACCGTGCCGGAGGTACTTGGCGCTGACTATTTCGAGCAGACGGTGAAGCCCCGGATGGATCGTTGCCTTGCCGGCGAGGTTCAGTGTTTTGAGACCGAGCGCGACTTTCCCGGTACCAGCTTGCGCAAGCTACTGGTGCGCTATTACCCCATCGATGTGCCCGGCATGCCGGAACTGCATCTCGGCTCGGTGATTACCGATGTGACGGAAACCCGCGAGGCAGAGGGCGAGTTGACTCGTCAGGCTGGCTTGCTCGAGAAGGCGGGGCGGGTGGCCCGTTTCGGTGGTTGGTCGGCGGATTTCGAGAACAACCGGGTCAAGCTGTCGAACGTGGTTGCCGAAATCTTCGGTATACCCCATGGCCACTCGGTCTCTGTCGACGAGGGTATCGCCTTCTTTGCTCCCGAGTACCGCGAGCGCATCCGTGACCGGCTCACCGCCTGCGCCGAACAAGGGGTGCATTTCGACGAGGAATCGCAGATCATCGATGCTGACGGGCAGCCCAAATGGGTGCGCGCACTTGGTGAACCAGTTCACGATGAACACGGTCGGAACGTGCGCGTGCAGGGTGCCTTCCAGGACGTTACGAAACGGCACGAACGCGAACAAAATCTGCGCAGGCTCGCGCAGATCATCGATCAGAGCCCGGCCACGGTCGTCGTGACCGACCTGGAAGGTCGCATCGAGTACGTGAACCCGGCGTTCGAGGGAATCTCGGGTTATTCCCGGGACGAGGTGCTGGGCGGGACGCCAGGTCGGATCAAGGGGGGCAAGATGCCGGGTGCCGTCTACCGCGAACTCTGGGAGACAATCACTTCGGGGCAGGTCTGGACGGGCGAACTGCAAAACCGGCGCAGGAACGGCACCCTGTATTGGGAGTCTGCGGTCATTTCACCGCTCAGGGACGAGCGCGGGCACGTTATCAACTATGTCGCCATCAATCAGGATATTACTGCGTTAAAGCAGACTGAATGGGAACTGCGTGCGTCGCGTGACGAACTGATGTCACTGCTGGAGTCCCGCAAAGCCTTGATCAATTCGCTACCGGCGCACATCGCGCTGCTCGATGCCGAAGGCACGATCCTCGACATCAACGACCAGTGGCGCCACTTCGGCGAGGAGAACGCCTACTCCGGCGACGACTTCGGCCTTGGAGCAAATTACCTTCGGGTATGCGAGTCCGCCAGCGGCGACTGCTCCGCCGAGGCAGCGGAGGTGGCTATCGGCCTGCGCGCCGTGCTCGCCGGGGACGAAGATGCGTTCGCGCACGAATACCCCTGCCACTCGCCCGAGCAGTTTCGCTGGTTCCGCGTGATGGCCAACCAGCTGGTGCCCGGCGAAGAAAATGGCGCGCACCACGGTGCGGTGGTAATACACATGGATATTACCGAACGCAAGCGGGCCGAGCAGGAACTCAACCGCATTGCCTTCGAGGATCCGCTCACCGGGCTTTACTCCCGCAACGGCTTTGCCCAGCAGTTGCAGTTGCACATCGACCAGTATGGCTGGCAGGAGCGGGGGGCAATAGTGATGATCGACATCGTCGGTCAGCGGGACGTCAACGACGCGTACGGTTATGAGGCTGGCGACCGATTGCTGGTCATGTTCGGTCGGCGGTTACTTGAGCAGACCGGCGAACACGGCTGCGCCGGGCGCATCGGTGGCGATGTGTTCACGCTATTCCTGCTGCCGGAACCTGACGAGGCGCTGGCGACGCACCTGAGCCGGCTGGTCGAGTCGATGTCGGCCCCGTTCAAACTGAACGGGGCCGACATCGAGGTCGGGACCCGGCTGGGCTACACGAGCATGGACGAGCACCAACGCCCGGTCCTGGATCTGCTGCGAGAGGCGGAGCAGGCCCTGTTCCGGCATCGTGCGGAATCGCACACGCCCTGGATCGCCTATGACACCCGCTTCCAGGAGACAAGCCGGCAGCGCATGGCATTGACCCGCGAACTGCGCCGAGCACTCAACGAAGACCAATTCGAGCTGCACTTCCAACCCAAGGTCGATCTCGCTACCGGAACGCTCGTCGCCTGCGAGGCATTGTTGCGCTGGAACCAACCGGAGCGGGGGCTGATCCCTCCCGGTGTGTTCATCCCTATCGCCGAGCAAAGCCAGCTGATCGCACCGATCGGCGATTGGGTGCTGCGGCGTGCGTGTCGGCATCTTCGCGACTGGCGGGATGCCGGGCTCGCGCCGGTGCGCGTGGCTGTGAACGTGTCACTGATCCAGTTTCAGATGGGCGATTTCGCGAGCCGGGTCCGGGATATCCTCGACGAGTTCGGCGTGGGCCGCGGGGAGCTGGCACTGGAGATCACCGAGAACGTGTTCGCACGGGAATCCGATTCGCTCCTGAGCCAGATGCGCGTGCTGCATGACATGGGCGTGTGGCTGTCGCTGGACGATTTCGGCACTGGCTATTCATCGCTCTTGTACCTGCAGCAGTATCCGTTCGACGAGATCAAGATCGACCGGGGCTTTGTGTTCCGCTTGCTCGATGAGCCCTTCAGTCGCCACATCGTCGAGACCGTGATGGTGCTCGCGCGGGCATTGGATGCCGAGGTCGTGGCGGAAGGCATCGAGTCCGCCGCGGTAGGCGACGCCTTGCAGGCGATGGGTTGCCGTTTCGGCCAGGGATTCTTCTACAGTATGCCGTTGGAGGCGGAGGATTTTTGCTGGTTACTGGAATGCCGCAGCAGACTCCCGATCACGGTCGACCGATCCCACCGACCGTGATGGCCCCGCGCCAACCCGGAACGGGCCTGGAATCGACGCTCGCGCCCCAGTACCGAGGTGGGAGGTGAATTCGACATCGAAGGCCGGCTAAGCATCATCCCGGCAGCCATTGCACAAACCGGCACGACCTGGGTCGTATTGAACGGCATCGATCGTCGGATGGGCGAATGGCCCTCTGCACAGGTGAATTCTTGTTTTCATTGCATTTATGGCGGAGAAGGAGGGATTCGAACCCTCGAGAGGCTCGCACCTCTGCCGGTTTTCAAGACCGGTGCATTCAACCACTCTGCCACTTCTCCAGAACCCGCATTGTCCCGGAACCACGACTCGTCTGACAACTCTTGGCTTTCTGCTTTGGCGACCTTCCTTCGCAAATCTTTGTGCAACCGCTTATAATGCGCCCCCGCTTGGTCTGGGCTTCAACGATCGGAGGTATACGCCCTTCGGCGAACCCCCGATTCGAGACGGGATTTGAATCCCGGTTCCCTGCCGATCCATCCCCTTGCTGACATGAAGGGCTGCGAATGAACCCGCTCCTGCTGCGACTGTTTCCGTTCCTGCGCTGGCAAAGGCCGAACTCCGACATCCTGAAGGCCGACTTCTCCGCGGGACTCGCGGTGGCACTCGTGCTGGTTCCTCAATCCATGGCCTACGCGGCGCTGGCTGGGCTACCGCCGGTTTATGGGCTTTACGCCTCGTTGTTACCCGTCGTCGTCGCGGCACTGTGGGGGTCGTCCAACCAACTCGCAACGGGGCCTGTGGCGGTGGTCTCTCTGCTCACGGCCACGGCCCTGATCCCGCTGGCGAGCCCCGGCTCCGGCGAATTCATCGCGCTGGCTATCGTCCTCGCTTTTCTTGTCGGCATCATCCAGCTATCGATGGGGCTGCTACGGATGGGCGCTCTCGTCAGCTTCATCTCCCACCCGGTCATCGTCGGTTTCACCAATGCCGCGGCCCTGATCATCGGGCTGTCTCAGCTGAACAAGATTCTGGGCGTTCCCATCGACACCAGCGGACATTTCCTGGTCGGTCTCTGGGGCGTAGTGTCCGATCTGGCGCACCTGCACTGGGTCACTCTCGCATTTGGACTCGGCTCGATCGCGATCATGGTTGGGCTGAAGCGAGTCGCCCCGAAGATCCCGGGCGTGCTTGCAGCGGTAGTGATCGCCACAGCGCTCAGCTGGGCCATCGGGTTCGAGCGCAAGACCGAAGTGGATCTGGCGCAAATCGTCCCTGCGGAAGTTGCGGAACAAGTCGCCACCTTGGCCGACCTCAAGGCCCGCAAAAGCGAACTCGACGATCGGACCCGCGAGCGAGAAGCTGGCATCGAACAAGCCGATCCCAGCGAGGCCGCCAGCTTGCGTTACGAAGCCGAACTGCTGCGCATCGAGGCTGGCGCTGCCCAGCAGAAGATACGGGTGCTGCAGGAGGACTTACGGGAGATTCGTCTCCGGGCAACCCGTTCCGAGGACGGCCAGCCCCAGCAGTTCATCGCGCAGCACGCTCTCGAATCCGGGCAGAGGACGGAAGGCCCCGCCTGGCGAGTCGATAGTGTGACCGGCTCAACAGTAAAACTCAACGCAGGTGGCAAGGTGGTCGGCACCATACCACCGGGCTTGCCGTCACTGGCCATGCCCGACCTCAATCTCACTACAATCGCGGCGCTGTTTACCACAGCATTCGTCATCTCTCTGGTTGGTTTCACCGAGGCCATTGCCATCGCGCGCGCCATTGCCGGGCGTACCGGGCAGCGGCTGAACCCCAATCAGGAGCTGATCGGTCAGGGGCTCGGCAACATCGCCGGCAGCTTCACTCAGGCGTATCCGGTCAGCGGCTCCTTTTCCCGCTCGGCGGTCAACCTGAACAACGGCGGACGAACCGGGCTGTCCTCGGTGTTCACGGCGCTACTGATCCTGCTCGTGTTGCTCTTCCTCACGCCGCTCTTCTACCACCTCCCGGAAGCCGTTCTTGCGGCCATCATCATCATGGCCGTTGTCGGTCTGATCAATTTCAAGGCAATCCACCATGCGTGGCTGGCAAGTCGCCACGACGGTATCGCGGCCATCGTGACCTTCGTCGCAACCCTGGCGGTCGCACCAAAACTCGATATCGGCATCCTGATTGGCGTGGGTCTGGCGATCGCTTTGTTCCTCTACCGCTCCATGCGCCCGCGCGTCTCGGAACTGGCTCGCTATTCCGACGGCACCCTGCGCGAGGCCCAGCGTTACGGTCTGAAAGCCAGCGAGGACATCGGGTTGCTGCGATTTGACCGCTCGCTGTACTTCGCGAATGTCCCCTACTTCGAGGACGCGGTGCTGGAACTCGCAGCGCGGCACCCCAACGCCAGATACCTGATCGTGGTCACCAAGGGAATCAACGAGATTGATGCCTCGGGCGAAGAGGTAATTCACTCTCTCGTGAACCGTCTCAAGGCCCGTGGTGTAACGCTGATCTTCGCAGGGCTGAAGGCACAGGTGCTCGAGGTGATGGAACGTACCGGCCTCGACGAGATCATCGGCAAGGAAAACATCTTCCGATCCACCGATGCCTCGGTCGCTGCGGTACAGGCGCGTGTCGAGCGTGACAAGGAAAAGGAAAAAGAAGAGGAAAAGGACTCCACCAAGGATTGATTCCCATCAGTCCCTGGGGATCAGGCCACCCCGCAAGTGCCGATGAAAAGGGGGGGGCAAGCTTCCGCAGTTCATCAGTTGCAAGTCGGAACACGTCGCAGTCGATCGTCCGCCACGGAGGCATGGGTCATGCCGCAGGCGTGGTCGCGCCCTTCACTTCGATCGAATGGGAACCAGACGCACAAACCGTAATCAAAACGGTTCAAGCTGCACCCGATGAAGTCAGCAGGTACACTGCGCGCTGTTCAACGTTTCAACAGAAGGAGCCAACCGTGGCAGAAGAACGTCTTGCAAGAGCCCGTCCCGGCACCAGCACTGTTGCCGAGACGATCCGTGCCAACAAGGTCATCCGCAACACCTACCTGCTGCTTTCACTGACGCTTGCCTTCAGCGCCGTGATGGCGTTCACCGCGATGGCGATCAACGCACCGCCCGTGCACTGGATCCTGATGCTTGGGGTCCTGATCGGCGGTCCGTTCGCGATTCATGCGCTGCGCAATTCAGTCTGGGGTCTGATTCTGACCTTTGCGTTCACCGGTCTTCTCGGGTTCTTTCTCGGGCCGATCCTGACCCTGTATCTGGGTCTGCCCAACGGTCCGCAGATCGTTGGCAATGCCTTCGGCACGACGGCCGTGGCTTTCGTGGCACTTTCGGGCTATGCGCTGACGACGAAGAAGGACTTCAGCTTCCTCGGCGGTTTCCTGGTCGTCGGCCTCGTACTGGCGCTGGTTGCGATTGTTGCCAATATCTTCCTCGCGATACCTGCCCTGTCGCTGACGATCTCCGCGGCCGTCGTGCTGCTTCTCTCGGCTGCGATCCTGTTCGACACCAGCCGGATGATCCATGACCCCGACGCGAACTACATCGTGATGACGGTGTCCCTGTACGCGAACCTCTATGTCATGTTCCTGCACCTGCTGAACCTGTTCCACGCCTTCACCGGCGATAGTTGATACGTAAGCTGGGACGACTCGTTCGCAACAAGCCCCCGATGTGGGGCTTGTTGCCGTTTCAGGCAAGCCAGAACTGCGCTCGAAAATGACGGACGATCATGGCGATCTCCGTCATCCCGGCGCTGTCCCGCTTTCGGACGGTTGAAATACGGAGCGCGCCGCGCATGATTGCAATTCCAATGAAGGGTGTTTTTCTCGATCTGAGCACAGTGGACCGCGGGGACTTGAATCTCGAACCGCTGCAGCGTGCCCTGCCCGACTGGACGTTTTTCCAGCGGACCACGTCCGAGGAAGTCTCGAAACGCATCGGGGATGCCGAGGTCGTTGTCACCAACAAGGTCGTTCTCGGCGCCGACACCATCGCCGCCGCGTCGCACCTGAGGCTGATCTGCGCGGCCGCGACAGGAACCAACAACATCGACCTGACTGCCACCGCGCAACGCGGAATCACCGTCTGCAACGCGCGCGACTACGCGACCGATTCCGTGGTGCAGCACGTCTTCGCATTGCTGTTGACGCTGGTCACCCGTATGGATGCCTACCGCGCCGATATCCGTGCCGGGCGCTGGAGCGAATCCGAGCAGTTCTGCCTGCTGGATCACCCGATTCGCACGCTCGCCGGCATGCACCTGGGCATCGTGGGCTATGGTGTGCTGGGTCAGGCGACCGCCAGGCTGGCAGAGGCATTCGGCATGCGCGTTACTGTCGCCGGCAGCCTGCGCCCGGACGCATCCGGCGCCGACGACCGTCCGCCCCTGGATGACCTGCTACCTGAGCTGGACGCGCTGAGCCTTCACTGTCCATTGACCGAACGGACACGCAATCTGATCAATGCCCACCGGCTATCGAAGATGCCGGCCGGCAGCCTGCTGATCAACACAGCGCGCGGCGGCCTGGTCGACCCCGAAGCACTTGCGAACAGCCTTCGCTCCGGCCAGCTTGGCGGCGCCGGCATTGATGTTGTGGATCCCGAACCCCCACCAGCCGACCACCCGCTGCTTGCCGCGGATATCCCCAACCTTGTCCTGACCCCTCACACTGCCTGGGCCGCGCGCGGTGCACGCCAGAATGTGATTGAGGAGATCCGCGCCAACATCGAAGCTTTCATCGCCGGCACCCCGCGCAACGTGGTGGCGCCATGATCGCACCAGAACGTGAGACCCGGATGGATCTGGAACGTCGTATCGAGGAACTCGAGATCCGGATTTCGCATCAGGAATACACGTTGCAAAGCCAGGGGGACGAACTGCTGCATCTGCAGCAGGCGAACATCCGTCTCACCAGGCAAATGCAGGAACTGGTTAAGAGAGTGCAGGCGTTGGCCGACCAGTCCGGCGACAGCGATGCGGCGAATGAGCCGCCTCCGCCCCATTATTGAAGTTCGTCCACTGGCAGCCTGCCGGACTTGGGCTAATGCTACTGCGCCGGCGGGGAGAGCGGTGCATATTCCCCTGATCTCTCGTTGCACAGGACCACTATGCGCCTCGACATCATGAAAAACTGCCCTCGCTCTCCCCCGCGGCTCGCTACGGGCACCCCAGTCCGACAGGCTGCCAGGCCGTGACTTTCACGCTGACATTCCGGATGGCCGGGGGCTGCAGCCAGTGTGCTCGCAGGCTCGGCGAGGAGTTGGTTGCGTCCGGGCTCGCCACGACCGATGATTCGCTACCCGGTCGCCTCGAACTGACCTGCGGTCCGGAGGGATTGACCCTCACTGTTCCGGGTGCTGGTGATGGTCTGAACCTCCACCTCGACTTCGTGCGCGGTCCCCAGGGATATCGCCTTGCACACGCCGGGCAGACGCGCGAGGAACTGGCTCGTGCGCTGGGCCGGTTGCCCGCGGGGAGCACGGTTATCGATGCCTCGGCCGGCCTGGGGCGCGACAGCCTGTTACTCGCCGCAAGGGGGTTTCGGGTCATCGCACTGGAACGCCACCCGGTGCTGGCGGCGTTGCTCAACGAAGCGCTCGCGCGGGCTGATGAACATCCGCGGTTGCAGCCTTTGCTCGCGCGACTGGATTTCCTGCACGCCGATGCGTGTACGTGGCTGAACGAAAACGACACCCGAGCCGACGCGGCGATCTTCGACCCCATGTTCCCTCCACGCGGCAAGGATGCTGCGGTCAAGAAAGAGATGCAGGTGCTGCACCGCCTGCTTGGCCCGCATCCCGACCAAGACGCACCGGCGACGCTGGAAGCGTTGCGCAGCCGGGTGCAACGCTGCGTGGTGGTCAAGCGACCCCTGCATGCCCCATACCTGGGCGCCCAGCCCCCCTCCCGCGAAATCCGCGGCCGCAGCACCCGCTTCGATGTGTATCTGCCCATCGAGGACGCCAAGCGAACTCATATCCCCTGATCTTCTTTTACCCCCAACGCGGTTTCGTCGCGCAGGGGCCAGTGAGCGCAGCGAATTGCGCCATTCAAGGCCAGACGGCGAGGCACTCGCCGCACCGTGTCAGTTCGGCTGCGCATCATGGCAGCCTGTAGTACCGCGCTACACACGATTCAATGAACCGCATGCATCTTGTCGTCCATGCCCTTGCAGGCACCACCCATCACTCCGCGCCAAGAATCAGGCGCGAACCGTCGATCCGATGCGGAGGGATCTCCAGGTTGCGCATCGCCGCCTGACCTTTGTAAACGCGCCCCGCGAAGTCATACCGACCCTGACGGCAACGATCACGAAATCCACCACGCCAGGGTGGGTCCGCCGTAGCAGGCGAAACGAGTTCGAGGTCACATCCGAGGTCGGTGCTTTCCGCGTAGACCACCAGCCATTCCGGGGACATTCCCCTGTGCGAGGCAGATACGCCAGGCGGTCTGCGGTCGAAACGGGAACCGGGGTCGTACAACTCCGCATCCTCTGCCAGGGAGTTCAGCATCGCAGCGTCGCGGTGCAACACGAGAACGCGCCGGCCATTCCACGAAACACGCAATTCCTCACCCACCCCGAGTTCCAGCAGGCTGATTTCCAGAGGTAGCGTTACGTTGCCTCCGGGTCGCGACAGCAGACCGCTGAGTAGCAGCAACACGAAAACGACAAGCCCGAACAGGCCCATCATTTTCAACGCAACGCGAAGGCGCAGCCGCAAGGGCGTATCCCGAACCATCATGACTCCTGATCCATTGTGACCATACGGGAAAGGATTGGCATTTAAGGTGGCCCGAAAGGTCTGAAATCTACCTTGCAGGAGCATGCCTCGCTCGCGAAACCGCCGTAACTTGGCCTCCAGCACCCTGCGCGCCTACGGCGCGTTCGCGTGCAAGACACGCTCCTACGGGGGCACGGGCGAGGCCGTGACTTTCACGCTCACTGTCATGGCTCCGGGCCACCCCGAACGATGACAAGTCCAGCCACGGATGAACACGGACAGGGTTTCAACCAAAAAACCTCCGTGTCCATCCGTGGCGAGAAAGACCTTTAGACCCTTGTCCGTGCCTTCCGTGTGCTTCCGTGGCTGTACTTTCACGCTAACTCTCATGGCCGCGTAGCGTGCCACCCCGGGACATGAATGGCGTGGGATGCCCATGAACGCGGCGGATTGCAGCGCCCGAAGCCCCGGAGCCGGCGTGTTTTCGGTGCGGTTCGGCTTCGCCTCACGGCACCCTACGGAATCGGCAGTCACGCCGTAAGACCCTCGATGCCCCGGAAAGGTTTGAAACGGGTAGAATTCGGAACATGAGACGACCAGAAAGCTTTACCCGCGATCGCCGATATGTCGGCATCCACAACGACCTCCATGGCGGCATGACCGCGATCGGCGGAATCATCAAGGACGCCTGGGTGTTCGAGCTGATCCCGGAAGCCGAGTCCTGCGAAGGATGGCAGTTGGCGCAGATACAGATACTGCACGACCGCGTCGCCGCGGAATGGGACAAGTATGGACTGCGCGTAACCAATCTACCGCCGGAGCTGCGCGAGCGCCACAGCCGAATCCACGCCGAGGCCATCGAACGTGCCCGGGAATTGGGCTGGCAACCCGGCCTGGATGTGGATAGTGAGATGGGCGACAGCGAAGCACCGGTGTTGCGGGATTAGGCACCTGCATCATCGGGCCTGCCGATCGCCGGGGGTCGGGCCTGTCGGCCACCTTCACGTTCACCCCCCGGCCAGAGGGCTGGCCTCGTGCGGAGCCTGCCGATGGTACGCGCTGGGAGTGTGAATCGTTTGCCGGACCCGCTCAGTCCCGGAAATTCTGGTATTGCAGTGGCCGGTCGAAGGTCTGGGCACGCAACAATGCGATCACTTCCTGCAGGTCGTCGCGCTTCTTGCCGGTCACGCGGATCTGGTCTTCCTGCAGGCTGGCCTGCACCTTGATCTTGGCGTCCTTGATCAGGCGCTGGATGCGTTTGGCAAGATCCGCTTCGATCCCCTGGCGGATCAGGATATCCTGTTTCACCGCCATACCCGACTTGGTGACTTCCTGCGGGTCCATGCAGGCGACGTCGATACCGCGCTTGGAAAGCTTCATGCGTACAATATCGAGGATCTGCTCGAGCTGAAACTCCGCGTCACCCTTCATCTGGATGGTCGTGTCGCTCAAATCGACGGCGGCGGACGTTCCCTTGAAATCGAAGCGGTTCTCGATCTCGCGCCGCGCCTGATCGACCGCGTTCCGCAATTCGGGAAGATCCACCTCGGACACCACATCGAAAGACGGCATTGCTACCTCCAATAAGGCGATTTCTGTCAAACAATTTACCATCTTGCTGGTCTTTTCGTCCGCCCGCTGCGTTGCTCTCGCGGTAGCCTGGAACCACCATCCGCCCGGGAGGGCGCATTGCCGACAAACGATAATCCTGCGCAATCCGGTATGCTGTTTTCCGACAATCGCCTGAGGGAAAAGCGACTCATGACAGTTCGAACCTTGATTGTACTCGGAGCCGGATTTTCGGGTCTCGCCGTTGTGCTCGGCGCGTTCGGCGCCCATGGACTGGAATCCCGCCTTTCGGAACGGGCACTGGCGACCTGGCACACCGGGGTGCAGTACCACTTCATCCACGCTCTCGGCCTGCTCTTGCTCGCGGCATTGTGGGCACATGTAAATCCCAGCTGGGGATTGGCCGCGGCCATTGCCTTCGTGCTCGGCATTCTGCTGTTCTCGGGCAGTCTCTACGGCCTGGCGCTGGGTGCCCCACGCATCCTGGGCGCCGTTGCCCCAATCGGGGGAACCCTGTTCATCCTGGGCTGGCTTGCGCTGGCCATTGCCGCGCTGCGCAACACAGGTTGAAAGCCTTTGGCGTGAAAGAACGAACGTAGGGTGCTGTGAGGCAAAGCCGAACCGATACCTCGCGCAGGCTCCCGGGCCTCGAACGGTGCAATTCGCTGCGCTCATTGGCACCCTACGCCTTTCATGACCGGGGGGGTAGCTGCCGACGCCATGGCTGTTAGCGTGAAAAAGCCCGCGTAGGGTGCCGTGAGGCGCAGCCGAACCGCACCGACACGCGGGACACCCCGAACGGCGGGGCTTCTTGTCGCGCACCGGGTCAATCGGCCGGCTGCTGTGGCCCCATGGCCTGCAGGTGCCCTTCGAGCTCGGCCATCACCTCCGTGGCCCGGCTGCTTTCGAGCGCGGAATCGATCTGCTTCAGAACCGGCAGGGACCGGGCCTGTCCGCGCAGGGGCAT
>JAABSN010000096.1 GCA_011390385.1 Thioalkalivibrio nitratireducens | reverse complement strand
GATATCTGGAGACATCGTCTTTCCTGATCACGATGTCGAGCGGATCCTGGCAGTAAGTAATCGTTCCTTTTGGAATGTGTTCGGTAGAGAACAGACCATAACCCTTGTCGTCGGAGATCCATAGCATTCTTACGCTTGGTATTACCATGGTCGATTAGATAGTGTGTTGGATAGGGATGAATGTAATTTCTTTCAGCGGGGGAGGGGATCACCGGGAAGGGAAGATTTGAAAGTATATGTGAGAATGGATGTCGTGAATAGTGGTTGTCGGATCGGAGGCCAAAACTGGTGAATGGTAGTAGCGTTCGGGTTTTGGGGTAGACTCTGGTACTGTCGGTTGTGTTGGATCTCTGTGGTTGGATGGGATTGTCATGGGTGCGAGTCGATGCGGGATAATACCGCATGGTTCGCCGAATACACTAACCAACGCACGCCCCTCTGTTGCCATTGATCCGTGTTGAGTCCACTGTGGATCGGAGGATGTCTACCGCAATGCGGGCGCTCGTTGCGGCAATTCGGAGCCAATAGGTGGATGTGCCGGTTCCATCGGGTTCGCCGGTCCGGGTCTGCTGGCGCCAAGCCGGGCGACGGCCATTCCTGTGCATGGCTGGCGCGAGAAAAAATGGGCATCGCGTAGGTCGGGAGCACCGGGAAGATGCTCGACACGCAGGGGTTCGGTGCTTGGGGGTTCGATGTCCGCAGGTCTGAAGCCAGACCCTGATCAGCTGCAGTATGGACAGGATACAAGGCAACCTTCCGAGCGCCCAGGGCTGTTGAATGGCGGCGCTACGGCATGGCGGTAACGCACGCAACCGATGTGTCTGGGTGGAAAGTGCCGTGTTCAGTGCGTGGCCGTTGGTTTTTGGGATTGAGTACATTAACGAATCCCGAAGGTTGAATACGGTGACTATATCGTGTGCGCAAGTGGTTGGCCAGAACGCTGGAGCATGGGGTGTGGAGGATCTTGGGCTCGATACAATGGACGCGCACACTCCGCTTTTGGAAGCGCGGTAGGCGTGGAAGAAGCTCGATGCCCGCTCGTAACGCTGCATGATCTTCGCGTCGCTCTACGAGATGTGGCTGATGCGCATCCCGCAACTCGCGGCCGAGAACAGTGTGCGTTCTCAGCCCAGCACATCTCAGACGCCTTGACGTCGCCTGCCGGTGCCCCCGTCACTTCCCGATTGAGGGCACCGGCTTCGAGGAAGCGTCGGCGAGTCATTGGCCGCTCAGGTGGATCAGGCCGGAGACGGATGCGAGAGCACCGTCCTGGTTTCGGAGGCCGTCTCCTCGCGGATCGTGAAGTGGAGACTACGCAGGTCTGCCTCGAGCGTGGCCGTACTGTCGCGGTGATGCCAGCTGAGAAGCAATTTGTGGGATTCGGTTGCGTGAACCGTCAGCTCGCCTTGAAATGCCGTCGATCGGTTGCGCAGCCGGATCATCTCCAATTGTTGCTGTACCACCGGCCAGGCCAGCCGGGTTTCGATTTCATCCAAGTCGAGATTGGTCCGATTGATCTCCTTGTGGCCCGCGGGGCCGCCGCGATCTGCTGCGGCATAGTCGTTACGCCCGGCAAACAGATCCAGGTACCAGATCTGCGGAATCCCCGGCATGAACAGCTGGATCGCGCGTGCCAGTAGCAGTTTACGGTTATCTTCGCCCAAGGCACTGTAGTAGGTGGCATTGACCTGGTAATAGGCGATCTTCCGGCCATCCGGTCCATACAGGTTCTTGACCCGGCCGCCGCGTTCGATGATGCGATCCATCACTGCCTCGATTTCGGCGTCCCCGAGCAGGCCTGGACGGTATTCTCCGTCGAATTCGGCACCGCGGAGGTCGAGTACGGGGATTCCGTCATGGCAGCCGAGCATGTTGATCGTCTCCAGTTGCTCGGTCTTGATCTCGTCGACCCAGCGCAGCAGATGCACGCTGGTTCCGCGTTCCAGGGCATCGATGACCAGACCCGGAAGGAAGAAGTCGTAGATCGGATATCCTTCCTGCGCGACTTCGCGATGCAACCCCTTGCCGTACTCGGCATGAACCTCTGGAAAGATGATCAGGTTGTACTTCCGGGCCATTTCCTTCAGCCGCCGCAGATACTCCCAGGTACCTGGTTTGTTGAAGAAATTGGCCTGACCGGGCTCCTTGTGCAGATAGGCGAAGGCATCCAGACGGATGATTTTCGCGCCGTAGTCATGCAGTTGCCGAAGCGTTTGATCATAGAACTCCCAGACCTTCTCCGAACGGGCGTTCAGGTCCATCTGTCCCAGGTACAAGCGGTGTCCCTTCAGAATGGCGCGTATCTCGTCGCGGAGATAGTCGTGGCCGTCCAGATAGATGCCATCGATGTCCGGTTCGGTCTGCAGCGCGGTGTTGACCATGGACGCGATCTGCGCGGCACCTTCGTGTGTGACCCCGCTCAGGCCAGTGAACGCTTCCGCCGATACGGGTCTGTAGCTCACCTGCTGATAGAATGTGTTCCAGTACGGCCGCTCGGAACCATCGGGAAAGGCGACCTTCAGGATCGGCAGCCCGGGCTTGCGCAGGAAGAGCTTCTGGAGGTGCTCGTCGTGCGGAACCACGAAGCCATCATCACCGCGCTGGCCGCAACAGCTCCAGAAGTCGTTCCAGTCGACGAAGAAATCCTTGTATTCGGATGCGTCTCCCTTCTCCAGCAGATCCCGGAACTGTGGCGACGCCACCGAAAGATGGTTCAGGATGAGGTCAAACTTGAACAGGATCCCGAGCCGGTCGAGATCGTCCAGATCCTGCGGCCGCACCAGTTCCTCGTTGATCCCGTAATCAATGATCGAAAAGCCGCGATCGAGGTCGCTATTGAAGAAGGTCGGCAGGACATAGAGTAGCGAAAACGCGTCCTTGAACTCGGGCCGCTTGAGCAAGGCGACCAGATCAGCGAGTTTTGCGCCGATGCTGTCCGGATAGGCGTTCAGCATGACGCCGCGCGGAAGCAATGGAGCGCGGGATTGATTTTTGCAGAGCATGGTTGGTCCGAAATGCGTGATGCGCAAGGATAACGAACCTGTGCAGCGTGCAGAAACCCCCCCGGATCACGAAGCGTGATTTGCCGGGGCGGCAGTACTTTGTTTGGCGTGAAAGAAACCGCGTAGGGTGCCGTGAGGCGAAGCCGAACCGCACCGAGCCCACGCCGGCCGGCCCCGGGCCTCGAGCGCTGCAATTCGCTGCGCTCATTGACACCCTACGCCTACCTCTTTCATGTTTCGGGGTGGTAGGCGCGGCCATGACCGTCAGGTCATTCGCTGCCGTTGGCAGTGAACATGACCTGTAGCGAATGATCTGGAACCCACGATGTGTCGGTTGAGGGTTATCCGCGCGGCCGACCAAGCGCCTTGTCAGTACGCCTACCCGAAGGCGGCGGCGGTCCGGTTCTGCAAGTGGGTGCTGGTTTCGGGGAGCGGGATTACATAGGGTACCGCCAGACACGGATGCCGCGTGACGATGCTGTCGACGTGGTAAACCTCGCGGATGAGCGTCGGATGCAGGATGGTTTCGGGATCGCCTTCGGCAACGATGCGGCCCGTGTCCATCACCACGATACGGTCTGCGAATTGGGCGGCCAGGTTCAGGTCGTGCAGGATCGCCAGTGCGCCACAACCGCTGCGCACGAGGTCCCGCACGGCACGAAGCAGCGCGTGCTGGTGTGCAAGGTCCAGTGCCGCGGTCGGTTCGTCGAGCAGCAGGTAACCCGGTCCCGCGGCGGAATCATCCCGGAGTTGGCAGAGTACGCGGGCGAGTTGCACCCGTTGCCGCTCGCCCCCGGACAGCGTGGGGTAGATTCGGTGGGCCAGATGCGCGGCGTCTGCCTGATGCAGTGTTTCCATCGCGAACTGCCGGTCTCTGGCACTGCGCCCATGGGGCATCCTGCCCATGAGTACGACCTCCAGCGCCGTTAGGGGAAAGTCCAGCAGGGTTTCCTGGGGCAGCACTGCACGCCGGCGAGCCAGCAGCCGTGGAAACCAGCGGTGCAGGTCGGTTCCGTCGAGTTGCACCGTTCCGGTGTCCGGCGCCTGTTCGCCGCTGAGGACGCGCAGAAGACTGGTCTTGCCGGCACCATTGGGGCCCACGATGGCAATGAACTCGCCGGAACTCAGCCGGAGGTTGGCATTGCTCAGGAGATGCTTGCCACTGCGCTGCAAACCCACTGCGGAAGCTTCGATCATGAATACATTCCTCGTCTGCGTAGCAGCAAGGCCAGGAAGAACGGCCCGCCAACCAGTGCGGTAATCAGGCCAATGGGAAGTTCGGCCGGTGCCACGATATTGCGTGCCAGCAAGTCCGCGAGCAGCAGCAATAACGCGCCCAGCAGGGCGCTGCCCGGAAGCAGGTAGCGATGGTCCGGGCCGATGAGAAGGCGCAGCAGGTGCGGCACAACCAGTCCGATGAAACCGATGATGCCCGAGACGGCGACCGCGGCTCCGACCGCCATCGCGGTAAGCACCACAACCAGGATCTTGATGTGTTCGACTCGGATGCCGAGGTGTCTGGCGACCGATTCGCCAAGCAGGAAGGCGTTCAAGGCCATCGCCAGTACCGGCAGGGCCAGCATCGGTAGCAGGATCAAAGGTGCCGCGGCCGCAACACTGGCCCAGGTGGCCCCGCCCAGGCTGCCCATGGTCCAGAAGGTCAGCGAGCGCAGTTGCTGGTCATCGGCAATGAAGGTCAACAGGCCGGTACCGGCACCCGCGACAGCGTTGATCGCGATGCCGGCAAGCAACAGGGTTGCGACAGGGGTGTAGCCACCCTGCTGGGCCAGCCGATAGACGAGCAGGGTGGCTGCGAGGCCCCCGAGAAATGCCGCGAGCGGCAGTGTGTAGATTCCGAGCAAGGTGGTGAACCCCTGGAGGACTGTCGCCCCGAGCACGATGACGCTGACCGCCCCGAGCGCGGCACCGGCCGAAACACCGACCAGGCCAGGATCGGCCAGCGGGTTTCGGAACAGTCCTTGCAGTGCCGCGCCGCTGACCGCCAGGGCACTGCCCACCAGGACCGCCAGCAACACGCGAGGCAGTCGCAGATGCAGGATCACATAGGTCTGGTACGGATCGGATCCGGTCGCGTCGACGAGGCCGAGTCCGCTGGCGAGAATGCGGAGAACGTCGCCCGGCGGTACCTGCAATGCGCCCTGACCCAGGGCGATCGTCGCGATCGTTACCAGGCCCGCAGCCAGGCCGACGAGCGCCCATTGCGCCCGCCGCGACCGGTCGCCGCCTGTAGCGGTGACGAGCGCCCCGGAAGAGATGCCCGTGGTCACGAGTCGAGGCTCGGTTCGAGTCCGGGGTGAAAGGCTGCGGCGAGTTCAATCACCGCGTCTCCCGTGCGTGGTCCCATGCCCAGCAGGTACAGCATATCCAGGACCACGATCCGACCCTTCCGCGCTGCGGGAGTGGCACTCAATCCGGATGCAGCCAGGGCCGCGTCGAGCCCCCCGAGCGACTGCAGGGACTGCTCGGGCAAGACGATCACATCCGGTGCGGCTGCTACCACAGCTTCCGGGGACACCGGCTTGTAGCCACGGAATCCCCGCAGTGCATTCCGGCCACCCGCCATACGGATCATGGCCTCCGCCTGGGTATCACTGCCGGCTCCCAGGGGTGACCCCCGACCGTGGGCAAGCAGAAGCAGCACTTTTGGCCCCGGCTCCAGACCCGTCAGCGCGACTGCAACCGATCGGAGTTGGCGCGCAACCCTTCGGGCCAGTTGTTCGGCGCGCGCGGCGCGGTCCAGAGTACGACCGATCACCAGAATCTTCTCGCTCACAGCCGCACCCGTGGCGGCTGAAGGCACCGTCTGGACGGGTAGTCCCGCTGCGCGCAACTGCTGGATCACCGTTGCCGGTCCCGCCTGCTCATCGCTGAGCAACAGCGTCGGACGCAGGGACAGGATGCCCTCCGCGGACAGGACGCGCTGGTAACCCACTTTGGGCAACTCGCGCGCGGATTCCGGGTAGATACTGCTGGTATCGACACCGACGAGTTGGTCGGCGGCACCGAGTGCAAACACCGTTTCGGTCACGGACCCACCGACACTGATCAATCGGCCCGATCCGGAAGCCGCCAGCGGTAATCCCGAAACCAACCCCGAAAGAGCGAGGAGGCCTTGCAGTACGCGTCGTCTGGCCGGGCTCATGCGCGTTTCCGGAACGGCTTCAGGCATTGGATCAATGAGCGCCAGACCAGGTCTTCGGGTTTTCCGGGCTTGCGCGCACCGAAGACCTGGAGAATCAGCAGCCCATCGGCGTCGTACAGTTCCAGCGAGTGAACCGGCCCGTCGACGGTGGGTTTTTTTACCATCCAGGCGCTATCGATGGCGGGTTGCCTTATGTGGAGATTGAAGTCGGGATCGAGCACGTTGTACCACTCGCCGACCGCGTGGAGCCGGGAGATTGCGCCGGTGTGAATCTGTACGACGCCTGGGTTGCCCACGAACACCATGATGGGCAGGTCCGCGTCGCGGGCGCTTTCGAGGACTTCACGCAGCGCATCCGGGTCGACTTCGATGGCTCGTTCGCCCCCCGCAAGCCGCATGGCCTGGATGCGCGTGACGCCGAACTGCTGGAGCATGTCGTGGAAGTCATGCGTATCCTGCAGGGCGTCCCAGTGGCGACGCAGACCCGGTTGATCGACCGCTGCATCGGGTTGTGCAGGTGGGGCGGTGGGTCTGTCGATCACGGTCAGCCCAGGTGTTTGATCGGGGCTTCGAAACCGGTTCACGATGCTTTCGAAGCTGTCTTCACGGCTGTTTTCGGTGGTATAGACCTTGTGCACGGCGTTGCCGTCGCTGTCGAAGAACTGCAGGCTGTGACGGGTCCCGTTGGCCGCAGGTTCGGAGACCGCAAAACCGTGGTGCCAGTGTGCGAGGAACAGACGCAGGTCGATTCCCTGGTCCAGCACGAGACCCATGTTGCCGAAGATCCTGAGGTTGCGGTACACCCCATGGCGCTCGTGCACTGCATGTTCGTTCCGGGTCAATGCCATCACCGGGCCGAGTTGTTCGAGTGCCTGCAGCACATGTCGCCACTGCGGGCGCAGGCGTACCGTCGTCGTGCCGCAGCCGCTCGCCACCAGCTCGCCCTCGCTGACCCCGAGTTGCCGTGCTCCGTCCCGGGCGCGCACCCGAGGGTTTTGCTGGCGCAGTTGATGCCAGGCCTGGTGCAGACTGTGTGCTGGCGGTTCCATGCGAAACATGTCCATTATCATCTCCTTGACCAAGATTGCGTTTTGGCGCCGGCTTGGGTGGGGCGGGCCGGCGGGCCGTGGGTTGGCGGCTTTATTCAGGCGCGGAAACCGGCCGGTAGCGCAGGCGGATGTGCCCCGAGATTCCGGCGTCGTTGTAATAACCCGTAATCTGAAGCGCGTAGCGCGGCGCGTCGTCGTCGTTGCGATCGGTGTCGATCAGGTAGACGCGGTAATTCGGCCACAGCCGGTTCTGGCCCGCGAGGCTGTATGCGTACCAGGGTTGCTCGCTGAAAATGCCGCTGGAACTGTCCGCGGTGTAAAGCCCGGCCAGTGGGGTGCCGCCAGGGTCCATGGTGGCGCTGGCATAGGTGGAAAGTGTCGCCCAGTCGAACGGCCCGAACGCGGCGCCATTGCCGTCACCGCTAACCCCGCCGTTGCTGCGCAGGAAAAACGACCGCCCCAGAAAGCCGATCTTGAGATCCCACGCAGTGCCGGTGCAGTCGGCCGTCTGGTTCGCGTCGAAATCGAAGCAGACTTCGCCGCCCCCGGGTGGCAACGATCCTTCGAACGTTGCCTGGTGGGTGAACTGACCGACACCCGCCGGTTGCACATCGAATTCGAAGCGGAAATTCTCGACGCCATTGCCGGAACGGGTGTCAAAGACAAGCCCGGTCATGCGCATTCGCGCGTAGCTGTTGCCTTCTCCGGAGCGGAGCAGCCAACCACGGTCCGGGTTCGGAAGCATCGTCCCGTCGGCGAAGTTATAGAGATACCAGCCGCCGTCGGTTGCGCTGGTGCCGCGCAGCACGGTGGTGATGCTGTCGCTGACCCAGTCGGACGCATCGGGTTCGGCGAAATCGGCCATCAGCAATGGTCGTTCGCTGTCTTCGGTTGCGTTGCTGAAACGGCTTGCGATGGGTGTGCCGTCGTCGTAAAAATCGTCCTGTGCCCCGATCAGGGCTCCAGCCACATTCCCCGGCCCTGAGGTGCCGCCGTTGAGTTTCACATTGAAACGGCGCAGAGCAATATGCCACCCGGGTGAGGCTTCCGCCTGCGCGGCAACTTCGACGATCTGGCCCGTGTGCAGGTTGACGTGGACATAATCGCTATAGTTGGTCGCGTCGACGTTCAGTGACTGCAGTTCCGGGGCGGGTGGTGGCCCGTCCCCACCACCCGCATTGGATCCACCACCACTGGAGCCGCCACCGCAGGCTGTGAGGGAAAGGGCGGCAACGGTCGCCGCGAGCAATTGCAAAGGGGTTGCCGAGGGCATGAAAATACTCCTGTCAGTCGGATTCATCGGGAAAGAAACGGTCCGTTCACGCGCAGTCCTGCGTAGACATAACGGCCCTGTTTCGGGCTGAAATCGTCAGGGTCGCCGGCTTCGGGGACCTGATCGAACACATTGTTGATGCCAGCGAGCCAGGTAACGGCCCCCTGTTGCCAGGCTGCGCGCAATTGGACTCGGGTCCATGCCGGAGAGCGCGTGGTGTTGTCGCTATCGACGAATTCGCTGGATTGATACTCGGCCCCGGCTGAAAGCTGTAGCCGGTTGCGGTGAAAGCTCAACTCGGTCTTGATCTGGTGCTCCGGTCGGCGGGCCAGGTCGTTGCCAGTATCGCGGTTTTCTGTCTGCAACCAGGTGTATCCGAAATCCCATCGCCATTGCGGGTGCAGTTGCCAGGCGAGGTTGGTTTCCACGCCCCAGGTTCGGGCGCGAGCCAGGTTGCGGTAATCGAATACCTGCAGCCCCTCGCGTTCCGTGCGCTCGGGATTGAATTCAGTGGTAATAAGGTCACGGATCTGATTTTGAAACAGGTTGACGTCGAGTCTGGGAGCGCGTTTATTCGACGGCAGCCATTCGGCGCCGAGTTGCAGGCTGATTGATTTTTCGGGTTGCAGGTCGGGATTGCCGAGCACCATGTAACCCAGACTGCTCTGATCGAACTCGAAATAGCGTTCCTTGAGATTGGGGACCCGATAGCCGCGCCCAAGCGCGGCGCGCAGGTTGATCCGGCCGTCGTTGCGATCCAGGCGTCGTTTCAGGTTCAGGCTTGGCGCAACAAAACCGCCGAAGTCACTGTCTCGTTGCAGCCGAACCCCGGGAAGAATTTCCAGGTGCTCGCCCAGAAAAATGTTGTCCTGGATGAAGACCTCGTGGTTCCGGTGGCGGGCGCCAGGCTCGATCTCGTTTTCGCGGACGCGCACGCCACCGATCCAGTTGTCCTTGGTCTGATCCAGGCGTTCTTCGCGTGTGACCGCGCCCAGCGTCAGCCAGTGACGATCGCCCCACCAGGTACTCCATTGGCCTTCCAGGCGTTGCGAAACAATCGTCGCGTCGCGCTGGGTCAGCGGTGCACCGGAGACGGAATGTTCGGAGGTGGTGTTTTCGAAGCGGGACCAGGACCCGGTCAGACGCAAGTCGCCAGCGGACCCCGTGGCGTGGGTCAGGTCGGCGACGAGCCCGGGTTGGCGGACGGTCTCCTTCTTGACTCGGCGACCTTCGAGCCCGCCGGGCAGAGATACGGATATCCTTTGCGACTTTTCCTCCCGCAGCCATGTCGGGCGCAGACTCAGGGCGGTTTGCGGCGAAATGTGCCAGGCGCCGCGGGCGGACAGATTGAGATGCTCGATGCCGTGGATGTCCTGGGCGAAACGATCAGGGTCCAGCGAGAACCCGTCGTCCCGGCGCCAGTCTCCGGTGATGTCGGCGGAGAATCTGTCACCACCGCGACTCCAGTGCCCGAGCAGATGGCCACCGTGGGGCGGGTTGCCGTCGCCACGCGAATCGTAGGCGCCCAGTTCGGCCTGCAGTCGATAGGCGAGGGCGCCTGGGCGACGCGTGATCACGTTGATGATCCCGCCCATCGCAGAGGATCCGTAGAGCGCGGAGGTGGCGCCACGAACGATCTCGATGCGCTCGACATCGGCGACCATGATCTGCGTGAGGTCCACGGTACTGCCGGTCGAGGCGATCGCGGGGATGCCGTCGATCAGGACCAGTATGCGGTCGCTGTCGAGCCCTTGCATCCAGACTTCCTGACCTTGCTTGCCATGGATCGTGCGCAGATAAACCCCGGGCAGCAGGCGCAACGCATCCGCGAGGTCGCGAGCCTGTTGCCTTTCGATGGTTGCGCTGTCGATGACCTGGGTCCGGACCGGTACGTCGTCGAGCAGGCGTTCAGTGCGGGTCCCGGTGACCACCACGGGCTGAAGGCGCGTGGGCGAGGTCTCGGGGAAATTGCGAGGAGTGTGGTCCACCTGCGCAGAGGCCAAGGGCATCAAGATGCTGGCCAGCAGACAAGTGAGCAGTGAAGGCCCGATTCGAAACATGCCAACTCCCGACCGCTGAACGCGGTTTCCAGTTACAGGGCGGGGGCATGAGCGAATCCAGGCGCCAACGTGCCACCGCAGTATGCATCACGGATGTGTGCTACCTGGCGGGTTCGGCGAATGCCGGGGGCTGGGTGGCGGCCTTTTAAACCATGCGGCTGCATGCCGTGGCGGCATCGTGCAGCGGATGCTGGACTCAGCGGATCGCGTTATCCAAACATGGTCAAAAACAAGGTACGCTTATGATAATCATTCGTGTTCAATAGTCAAGCATGATCTGCGCAGGCTTGCCGGCGATTTTCACGAGGATGCGGCGTGCTGTGGTTCGAGTTCGGCCCGTCGGCTTGACATGCGGATAAGACGCATTATCATCGAAAAGACGGTTGCCGGGAGGAATCCGGCCGCTGTTGGCAGTTGTTTTCTCCTCCTTCATGTTGTTGCCAAGCAAGCCGCGTTTCCAGGGTATGCCAGCCAGGCAACCTCTTTATGGTGTCTTCTCGGGAGACTGGGTGCGTGATGAGCTGAAAGGCTCGAATCGCTGTGGTGAAAACAACCGGCTGAGGACGTCAGGCAACGGTTCGGGAAGGCCGCAGATACGGTCAGCAAGGATCTGGGCAGCCAGCGGCGCATACAAAAGGCCGCGCGAACCATATCCGAGGTTGAGAAAAACATTCTGGCGGCGATCGCCTTCGCAGTCGTGAATGTGCCCGGAATCGCCGGAGGCCTCTATCGCGCTCAATGCGCCAACCATCGGGAAACGGTCCGGAAACACGGCCCGGATTCCGGACCAGGCGGCAGTCACCGGGATTCCGTCGACGTCTTTCAGCGACGGATCCAGCCAGGATAACTTCCGGAGGTTTTCCAGATTGTCGCTGTCCAGTATGCCCACGCGCTCGCTCGCGCGGCGATAGGTACCGCCCAGCCAGTGCTGTCCCTCGCGTTCAGGAAGGCAATAGCCGCCACCGGTGACTGCGAGATTTCCCATACCGGGCAGGAAGGCGCGAACGCGGGTCATCTGTCCTGCCACCCTCGACGGGATCGGCTGATGGAGGGCGAGGGCTTTCTGACTGGCACCGGTCGCAATGACGATGACATCGAACGCGTGCCGACCGCCGGCGATGTATAGCGCTGGACTGCAAGGATCGTGTGCGATCATCGTCACCTTCTCCCGGCGTATTTCCAGCGCGGCGGCAAGGTGATGACAGCACCGGGCGAGGTCCAGGCCGAGCGCATCAGGGTACACGAGGACCGTTCGGGGCGACGTGCTCTTGACGAAATACTGGTTGCCCGTGAGGCCGGGGTCGATCGCGGCCAGGCGCTGCAGGCGTCGCTCGGCGTGAGCGGTCATGCCATGGTGCTCGACTCCACGGGCAAGCAAGATTCCATCGGACACATCCCCGACTCGATGGGCGTCGAAGAGGGCGCATGCACTGCGCATTCCAGCAAGCGCCAACGCATTG
>JAABSN010000095.1 GCA_011390385.1 Thioalkalivibrio nitratireducens | reverse complement strand
CTGCAGTGCTGCCTCGACCACCGGGTGCCGGCCCGCTTCGATGAAAACGCCCGGTTCGCTGACCATCACCGGGCACACCCAGTCAAGCCGCTCAGCCGTATCGGCCAGTGTGCAGAAAGCGTCCAGCTCAGCCACCGCGTCGGAGAACTCGCGCAGGGTCTCGATCCCGCCTCGCAGGTTACCGAGGAGACGTTCGAACAGTTCGCGTTCGAGGTTGAGTGCACGGTCCCGGGCCGAGAGGATTTCGTCCTCGAATTGCTTCAGTTCCTCCGAGGTGTAACGCTCGGCGTTCTTCAATGTCTGGCGCCGGACGAAGCGTGCCGGGACCTGATCGGACAGACTGCGGGCGATTTCGATGTAGTAGCCATGAACACGGTTGTAGGCAACGCGCAATTGCGTCAGGCCCGTTGCCTCGCGCTCGCGCGCCTCCAGATCCCGAAGAAACTGGTCCGCATCGGCCTCCAAGCCCCTGAGCCGATCCAGTTCTGCGTCGAAGCCCGGGCGGATCACGCCACCGTCGTTGACTCGCAACGGAGGTTCGTCCGTCAGGGCCTGTTCGAGCAAACCGGAAAGTCCGTCGCGGGGTATCAGTCGGGCACGAATGTCCGCAACCAATACTGTCGTGTCCAGTGCAGGAAGCGACTCATACAGCTCAGGGAGCCGTTGCAGGCCGTGGAGCAGGGCGACCAGATCCCTGGGCCGGGCACTACCCAGTGCAATGCGGCTGATGATGCGCTCGCAATCGGCGAGCCCGGAGAGTTGCCGACGCAAATCCCGTTGCAGGCTCCGATCCAGGATGTCCTGCACGACGCCATGCCGTTCCCGAATGCGGTCGCGGTCGCGCAAGGGCTGATTCAGCCAGCGGCCCAGGAGCCGCGACCCCATGGCGGTACGGGTATTATCGAGCAACGCGATCAGACTGCCTTCGCGTCGGCCCGAGAGGGTCCGGTGCAGTTCCAGATTCTGTCGGGTTACTGCGTCCAGTTGCAGCACACTCCCACGCGTTTCCCGACTGAGCCCGGTGATGTGGCCCAGTTCGCCGCGGTAACGGTTCTGCACGTAGGACAGGAGCGCACCAGCGGCCGCGAGACCCAGGGGGAGGTCGTCGCACCCGAAGCCGGAGAGATCCCGGGTCCGGAAATGCGCGGTCAGGATCCGCCGTGCGGACACCGGATCGAAGTGCCAGTCCGGTAGCCGTTGGCTCTCGGGAAAACCGGTCGCAAAGCTCTCCGGAACCAGGCACTCGACCGGGTTCAGGCGTGCCAGCTCGGCTGTGAGCGGCTCGCCGGCGGTGACTTCGGTGACACTGAAACGGCCACTGGCAAACTCCAGGACACCCAGCCCAACCGGAGCCGTCGCCTTGGTTTCGGGCGCCGGGCAGATTGCCACGATCAGGTTGGTCTCGCGGGCGTCGAGCAGTGCCTCTTCGGAAATCGTTCCGGGGGTCACGATGCGCACGACCTCTCGGTGTACCGGTCCCTTGCCGCTACCCACCTCGCCGGTCTGCTCGCAGATCGCCACTGCCTCGCCTTTCCTGAGGAGCCGCGCCAGATAGCTTTCCAGGGTATGCACGGGAATGCCGGCCATCGGGATGGGTTGGCCCGCGGACTCGCCGCGTCGGGTCAGCGTGATGTCGAGCAGTTGCGCGGCACGCTGAGCGTCGTCGTAGAACAATTCATAGAAATCGCCCATGCGATACAGAAGCAGCGTATCCGCATGCTCGGCCTTGATGCGCAGATACTGCTGCATCATCGGGGTGTGGGCTGACAACGGGTCCATGGCGCACGCAAGAGGCAAAACCGGAAGTATAAGGCAGTGGCGGGATATCCACCGGAGCGGTGTCGCAGACACTTACGGGCGACGGTATCGGAGCGACTGCCTGTACAACATGTATCGTTGCCCGGCATTGTCCAGGGGCCTATGCTCTTTGCAAAACTCACGGGAGAGTTTCCATGGCGACCGCAGCATCGTACAGGTACATCGCTTTCTCCGGCAGCGCATTCGGTCTTTCGAAGGCAGCGCCAGTGTCCATCAGACGTCTCGTGTTTCGGATGGCATTGATCGGGCTTGCTTCGTGCGCAGCGTTCACGAGCGCCGCGCAGGCTCAGCCACAGACGCCACCTTGGGGTAGCGCAACCCTTCCGTCGCTGGTCTCGAGTCCAAGCGCCTCCGTGGTCCGGACACTCCAGCAGGAATTGAATCGGCTTGGATACGACGCGGGCCCGGCCGACGGGATCATGGGAGCCCGCACCCGCAGCGCGATCCGGTCCTACCAGCGCAGCCAGGGACTTCTCGAGGACGGCGAGGCTTCGGCGGCACTGCTCAACCATGTGCAGGCAACGGCACAGCTTCAGCAGCCGCCAGGCCCAGTCGAGGTGGCACCGCGATTTCCGGCCCAACCCGGATTCAGCAGGCCGCCATCAGGCGAGAGCGCCGACATGGTCACCGGGATCCAGCGGGAACTCCGGCGGCGGGGATACTCGATCCCCGGGCTCGGGGGCGAGATGAACCAGGCCACCCGGGAAGCCATCCGCGACTATCAACGCGGGAGCGGGTTGGCGGTTACCGGTGAACCAAGCCAGGCGCTGCTGGATGAAATGCGCTCGGTCGATGATGACCACAGGATGCAGGACCTGCAGTTGACGCGCGAGGAACGCGCCGAGGCACAACGCGCATTGAATGCTCGCGGATACAACGCAGGGCCACCGGATGGTGTGCTGAGCCCCCTGAGCCGGTCGGCGATCGAGCGGTTTCAGAGGGACAGCGGTCTCGAGCCAACAGGGCGATTGACCCAGTGGACGCGGGAGCGCCTTGGTGTCCTGGACGCTGAGCCGGAAGCACCCCCGGTACTGGAACCCGAATACCGGGTCGCGTTGCAGGACAACTTCTCCGACGGTGATTTCACGAGGGATCCCGCCTGGCGCATCGCCTCCGGTCGCTTCACTGTGCGGAACGGGGGGCTGAGTTCATCCGTTGCCCCGCCGTCGGATCAGCCTGAAGACATTGGTCGCCAGATTCTGGGGAGTATCTTCCAGGAACAGCTCGGAATGGCTCTGCCGGGGCAGCAGACGGCGGCCGCTGCCTACGTGCCAACCCGGATCGCACCCGGTTTCCGGATCGTCGCGGAACTCTCGGGCTCATCGCAAAGCCATGGCAATATCCAGTTCGGACCCTATTTCGAGCGTGATCTGAATCACGGTTATCGTCTGGTCTATCGCTCGGATCAGTCGCGTCCCTTGCAGCTTCAGTTCGTCGACCAGAGTGGCGCTTCGGTACTCGGCAGTTCCCGGTTCCAGCTCGATGAAGGAAGCCCGCGCTTGCTCGAGTGGACCCGCGATGTCGATGGCCGGATGACGGTAAGCCACAGCGGGGAAACACTGATCGAAGCGGTCGATCGCGAATGGTCCGGCGATTTCGATGGGTTTTCACTGATCAATGCTGGCGGCGATTGGGCGCTGCGTGAGGTGACGGTCGAGTATCTTGACTAGTCACGAGTCGACAACACAGCCCACCACGATCCGCGAACCCGTGCCGGCGTCCATCACGGCGGTCGCTCAGGCGACGGGGGAGTCGCTGCTTGCCCGCGGATGGCGGCTGTGCACCGCGGAATCCTGCACAGGAGGCGGCATCGCGCACGCACTGACGGAAACCCCTGGAAGTTCGCAATGGTTCGAGTGTGGCTGGGTCACCTACAGCAACGAATCGAAGGCCAGCCTTTTGGGTGTTCCATCGGATTTGATCCAGCGCTCGGGCGCCGTCAGCGCGGAGGTTGCCGCAGCCATGGCGCGAGGCGCGCTGGAACACAGTACGGCACACGTTGCCATTGCGGTTACCGGAATTGCGGGTCCAGGGGGAGGTAGCGCCGAGAAGCCGGTCGGACTGGTCTGGTTCGGTTGGGCCACTCGCAGTGGCGGATGTCGCACGGCAGAGCAACGGTTTGCGGGCAATCGTGGACAGGTGAGGCAAGCTGCCGTCCTCTGGGGGCTTCGGCAGTTGCTCGATCACGAACTCGGACCGGACAGTCGGATTCCTCCGTGAGGGACCGGATGGTCCATGGAGGCGCTTGGGCTCGATCAGCCCCTTATGGGATACTCGCACACCGGTCGGGTCGGCCGAAAACCACCAAGGAGGATAGTGTGGACGAGAATCGCAAGAAGGCGCTTGCCGCTGCGCTCGGACAAATCGAGAGGCAGTTCGGCAAGGGTGCGGTAATGCGCATGGGCGACGGAACCGCCGTGCGTGATGTCGAGGTCATTTCCACCGGCTCGCTGGCGCTGGACGTGGCTCTGGGGATCGGCGGTGTCCCGCGCGGGCGCGTCGTCGAGATCTACGGGCCCGAGTCCTCGGGCAAGACCACGCTGACGCTGCACGTGGTTGCAGAATGCCAGAAACTGGGCGGAACCGCGGCGTTCATCGATGCCGAACACGCCCTCGATCCGGCTTATGCCCAGAAACTCGGGGTCAAGGTCGACGAATTGCTGATTTCGCAGCCCGATACCGGGGAACAGGCACTGGAAATCGCCGACATGCTGGTGCGCAGTGGGGCGGTGGATGTCGTTGTCGTGGACTCGGTCGCAGCGCTGACACCGAAGGCAGAGATCGAGGGCGAGATGGGCGATGCTCACGTTGGCCTTCAGGCACGTTTGATGTCACAGGCGCTGAGAAAGCTGACCGCAAACATCCAGCGTTCCAATACCCTGGTGATTTTCATCAACCAGATCCGCATGAAAATCGGAGTCATGTTCGGAAGCCCTGAAACGACGACCGGTGGCAATGCCCTGAAGTTCTACGCTTCCGTCCGTATGGACATTCGTCGGATCGGGGCGATCAAGCGTGGCGATGAGGTGATCGGCAACGAAACACGTGTAAAGGTCGTGAAGAACAAGATGGCACCACCGTTCAAGGAGGCCCATTTCGAGATTCTCTACGGCGAAGGCATTTCGCGCCTGGGCGAAGTCATCGAGTTGGGCGTGAAGGAGAGGCTGATCGACAAGGCCGGAGCGTGGTACAGCTACAACAGCGAACGCATTGGCCAGGGCAAGGAAAACGCAAGACAGTTTCTGAAGGAACATCCCGAACTCGCGGACGAGATCGAACAGAAATTGCGGGCGCTTTATCTCCCATCGCGGCAGAATGTCAGTGCCGAAAAGGCAACCGCCGAAGGATGATCCCGAGGAAGTCTGCGCTGCGGCGGTGCGGCTCCTCGCGCGCCGCGAGCACAGCACTTCCGAACTGACCCGCAAACTGAAGGAGCGTGGGTTCAGCAATGGGTCGATCGAGCCCGGGCTTGAACGATTGCGCGAAGCGGGATACCTCAGCGATCATCGCTTCGCCGGATCACTGGCCCGGCATCGTACGGCTCAAGGCTACGGTGGTCTGCGCATTCACGCGGAGCTCAGTCAGCACGGTCTGGAACGTACGGTCATCGATGCGGCCATTGATGATCTTGACGTCGACTGGTACGAGCAGGCCTGGGTGCAGATGCAACGGCATTTCGCGCAGCCACCGCAAACGGCTTCGGAAAGAGCGCGGATTCTGCGCTATCTGACGCAGCGCGGCTTCACCGCCGAGGTAGCCCGCGCGGCGGTCGCGCGATGGAGGGAAAGCGGCCATGAACCGGGGTGAAATGCGCGCAAGTGTTGCATCTGCGTGGTACTCTGTGCGTTTCCGCAACACACGTATCGGATTTCCATGAAAAGCGCCGACATTCGCCGGAGTTTTCTCGACTTCTTCATCCGCAAGGGTCACGTTGAAGTCCCCTCCAGCCCGCTGGTGCCGGGCAATGATCCCACCTTGCTGTTCACCAATTCCGGCATGGTTCAATTCAAGGAGGTGTTCCTCGGGCGGGAGCAGCGTCCCTATACCCGTGCCGCAACCAGTCAACGTTGCGTTCGCGCCGGAGGCAAGCATAACGACCTCGAAAACGTGGGCTACACCGCCCGCCATCACACCTTTTTCGAGATGCTCGGCAATTTCAGCTTCGGCGATTATTTCAAGCACGAAGCGATTGCCTACGCATGGGAATTCCTCACCGATACCATTGCCATCCCGAAGGAAAAACTCTGGGTCACCGTGTACGAAACGGATGACGATGCCTACTCGATCTGGGTGAACGAGATCGGACTGCCCGAGGAACGGGTGATACGGATCGGCGACAAGCCCGGGGGCGGGTCGGACAATTTCTGGCAGATGGGGGATACCGGACCCTGTGGGCCGAGTACCGAGGTCTTTTACGACCATGGGCCGGACGTGCAAGGAGGACTGCCGGGCACACCCGAAGAGGACGGTGACCGCTACATCGAGATCTGGAATCTCGTCTTCATGCAATATGACCGGGACGATGCGGGCGTTCTCACTCCGCTGCCGCATCCGTCCGTTGACACCGGCATGGGTCTCGAAAGGCTTGCCGCGGTGCTGCAGGGCGTTCATTCGAACTACGAGATCGACCTTTTCCGCGACCTGATTCAGGCGGCGGCCGAGACCGTCGGAACCCGGGATCTCGAATCCGCATCACTTCGGGTCATCGCCGATCACATTCGCTCGATCGCGTTCCTGATCAACGACGGTGTGATGCCCGGAAACGAGGGCAGGGGCTACGTGTTGCGTCGGGTCATCCGTCGCGCGGCACGGCACGGGCACAAGCTCGGTTGCGACGAACCGTTCCTGCACCGCCTCATCCCGGCCTTGGCGTCGGTGATGGGCGATGCCTACCCGGAGTTGGACCAGGGACGGGAACATCTTCAGCATATCCTCAGAAAAGAGGAGACGAAGTTCCATGAAACTCTTGAAAAAGGGGTCCGTATCCTCGAGGACGACCTGGGCCGTCTGACCGGCTCCACGATTCCCGGCGAGACCATCTTCCTCCTGTACGACACCTACGGTTTCCCCGTGGACCTGACCGGTGACATTGCTCGCGAACGCGGTCTGGATCTTGATCTCGAGGGTTTCGAACAGGCCATGAATGCCCAGCGCCGCCGGGCACGTGCCGCCAGCCACTTCAGCATGGATGCCGCGAATGCACACGAACTCAGCACGGTAACCGAGTTTACCGGGTACGAACGACTGGACGACGATGGACACGTCGTTGCCCTGTTGCGGGACGGCGAACCGGTGGATGCCCTGGAACTGGGAGAGAAGGGGGTCGTAGTCCTTGACCGGACTCCCTTTTATGCCGAATCGGGTGGGCAGGTCGGCGATATCGGTTCGCTGATGGCGTCCGGTATGCGTTTCGACGTTCACGATACTCGAAAGCAGGGTGATGCCCATCTGCACATCGGTCACCTGAGGGCTGGCCGCATCCTGACCGGTATGCAGGTCCACGCGTCGGTGGCTGGACCCCGGCGCGATGCCATCCGCCGCCACCACTCCGCCACGCATCTTCTGCACAAGGCACTGCGGGACCAACTCGGTCCGCACATCCAGCAAAAGGGCTCGCTGGTCGATGCCGAACGGCTGCGATTCGATTTCGCCCATTTCGAACCCGTCACGCCGAAGCAGTTGCGCAGCATCGAGTCGCAGGTCAACGAGGAGATCCTCGCCAACCACGCGACGGATACCCGGTTGATGGATATCGATACGGCACTTTCCTCCGGCGCGGTCGCGCTTTTTGGCGAAAAATACGGTGCGCAAGTTCGGGTACTGAATATCGGTTCGTCCACCGAGTTGTGCGGCGGCACCCACGTCGAACGCACCGGGGATATCGGACCCTTCCGCATCGTGTCGGAGAGCGGGGTTGCGGCCGGAATCCGACGCATCGAGGCCGTGGCCGGCACGGTGGCGCTGGCCTGGGTCGATCAACAGGTGAGTTTGCTGGACGATATTGCCGGTCTGGTGCGCAGCAGCCGGGTGGAGGTACCCGACAAGGTGCAGGCGCTTCTCGAACGTAACCGCGATCTGGAACGCGAACTCGACGCACTGCGCGCACGCCTGGCAAGCCAGGCCGGTAGCGACCTCGCCAGCCAGGCCGTGGGCCTCGGCCGCGTCAAGGTGCTTGCCGCCGAAGTACCCGGTGTCGAACCGAAGTCGCTGCGCGACATGGTCGATCAATTGAAACAGAAACTGGGGGCCGGGGTCGTGGTACTGGGAACTGTCACGGCCGAAGGCAAGGTCAGCCTGGTGGCTGGTGTGACCAAGGGTGAAACCGACCTGATCAAGGCAGGGGATCTCGTGGGCTTCGTTGCCGGACAGGTGGGCGGTCGAGGCGGTGGCCGTCCCGATATGGCCATGGCGGGCGGCCAGAATCCTGATAACCTTGCTGCGGCACTTGCCTCGGTAGAATCCTGGGTTCGGGAACGCATCCAACCGTGATGGGTATGTGAAACAGACGACCGGGACGTTTACAATGGGTGTAATTACCCATCCGGATTGTTCAGCCCACCCTATTCGTGTGCCCATTTTATCCGAGCCGGCGCACATCGGAGCCTAGCGACACCCATGTCCTTGCTGGTACTGAAGTTTGGCGGAACCTCCGTCGGTAGCCCCGAACGCATCGGAAACGTCGCTGAGCGCATCCTGCGCTTGCGCGCCGACGGTTACTCGGTGGTCGTGGTCGTATCGGCGATGAGCGGCGAGACTGATCGTCTGCTCGGGCTCGCCCGCGAGATTCAGCCGCGATCCGAGGGTCGAGAACTTGATGTCCTGCTCTCGACCGGGGAACAGGTGACGATTGCCCTGCTATCGATGGCTCTGGAGGCACGTGGCTGCCCCGCACGCTCCTATACCGGCGGACAAGTGCGGATTCTGACCGACAGCATGCACAACAAGGCTCGGATCCGCAGCATCGACGATGCACGGATCCGGAGCGACCTGGACGCCGGTCGTGTGGTTGTCGTAGCCGGATTTCAGGGAGTGGATGAAGAAGGTGCCATCACCACCCTCGGGCGCGGCGGCTCCGATACAACCGCTGTGGCTCTGGCTGCCGCTCTCAAGGCCGGAGAGTGCCGCATCTATACCGATGTCGACGGTGTATACACCACCGATCCACGGGTCGTGAAAAATGCCCGACGCCTCGAGCGCATCACATTCGAGGAGATGCTCGAGATGGCCAGCCTCGGTTCCAAGGTGTTGCAGATCCGCTCGGTGGAATTTGCTGGCAAATACAACGTCCCGTTACGGGTTCTCTCTTCCTTCGAAGATGGGCCGGGGACACTGATCGCAACCGAGGAGGAACGCGTGGAACAGGCATTGGTGGCAGGTATCGCGTTCAACCAGAACGAAGCGCAGCTGACGATCCAGGGAGTCCCGGATCAACCCGGCATCGCCTACGGAATTCTGGGTCCGATCGCAGACGCGAACATTGAAGTCGACATGATCGTTCAGAATATCGGTGGGGACGGAACGACCGACTTCACCTTCACGGTCAACCGTAATGACTACGAAAAGGCGATGGAGGTCCTGCGCAGGGTGGCCGAAGGCCTGGGCGCACGGAAAGTTTCCGGGGATACCAGGATTGCCAAGATCTCGGTCGTTGGCGTCGGGATGCGGTCTCATGCAGGCATCGCGAGCCGCATGTTCAAGGCATTGGCGAACGAGGCAATCAACATTCGAATGATCTCGACTTCAGAGATCAAGATTTCGGTCGTGGTGGATGAGAAGTATCTGGAGCTTGGCGTCCGAGCGCTCCACGATGCCTTTGAACTTGAACGAGAACCCGAAGGTCAACTAGCCACCTAACCGCGACAGAAGGCCAGCGGTCAATCAACGGCAACCGGGCGACCGATACCGTCCGACACAGGTAGTGTGGAGAAAGGAATGCTTATTTTGACTCGACGCGTGGGCGAGACCCTGATGATTGGTGAGGATATCTCCGTCACCGTCCTTGGGGTCAAAGGCAACCAGGTTCGCATTGGTATCAATGCCCCGCAGGACGTCGCGGTACATCGCGAGGAGATCTTCGAACGGATCCAGCGCGAAAACATGGATCCAGCGGCAGTTCCGGACAAGAACGATTCCGGCGGCTGACATTGGCATGTGCCGGGAATCGGGTGGCAGGCAATAGCGTACCGGGCAGAGCCCATGTAGTCTCGAGATACCCTGCCGGCCTTTTCATTTCGGCCGCAACCCCGTATCCTTTGCACCCTGTTTCGGAGAGATGGCCGAGTGGTCGAAGGCGCTCCCCTGCTAAGGGAGTAGGCGGGAAACCGTCTCGAGGGTTCGAATCCCTTCGTCTCCGCCACTTGCCCTTTGACCCTCTGGGCAAGTCCAGATCTCAAGAACGAAACTGACGAATCCGGCTTCTGTTGCCGGACACCGGCACAGCGGGTGCGCCGGGGTGGCATCACGTGGCGGCAGGTGCCCCCTGACCATCTTGAAAAGCCGGGCGAGCCGAGTTTCGACATCTTCAAGACCTGTTTTCCGAGCCGAACCGCACGTCAGACCCGCATTTTTTGCGTGCCCCGGCACCAAGTACTTCCCATGTAACTCGTTTCATAGTAGCAGTTGGTCATTGTTGATCGCGTTAAGGTTGTTCCCGGTTCGAAGATCGAGGTGCACGCGGCGGTCGAGATGGATTTGCGGGGAGCACGTCGGTATGCAGCTGTTGAAGATCACCCCGAAGATGCGCGTTCTGATCGTTTTCGGGACCCGGCCCGAAGCCATCAAGATGGCGCCCGTCGTCACCGGGCTTGCCGCCGATCCGCGGTTCGACGACCAGGTCTGCGTCACGGCGCAACACCGCGAGATGCTGGACCAGGTCACCGGCCTGTTCGGGATCACCCCCGATTACGATCTCGACGTGATGCGGCCGGGGCAGGATCTTTACGGCCTGACCTCCGATATCCTGCTCGGGTTGCGCGAGGTTCTGGCCAGGTCCCGCCCCGATTTCGTGCTCGTGCATGGCGACACGGCGACGACGCTCGCCGCCACCCTCGCGGCGTTCTACGCACGTATTCCGGTTGGCCACGTGGAGGCCGGGCTCAGAACCGGCAATATCCATTCTCCCTGGCCCGAGGAAGGCAACCGGCGGGTCGCCGGGTCGCTGGCCGCGCTGCACTTCGCGCCGACGGCGTCCTCCCGCGCCAGCCTTCTGCGCGAAAACATTCCCGAAGAGCGCATCACGGTGACCGGCAACACGGTGATCGACGCCCTGTTCAAGGTGCTCGACCTGATCCGGTCCGACCCGGCCACCGAGCGGGCGCTGGCCGGGCAATTCGGCTTTCTCGCGCCCGGGCGGCGCGTGGTGCTCGTCACCGGGCATCGCCGCGAAAGCTTCGGTGGCGGGTTCGAGCGCATCTGCCAGGCGCTGCGCCAGATCGCGGAGCGGCGCCCCGATGTCGATATCGTCTACCCGATGCATCTCAACCCCAATGTCCGCGAACCGGTGCAGCGCATCCTCGGGGGCGCCGGGAACATCCACCTGATCGAGCCTTTGGATTACCTGCCCTTCGTCTGGCTGATGAACCGGTCGCACATCATCATCACCGACTCGGGCGGGATCCAGGAGGAAGCGCCGGCGCTCGGCAAGCCCGTGCTGTTGATGCGCGATACCACCGAACGGCCGGAAGCGGTCGAGGTGGGCACCGTCCGGCTCGTCGGCACGGATACCGCGCTGATCGTGAACGAAGCCTTGCGGCTGCTCAGCGACCGGGCGGCTTATGACGAAATGAGCTGCGCCCACAATCCATACGGCGACGGACGGGCGACGCAGCGCATCCTCGATACGCTCGCGAATTCGATGGCGGCTGCATGACGGCGGGCTTTGACAAGGTCTGCATGGTCGGCCTTGGCTATATCGGGCTGCCGACGGCCGTGATTTTCGCCCTGCGCGGGGTCAAGGTGGTGGGCCTCGATATCGACCCGGTCACCGTCGAGACGATCAACCGAGGCGAGACCCACATCGTCGAGCCCGGGCTGGACGACGCGGTGCGCCGCACCGTGGAGGCGGGCAGCCTGCGCGCAACCACCGTGCCCGAACCCGCCGACGCCTTTCTCATCGCGGTGCCGACCCCGTTCCTTGCCGGCAATGACGGCCTCGTGCCCGATCTTTCCTTCATCGAATCCGCGGCCCATTCGATCGCGCCCGCGCTCAAGCCCGGCGATCTCGTCATCCTCGAATCCACC
>JAABSN010000094.1 GCA_011390385.1 Thioalkalivibrio nitratireducens | reverse complement strand
GTACGGACTGCCCATCGTGCAGGTCATCGAACCGCTGGACGGCGGGCAGTGGAACATCATGGAGTGTGCCTTCACGGAACGGGGGCGCCTGGTTGAATCCGGCGAATTCAGTGGGCTGACTTCCGAAGAGGCATTCGCGGCGATTGCCGGGGCGCTCGAGGCCCGCGGTCTGGGACAGCGCCGCCGCAACTACCGTCTGCGCGACTGGGGCATTTCCCGGCAGCGCTACTGGGGCTGCCCGATTCCGGTCATCCACTGCGACGATTGCGGCGTGGTGCCGGTACCGGAGGCGGATCTTCCCGTCGTTCTGCCGGAAGACGTGGTTCCCGACGGTTCGGGCTCACCGCTGGCCAAGCTGCCGTCCTTTTACGAGGTAAGCTGTCCGCAATGCGCAAAGCCCGCGCGGCGCGAAACGGATACCTTCGATACCTTCTTCGAATCGTCCTGGTACTACGCCCGGTATTGCTCGGCGGACAATCACCAAGCCATGCTCGATGCCCGTGCCGACCACTGGCTGCCGGTCGACCAGTACGTGGGCGGTGTCGAACATGCGGTGCTGCATCTTCTCTATGCCCGCTTTTTCCACAAGCTGCTGCGTGACGAGGGGCTGCTGCAGAGCAGCGAACCCTTTACCCGGCTTCTGACCCAGGGCATGGTCATCGCTCCCACTTTCTATCGGGAACGCGCCGACGGCGGCCGCGACTGGATCAATCCCGCGGATGTCGAGATCAGCCGGGCGGCGGATGGGGCCACGGTCGCGCGCGAGAGCGTGAGTGGCGAGCCGGTGCGGACCGGGGGCATGGAGAAAATGTCCAAGTCGAAAAACAACGGGGTCGACCCGCAGGCCCTGATCGACCGTTACGGCGCTGACACCGCACGCCTGTTCACGATGTTCGCGGCGCCGCCGGACCTCTCCCTCGAGTGGTCGGATTCGGGGGTTGAAGGCGCGCATCGGTTTCTGAAGCGCCTGTGGCGGCAAGTCTACGAAAGTGCGACCATGGGTGGGATTGCAGTGCATCCTGACCCGGAAACCCTCGGCGACAAGGGTCGGGATCTGCGCCGCAAGCTGCACCAAACCATTGCCAAGGTCACCGATGATATCGGCCGCCGCCAGACGTTCAATACCGCGATTGCCGCGAACATGGAGTTGCTGAACGAGATCGCGCGCCTGCCGGATTCAGAACCGGGTGCGCCGGCGTTACGGCGTGAGTGCCTGAATGGCATCGTGCTGATGCTGGCCCCCATTGTTCCGCATGTAACCCAGGCACTCTGGGAAGCATTGGGGAATCATGGCATGGTCGCCGATGCGGCCTGGCCAGAGGTCGACCATGCAGCTCTTGCGGTCGACGAGGTGACTCTCGCGGTTCAGGTCAACGGCAAGCTTCGGGCACAGATCCGGGTGCCCGCCGATGCGAGCCAGGAAGCGGTCGAAGCAGCCGCACGTGCGGATGCCAATGTTTTGCGCCATCTGGAGGGACAGTCATTGTTGAAGACCATTGTGGTTCCGGGCCGGCTCGTGAATCTGGTTGTGCGTCCCTCATGAACCCTGGACGACGCCTGGCACTGTTGTTCCCGGTTGCATTTCTGGCCGGTTGCGGATTCCGGTTGCGCGGTGCCCCCGACTGGCCGCCGGAACTCAGTCCCGTGCATGTCAGCGGGCTGGACCCGCGCGAACCCCTGTATCTGATGCTCGCTCAGACCCTTCGCGCGGCGGGAGTCGAGGTGGTGACGAGCCCAGCTCCTGACGTTGCCGAGCTGATCGTGCTGGCGCTGCGGCAGGAACGGCGGGTGTTGTCGGTCACCTCCGCGGCTCGGCTGAGCGAATACGAGGTGACGCGAGTGCTGGAAACGGAGCTTCGGGTTCCGGGTGACCCCGAGCGCCGGTCTCTGGGTAGGCTGGAATCGAGTCGGGTCTACCTGTTCGATGCCGCATCCGTGCTCAGCCGCACGGACCGCGAGGAGGAACTTGCGCGGGCGATCGATCGTGACCTGATCAACCTGCTGCAGCTGCGCGTTCGAGCCGTGATGGACGGTATCCGCGTTGGCCGCGAAACTTGATCGGCTGATCGGGACCGGATTTGGCTCTCGATGCGCAACAGCTCGATGCGGTGCTGGCTCGTGGCCTGCAACCCATCTATGTCATTCTCGCCGAGGAGCCGTTGCAGGCGCTGGAATCAGGCGATGCGATCCGCGCCGCGGCCCGCGCCGCAGGCTTTTCTTCCCGGACTGTACTCGACCTTGCCGCCACCGGCGACTGGTCGGTGTTCGAGGCTGCGATTCGCGATCGGTCGCTGTTCGCTGAGCGTGGGCTGATCGATCTTCGTCTCCCCTCCGGCAAACCCGGCAGGGTGGGAGCCGAGCACCTGAAACGCTATGCGGGTCAACCGGCACCGGATCTGGTACTGCTGCTGCAGCTGCCGCGACCGGACACTGATCTGCGGCGTGCCGCGTGGTTCAAGGCGCTGGAGCGTGACGCGGTCGTCGTGCATGCCCGACCGGTGCCGCCTGCGCGGCTCGGCGCCTGGATTCGCGAGCGTCTGGCTCGTGTCGGAATAACCATTCGGCCCGAAGCGCTGGCGCTGTTGGCGGCGCGTGTGGAAGGGAACCTGCTGGCTGCTCGCCAGGAAGTCGAGAAGCTCAGGCTGGCGGGTGTGACCGATGTCGATATCGAGGTTCTGCAGGAAGGCCTCGCCGATGTGGCCCGGTTCAACCTGTTCGAACTGCCGGCGGTCGCGATGTCCGGACAGACGGCCCGCGCGCTGCGGATGCTGCGCGCGATGCTGGCCGAGGGACAGCCGGAACCGCTGATCCTGTGGGCGCTCAGTCGGGATATCCGGGCGCTCGCACAGGCGGCACAGCGACGTGCCGCCGGTGAAACCCAAGGCAACGCGGGAAAGGGTTTCCGGGGTACCGATACCGCGGCGCTGCGCAAGGCACTGGACCGGGTTGATGCCGGCGCTGCGCTGGACCTGCTGGCGCGTGCGGCGCAGGTGGATCGGGTGATCAAGGGCAGGGAATCGGGCAGCCCGGGCAGGCACTTGCTAAACTTGGTGGCCGCCCTTTCGGGGCGACCGCTGGAGGGAATGGAGGGAACGCCCGCATGAAAGCTGTCAGTGTGCCGTCTGAAACCACGATTACCGACGTTCCCGCCTACATGCAGGAGATGGGCAGGGCCGCGCGGGCGGCATCACGCGAGGTTGCGGAAGCCGAGGCGGGTCTCAAGAATGCGGCGTTGATGGCGATCGCGGAGGTCATCGTCAACCAGAGACAGCCATTGGCCGAAGCCAATGCACGGGATGTCGAAGCGGGCCGCGCCCGCGGACTGGATGCCGCGATGCTGGATCGGCTGACGCTGAACGATGCCCGCATCGATGCAATGGTCGAGGGTTGCCGCCAGGTCGCCAGCCTGCCTGATCCGGTAGGGGTGATCACCGATCTCGCCTATCGGCCCAGTGGCATCCAGGTCGGGCGCATGCGGGTGCCGCTGGGAGTCATCGGCATCATCTACGAATCGCGCCCCAATGTCACCATCGATGCTGCCGCACTGTGTCTGAAGTCGGGCAATGCCACGATCCTGCGTGGTGGGTCCGAAGCGATGCATTCGAATCGGGCGCTTGCGGAGATCATTCAGGCGGGCCTTGGAGCCACGGGTCTGCCCCGGTCCGCGGTGCAGATCGTCAACACCACCGACAGGGCCGCCGTGGGCGAGTTGCTGCGCATGTCGGACCATGTCGACGTGATCGTGCCGCGCGGAGGCAAGGGGCTGATCGAGCGCGTGAGCCGGGAATCGCGTATCCCCGTCATCAAGCACCTCGACGGTGTCTGCCATGTCTACATCGATGCGCGTGCCGATGCCGACAAGGCGGTGGCAATTGCGATCAATGCGAAGACCCAGCGCTACGGTACCTGCAATACCATGGAGACGCTGCTCATCCACGCAGAACGCGCTGCCGAGATCCTGCCGCGGCTCCGGGCCGCGTACGATCGGCATTCGGTGGAATTGCGGGGCTGCGAGCGGACATTATCCATTCTTCCGGGCATTCGCGAGGCCACCGAGGACGACTGGAAGGAGGAATACCTGGCGCCGGTGCTGGCGATTCGAGTCGTCGATTCCCTGGCTGCGGCGATGGACCACATCAATACCTTTGGGTCGCGGCACACGGACAGCATCGTTACCGAGGACTGGACTGCAGCGCGGCGCTTCCTGCGTGCCGTGGACTCCAGTTCGGTGATGATCAATGCCTCCACCCGTTTTGCCGACGGTTTCGAATACGGGCTCGGCGCAGAGATCGGTATCAGTACCGACAAGCTGCACGCGCGTGGTCCGGTCGGGCTCGAGGGGCTGACGACCCAGAAGTTCGTTGTGCTGGGTGACGGTCATGTTCGTGGCGGCTGAACTTGGCGTTGCGCGCCGCCGTGACTGGCGTGCGCCTGATTGGAGTCCCATCCGATACCGGATGCGGCCCGGCGGAACGGTGGCCTCGTGACGCCACTGATTGACCGACACCGAGGGCAAGCGGGCCGGTGATTGGCGTCCTGGGCGGAACGTTCGACCCCATACACTTCGGGCATCTGCGCCCGGCCCTCGAGCTGTACGAAATGCTCGGCCTGGACGAACTGCGCTTCGTACCCAGTCACGTACCACCACACCGTCAATCTCCGGTGGTGCCGGCGGAGCATCGCCTGGCCATGGTGGAACGGGCCATTGCAGGCGTTTCGGGGTTTCGGGTTGACCCGCGCGAGATCGTGCGGCCCGGGCCTTCCTACACCGTCGATACGCTCCACGATCTGCGCGACGAGATCGGACCGGCGGCACCGCTGGTGCTGATCATGGGCATGGATGCTTTTGCCGGGCTGCCCACATGGCACCGCTGGCGCGACATCCTGGCACTGGCCCACGTGGTCGTCGCGCAACGGCCCGGTGACGCGACGCGCGCGGACGCGACATGGCTCGATGCCGCGTCGGTCGTGGATTCACCGCGCGCGCTGCGTGCCCGCGCGTCGGGCCAGGTGTTGTTCCAGGCCGTGACGCAACTGGATATTTCCGCGACCCGCATTCGCGCCTGTCTGCGCGCCGGTCGCAGTGCGCGCTACCTGCTGCCCGACGACGTCTGCCAATACATTACCGAACACGCTTTCTACCACAATTCAAACGAGGAAACCGAGTGATCCGACTCCAGGACATAACTGATGCAAAGTGACAGCCTTGTCGATCTCGTGACCCACGCCCTGGAAGACATGAAAGGGCAACAGATCCGTGTGCTCGACGTGCGCGGAAAGACGCCATTGGCCGATTTCATGGTCATCGCCAGCGGAACGTCGAACCGGCATGTGAAATCGCTCGCAGACTCCGTGGCGATCAAGGCCAAGGAATCCGGGGTGCAGCCACTGGGAGTCGAAGGCCAGGACGGCCAGGAGTGGGTGCTGGTTGATCTGAACGACGTGATCGTGCATGTGATGCTGCCCAAGATCCGGGATTTCTACAACCTGGAGAAGCTCTGGCTGGCCGAAGACGCAGGTGTCGATACGACGCAGAGCGCCGACGGCGACCCGATTCCCGGCCCCGCGCTGATCCGACGCATGCGGCACTGAATACCACGCCATGCGTCTGCAGTTGCTTGCAATTGGCCAACGCATGCCTGGCTGGGTGGAAACCGGGTTTGCAGAGTATGCCGGGCGCATGCCCAGGGACATGGCGCTTACATTGCAAGCATTGCCCAACCCCGCCCGTTCCCGGGCCATGGACACATCCACGCTGCGGAGAGTTGAAGGGCAGGCGCTTCTGGCGGCAGTCCCCGAGCAGGCACTGCTGGTGGTTCTGGACGAAGCCGGGCACGTCGTGGACACGAGCGAGCTGGCCCGGCGCCTTGCGAATTGGCAGCAATCGGGGCGCGACGTGACCCTCGTCATTGGCGGTGCCGCCGGTCTCGACGACACGGTACGCAAGCGCGCGGACTGGATATGGTCCCTGTCGCCGCTCACGTTTCCGCACATGCTGGTGCGGGTACTGGTTGCCGAGCAGATCTACCGCGCCTGGTCGCTGCTGCACAACCATCCCTACCATCGCGCATGAACGAACCGCTGGTGCTTGCATCGGCGTCGCCACGCCGCAGCGAGCTGCTGGCGCAACTTGGCGTGCCGTTCAGGGTGATGGCGGTCGATATCGACGAGACGCCCTTGCCGGGCGAGAATCCCCGCGAACTCGTGCAGCGTCTGGCGCGCTTGAAGGCAGAGACTGCCTGCCGGCGGGTCGATGCGGATCCGTTGGTACTGGGAGCGGACACCGTCGTCGTGCTCGGGCATACGATTCTCGGCAAGCCGGCGGATGCAGCCGAGGCGGTGTCGATGCTGCAACGGCTGTCAGGACGGCCTCATACCGTTTACAGCGGTCTGGCACTGGTCCGGCACGGTTTTGCCCCACGCGAGCGGGTGGTCAGAACACGCGTCTGGATGCGTGACATCGCGCCCGATGAAATCGACGCGTATCTCGCGACAGGGGAGCCAATGGGGAAAGCCGGCGCCTATGCGATTCAGGGCCGTGCAGCGGCTTTCGTCCGGTTTCTGGCAGGCTCATACACCAACGTGGTCGGGCTCCCGTTGTTCGAACTCGATGCGATGCTGCGGGAATCGGTCATGTTCAGTCGATGCCCAGTTTCTTCAGCCGATAGCGAATCTGCCGGAAGCTGATGCCGAGTGCACGTGCCGCGGCTGTCCGGTTGCCACCGCTTTGCGCCAGTGCCTCCTCCAATGCCTTGCGTTCCTGCTCCGCGAGTTGGTCATCGAGCCCCACCGGCGAGCCAGCGGGCCGGCCATTGTGTCCGCAATCGGGAAAGGCCAGGGCGTCCGCGTCGATCACCGCGTCGTCGACCATCACCGCGGCGCGTTCCAGGATGTTCTCGAGCTCCCTGACGTTCCCTGGAAAAGAGTATTCAGTAAGGCGTTGCACCGCCGCGGGGGAGAGTGAAAGGCGCTCGAGCTGCCAGCGGTCTGCGATCCGTTCCAGGATGCGCGGGGCGAGTTCCCGGATGTCCTCGGGACGCTCGCGCAACGACGGAACCCGGACCTCGACAACATTCAGCCGATAATAGAGATCCTGCCGAAAACGGCCCTGATCCACTTCCTCGCCGAGTTCCTTGTGCGTTGCCGAAAGGATGCGCACATCCACAATTTCCTCACGGGTTGCCCCGACCGGCTTGATGGCTCGCTCCTGCAATGCGCGCAGCAATTTGACCTGAAGGGCCAGCGGCAGCTCGCCAACCTCGTCGAGAAAAAGCGTTCCACCATGCGCTTCCCGGAACAGCCCGACCTTGTTCTGAACGGCGCCCGTGAAGGCGCCCCTTTGATGCCCGAAGAATTCGCTTTCCATCAGTTCGGAGGGGATCGCCCCGCAATTCACGGGTACGAACGGCTGTTCAGCCCGGGCGCCGAGGCGGTGAATCTCCCGGGCGACGAGTTCCTTCCCGGAACCTGATTCCCCGAGGATGATGACCGGAGCCTGGCTGCGCGCAAGCTTGGCAATCTTTGCCCGCAACTCCCGCATCGCTGCGGATCTTCCAAGCAACGGGCTCAGCTCGTCTCCGCCCGTGCTTCCCGGGGTTTCCGGGAGTTTTTTCCGCCCGGGTTTGGCCAGACGAAGTGCCGTCTCGATCAGACGTCGCAGAAGCTGCAGGTCGACCGGCTTGGTGACGAAATCGAAGGCGCCGAGTTGCAGTGCCCGCACCGCGGTATCGATGCTGCCATGGGCGGTGATGACCGCGACCGGCAGTTCCGGGCAATGTTCCTGAATGTATTCCACCAGTTCGAGCCCGTCACCGTCGGGCATGCGCATATCGGTCAGGCAGAGATCGAAGCTCTGTTCGTGTACCAGGGCCATCGCGCGCTTCAGTCTCTGCGAACTGACGGTTTCGATGCCCATGCGCTGCAGGGTGATTTCCAGAAGCTCACAGATATCCGGCTCATCATCGACGACCAGCACGCGCTTGATGCTCATCAGACGTCCTCGGGTTTCCGCGGGAAAGATCGCTGCCGTACGGGCGTGATTCTAACGCTCATGGCCAGGCGACACCCGTGATGACGAAAGGCACGGGGTGCCCAAGAGCGCAGCGAATTGCACCGTTCGAGGCCCGGAGTGCTTGTGGGACGGGGTGAACATGGTATCGGTGCGGTTCGGCCTTGCCTCACCGCATCCTACTTCGCGCCGTCATCCGGTGGTGGGCCGTTTACGGGGCCGAACAGAATTCGAAAGCATCCACCATGCGGTTGGTTCACGTAGTCAATGGAAGCGCCATTGTCCTCGCAGAGCAGGCGCGCGAGGTACAGGCCGAGCCCGGTGCCGGTAGACGCATTCGAGGCAAAGGGTTCGAACAGGTCGTCCTGTCGCTCGATTGGTACCCCGGGTCCACGGTCGATCACGTCCAGGCTCACCGTTTGCCGGATCTGACCGGCCCCTCCACGGAGGACGATCGGCGGACTGTCGGGCCGATCGTGCCCCGCGTGGAGACGGGCATTCATGCACAGGTTCCAGAGGACCTGGCTCAGATGGGAAGGATCGAACAGCACCTGGGAGTCCTTCGGAGACACGCTGATGCGCAGACTGGAATGCGGGATCTGCTGCGCCGCACAGAAGTCCGCGGCGAAGCGCAGCAGCCGTTCCTCGAGATTCAATAACTGGCGCTCGGCGCTTCGCCCTCGCGAGAGATTGAGGACGTTGCGAATGACCTCGTCGACACGATGACTCTGTTTCTGAAGGATACTGAGCAGCCGCTGATCGGCCTTGTTCAGGTTGGGCGATTCCGCCAGCAGTTGGGCGCTGTGGCTGATGGCACCCAGTGGATTGCGGATTTCGTGGGCGATACTTGCTGTGAGCCGGCCGATCGACTGCAACTTCGCGGCATGGGCACGGCGTTTGATCTCCGCCGCGTTTTCCAGGATCAGCAATGTCCCCTGTTCGCCCTTGACGCCCAACGGGGCCAGGCGTACTTCCAGTTCCGCCTGTTCCGCGTCACCGGGGACTTGGTGGAGCGCTGACTGTCCCGGCTCGAACTGCCAGGAGTCCAGCAGTGCGGCGAGCGATGGCGAGAGGTCCCGCAGGGCAGTGCCCGCTCGTTGCGGCAGCATGCGGCGGGCTGTTTCGTTGATGTTGCGGATGTTGCCATCCGGCCCCACCGCAATGACGCCGGAACCCATGCGCGCGATGATCTGGGCGTTGAGTTCGGCCAGATTCGCGAGATCCGCCTCCTGGCGCACCACCCTGGCTTCGCTGCTGCCGGCCCGCTGGGCCAGGCGCCAGGTCAGGAGTACCGCGACGAACAGGGTGGCGCCAAGGAGGCCGGCCTGGGTGGGGTCCGGTTCCAGTGACCAGGGCAGTATCGGACCGACGATCAATTCGGTCATCAGTACGGACAGAGTGGCCAGCGCTGCCATGAAAAGGCTCGTGCGGCCACTGGTGATCGTTGCGTTGGCTGCCACCGGCGGGATCAGTAGCAGGCCGAGACCGGTCTGAACCCCGCCAGCCGCGAGGAGGATCATGCTGACGGCGACGATATCGACCAGCGTTCCGCCGACGGATCGGATCATCAATCGCCGTTGCCCGCCTCTTTGCGCGTGGCGCGCGAGAACGGCGAGAACGATCGCGAGAAACGCGTAGCCGCCCGACGTGAGCAGGTAGGACAGGGGCGCCGTGGGAACGAAACCCGGGTCGCCCGGTGCAAGCGTAACCAGCCAGAGCAGAAAAAAGGCGACGAAGATGCGGTAGAGCGCGATAAGCCAGAGCGAGCGAGAGAGTTCGTTCTGGTCGACCATCCGTTTTCAGTCTTCGCCTCGCGCCGAATCATCGGCCAAGGCGTGGTCGCGCGAGCAGTACATGCGCTGTCCGGACCGGTACGCTTCGAATTGGGGTACATGCACACCACAGTGCGCGCAGCGCACCATGGCCCCCTGTTGTTTCACTTGCTCGGGCTGCCCGGGTTCCTTCCGGCGTGTACTCCGCAGCAGCGTGCGCACGATCAGAAATAAACCAACGATGGCGGCGATCAGCAGAAGAATCCTCATTCCCGGATTCTAGCACCGACAGTCTGGGGGCCGGACAGTCGTTGGCTCGAATATGTCCGCAGGGCGCCGTGAGGCACGGCCGAACCGCCCGCACCGATACCGCGCCGGTTCTGGCTTCCAGGCGCCCCGGGTCATGAACGGCGCAATTCGCTCTGCGCATTGGCACCCCAAGCGTTTTGTGGTCCGGGGTGGTTCGGGGCCATCGGAGTCCGTTCTCTGTGTCGCGGATCCGCCTGCCTCGAAGCGTGCCTCTCGACCGCGGACAGTTGTCGCTGGCCCGGGGGGTCGTTATGCTCACGACGCATGAACCTGCATGAATTCCAGGCCAAGGCCCTGTTCCGCTCCGGAGGCATTCCCGTGCCGCCGGCCGAGCTCATTACCCGGCGGGAAGAATCCCGCGCGTCCTGGCAGCGCCTGGAGTGCGAGGCGGCGCTGATCAAGGCACAGGTACACAGCGGTGGCCGCGGCAAGGCGGGAGGCGTGGTGCGCGTGACCAGCCCGGGCGAGGTCGAGAAGGTGACCGCGGAACTCCTCGGTACACGCCTGGTGACCGCGCAGAGTGGCCCCGAGGGACTTCCGATCGATCAGCTTCTGATGGAACCGGCGGCCGCGATTGCCCACGAATTCTATTTCGGCATGCTCGTGGACCGGGCGCGTGCTTCGGTGGTCATGGTGGTCTCGGCCGAGGGCGGAATGGATATCGAGACACTGGCCCGCGAACGCCCCGACGCCGTCGTTACGGTGCCGATCCATCCGGCGACCGGTGTGATGCCGTTTCACGGTCGTCGCGTTGCGCAGGTGCTGGGGTTGCGTGGCGAACCGGCCAGGGCTGCGGCAAAGCTGGTTGGCGACGCGTATCGGCTGTTTCAGTCGTCGGACGCGCAGTTGCTGGAGATCAATCCGCTCGCCCTGACCATGGATGACCACTTGCTGGCGCTCGATGCGAAGCTGGTCATCGACGATTCTGCTGCGTACAGGCAGCGGGAGATCTTCGGATTGCGTGATCCGCGACAGCGGCACGAGGCGGAGGAACGCGCGCAGGAACACGACCTGAACTACATCCGCCTCGACGGCAACATCGGCTGCATGGTCAATGGCGCGGGGCTGGCGATGGCCACGATGGACCTGATCCAGCACCATGGTGGGCAGCCGGCCAACTTCCTCGATGTCGGCGGTGGCACCACCATCGAACGCGTCTCCGCCGCGTTCAAGCTGATCCTTTCCGACACCTCGGTGCGTGCGGTCCTGGTGAACATTTTCGGGGGCATCGTGCGCTGCGATCTGATCGCCGAGGGCATCATTGCCGCGATTCGCGAGGTCCATGTCGAAGTCCCGGTGATCGTACGTCTGGAGGGGACCAACGCCGAGGAGGGCCGTGCGGCCCTGGCCGCGAGCGGCCTGGATATCCTCGCCGCCGCCGATCTCGACCAGGCCGCGCGCGCGGCCGTGGGGGCTGCCGCATGAGCATCCTCGTCGATCGCGATACCCGGGTCATCTGCCAGGGGTTTACCGGCAAGCAGGGGACCTTTCATTCCGAACAGGCGATCGCCTATGGCACCCGTCTCGTTGGTGGCGTGACCCCCGGCAAGGGCGGCCAGGAACACCTGGAGCTACCGGTTTTCGACACCGTTGCCGAGGCGGTGCGCGACGCAGGGGCGCAGGCAACGATGATCTACGTGCCCGCCGCGTTCGCCGCCGATGCCATCTGCGAGGCCGCTGATGCGGGTATCGAACTGGTGGTCTGCATCACCGAAGGCATACCGGTGCGCGACATGATCCGGGTGAAGCAGTACCTCGGCCAGACCGGCGCGCGGCTGGTCGGACCGAACTGCCCGGGTGTCATCACGCCCGAGGCCTGCAAGATCGGCATCATGCCCGGCTACATTCACCGTCGCGGGCGCGTCGGCATCGTTTCCCGTTCGGGTACGCTCACCTATGAGGCGGTCAAGCAGACGAGTGATCTCGGTCTCGGTCAGAGTACCTGCATCGGGATCGGTGGTGACCCGATTCAGGGAATGGACTTCATCGATTGTCTGCGCCTGTTCGCCGAGGATCCGGAGACCGACGGGGTACTGATGGTCGGTGAAATCGGCGGCGACGCCGAGGAACGTGCCGCGCGCTATATCCGCGAGGCTTTCGATAAACCGG
>JAABSN010000093.1 GCA_011390385.1 Thioalkalivibrio nitratireducens | reverse complement strand
AAGCGGGGAGGACATCACCCGCAGCATCCTGATTCAGATCATCACCGAGCAGGAGGCCGGCGGTAACCCGCTGTTCACCACGGACATGTTGACCCGATTCATCCGGTTCTACGATGAATCCCTGCAGGATGCATTCTCCAGCTTTCTCGACCAGACGCTGAAGCTCTATTCGGAACAGCAGCAGCAGATGCAGTCGCAACTGGACCAACTGATCCCCGGTAACGCGGTGAACAGCTGGACCGAACTGACCGAGCGCAACATGGAGATGTGGCGGGAAATGCAGGATGGCTTCTTCCGAGCGGCCGGCTTGCGAGGAATCGATCGCGACGCACAGCCGCGCCGGAAGAAATAACCCCTGATCCGTATCCCCGGACGTCTGAACCGCCGTTCACCGTCCGAGAAGCCCGGGTTCGTGCCTGTCGCGAGCGGGGGTGCGCCCCGCGTTCCCCGGCGGAGCCCGCTGTCGCTTTGCGGATGTTCCCCATGGACCCTCATGATCCCGGGTCCACTGCACCCCTGACGACGAAAGCGCAAGCGCCTGCGGGCTGCGGTGGTTTGCCACCGCGGTACGGAGCTAACTGCCGTGGCGCCGGCGGCCGCCCCTGGTGGTGAAAGGCGTAGGGTGTCAATGAGCGCAGCGAATTGCACCGTTCGGTTCGAAGCCCGGGAGCCGGGCTTGACATTGACCAAGACCTTGCCTATGCTGCAATGCAACAATGCTGCACCGCACCATACTGGGCACGGTGGCATTTTCCGGAGAGATCATCATGCAAAACCTGAATATCGATGCCTATAATGAAATGGCTCAGGGCGTTTTCGAGTCCATGCGCAAGCTGGGCGAAATCAACATGCGTGCCAGCGAGCGGCTGTTCCAGCAGCAGCTCGACCTGACCAACACCATGATGGAAACCAACGCCAAGGGCGTGGAAGCCATGACCAAGGCCAAGGGCTACCAGGAACTGGTGAGCAGCCAGGCCAAACTGGCTCAGGATTTCGGCCAGGAGTACCTGAAGAACTATCGTAGCGCGATCGAAGTGCTTACCGAAGCTCGCGATTCCGCTGCCGATGTGATCGACCAGCAGGTGCAGACAGCCAGCAAGAACGTGCAGGCTGCGGGCGAGACTCTGAAGAAAGCGGCGGCCAAGGCGACCGCCTGATTGTCAATGAAACCGGCCGGGAACCGTCGGGATCGGGCTTGATGTGCCCGGCCCGACCGCTTCCGACAGGCCGCCAACAGGAGGATTCATGGCAGCACGTATAGCGTTGGTCACCGGAGGGATTGGTGGCATCGGATCGGCCATTTGCACCGAACTGGCCGCCAAGGGCTTTCGGGTCGTTGCAGGGTATTACCCGGCGGAGAAGGAACTGGCCGAACAATGGCAGCAGAAACACCGCGATGAAGGCCGCGATTTCGAAATTGCGTCGGGTGACGTAGCGTCGTTCGAATCCTCCCAAGCCATGGTCAAGGACATCGAGGCCAGGATCGGGCCGGTCGATGTACTGATCAACTGCGCGGGCATCACTCGCGACAAGACCTTCCGCAAGATGGAACCCGACCACTGGAAGGCCGTGATCAGCACCAACCTGGACAGTCTGTTCAACGTGACGCGACAGGTCGTGGACGGCATGGTCGAACGCGGCTGGGGTCGAATCGTGAATATCTCGTCCGTGAACGGCCAGCGCGGCCAATTCGGCCAGACCAATTATTCCGCGGCCAAAGCCGGAGCACACGGGTTCTCGATGGCGCTGGCGCAGGAAGTGGCGCGCAAGGGTGTCACGGTGAACACCGTCTCCCCCGGCTATATTGCGACCGAAATGACCAAGGCGATTGCCGAGGAAGTTCGGGAACAGATCATTGCCCAGGTGCCGATGGCACGCATGGGCGAACCGGACGAAGTCGCCTACCTCGTGGGCGTTCTCTGCGATGACCGTGCGTCCTACATCACCGGCGCCAACTACGAGCTGAACGGTGGTCTGTTCATGAGTTTCTGAACGCCCCGTTTCTCCCCCGCGCGGCGCTGCCTGGCCGAGGTGGCGCTGCGCGGGGTGGCGTTCTCTGGCCCTGCGAGCCCACCCTGATCGACTCTCACGGGTTTCTCGGAACACGAGAGCACCTTTCCGACAGCCAATGCGATTCGCGATGGCCTGAACGTCTCGCCGGAACCCCTCCCACAGGCTATGATCGCTGGCACCATGCGCTTGCCCTCGCCGTTACGGCCAAAAAACACCCTCTTGCGCCGCATCGAGATCGCGCTGTTTGCGCTCGTGTTGGCTTTGCTCATGGTCTGGGCCTGGAACCACACACCATCGGCACTGGACCTGGCGTTATTCAAGAAAGAACTGCGGGTCGCTCTGGTCAGCCACCGGCTTGACTACACCTTTATCGACCTCAGCAATGGCTCCGATCACTTCGAGCTGGCGCTTTTGCGGGGCCTGGCCGATTCGATTGGCGCGAGACTGCGCGTGATTCGGGTCCCCAGCCCGCACGATGCATATCGACTCCTCCGCGCCAAGCGTGTCGACCTCGCAGCCGGGTTCCTGACCGTCCCCACCGAGGACGCTGCCATCACCATCGGGCCCGAGATCCTGCCGACGCAGAGGTCACTGGTTTACTGGCGTGGCGAAGGGAACGATGCCGACTCACTCGATGCACTGGATCGAGGGACCCGAATCGGCGTGAGTTCGATGCTCAGCCTGCCCGCCGACCTCAGGGCCGAGACGTCGACTGATCAACCGGATGCTCCGCTGGAACTGATCCAGTATGCCGATGGCTCTGAACTTGCGTTCGCTTTGCAGCAGGGCATTATCGACTACGCGATCCTTACATCGATCGAACTGAGTCGGCTGCAGCGCATCCATCCCAGCCTGCGCAAGGCGTTTGAACTCGATCCCGACTCGAAGGTGGTCTGGCTGTTTCCATCCGGTTTCGACCAGAGCCTGATCAACTCTGCGCAGGATTACCTCGACTCCCTGAAATCCAGCCGTGCGTTCGAGTTGCTGTTCGACCGCCACTTCGGCCATCTGGATGTCCACAGCCTCGTTGACGTCATCAGCTTCTCCCGCTTTCTCGATGATCGACTCGCCCGGTTCCGGCCGCTGTTCGAAAAAGTCGCGCAGACCTACGGCCTCGATTGGCGCTTCCTCGCGGCAGTGAGTTACCAGGAGTCGCACTGGGATCCCGGGGCGGTATCACCGACGGGCGTGCGCGGATTGATGATGCTGACCAACGCCACCGCTCAGTCGCTTGGCGTCGACGATCGAACCGACCCATCCCAGAGCGTCGACGGAGGAGCCCGCTATGTCCTGCAAATGCTCGATCGCCTGCCCGAGGAGGTCGAGGAACCAGATCGGACGTGGATGGCACTGGCTTCCTACAATGTCGGCCTCGGGCACCTTCTGGATGCCCGTCGACTCGCTGAAGCCGGGGGCGATGATCCGAACCTGTGGCTGGATGTCATGAAGTGGCTGCCCAAACTGGCCCAACGCGAATGGCACGAAAAGACCCGTTACGGATACGCGCGCGGCTGGGAGCCTGTCACCTACGTACAGAACATCCGCAGCTACTACGATTGGCTGGTCCACCTTTTTCCGCACCCGGACGATGCACCGGGGCAAAGCCCAATCTACCTCAGTCTACCCCTGGCGCTATGACCGCCTTCGTTCCGCCCGTGGTGCGCCGCGAACGGAAAAAGCCGCGCAATAGTTCCGCCGCCTGCTCCTGCAGCACGCCTCCCGTCACCTCGATCCGATGGTTGTGTGACTCGTGGCCCACCAGGTCGAGCGCCCCTCCCGCCGCTCCGGTTCGCGGATCGCTCGCGGCATACACCAGCCGGGCTACGCGAGCGTGTACCATGGCACCGACGCACATCGGGCATGGTTCAAGCGTTACATAGAGCGTCGTGCCTGGAAGTCGGTAATTCCCCAATCGACGCGCCCCTTCACGAAGCACCCGGATTTCGGCATGCGCTGTCGGATCGCACTCGGAGATGGGAGCATTGTGGGAATCTGCAAGGCACTGGTCATCCAGAACCAGAACCGCTCCGACCGGAACCTCACCGGCCTCGGCCCCGGCCTCCGCCTGCTTCAGCGCGACAGCCATCCAGTAAGCGTCGTTATCCCGCTGGTCAATGGGTCCATCCAGCAGGGCCAACTCAGACCGAGAATCCGCCATCCAGCTTGTCCTCACTGCGATTCCGAAGACCGGAGCGCCTTCTCGATCGCACCACGAAGTTCCTCGGGGCGCGTGGTGGGCGAAAAGCGCTCGATGACCTCCCCGTCGCGGCCGACCAGGAACTTGGTGAAGTTCCACTTGATGGCCTGGGTCCCGAGGGCACCGGGGGCCGCCTGCTTGAGGAACCGGTAAAGCGGGTGGGCATCCTTGCCATTCACCTCGATTTTCGCAAACAGCGGGAAACTCACGCCGAAGCGGCTGCTGCAGAAACGCGCGATCTCATCGGGGCCACCCGGCTCCTGACCCCCGAACTGATTGCACGGAAAGCCAAGCACCTGGAACCCCGCCCCGGAATACGCAGCGTGCAGACCCTGCAAGCCGGCGTATTGCGGAGTAAAACCGCACTCGCTGGCAACATTGACCACGAGGATCACCTGGCCACGGTACGCACCCAGATCCTCGAGCGTTCCGTCCAGGCGTTCGCAGCTGAAATCATGGAAAGATGTCACGATTCACTCTCCCAGGCGTTGTTCCAGTTCGTCGAACAATGCGGCCATACCGATCGACAGGGCCGCCACCAGTGCCTCCGGGTTCCGCGACTGCATCGGCACCTGCCGCTCGAGTTCCCACAGCCGGGACCCCGAAGAGCCCCGGGCGAACACCCGCAGGCCCACCCGCGCCATTCCCGGCCCATCCGTCTCCAGATCACCGTAAAGCGAAGTCACCAGAATGTCGATCTGATGTGCCTGCGGATCGGCACGCGCATCGGTGACAAGACTCACGTGTCCGTTCTCGCGTGTCCATCGCTCGCGCAGAAGCTGGTCCACATGGTCACGGGGGTCGAGGAACCATTCGTTGTAGAAATCCGATTCGTACCGATAGGAGCCCAATCGGTAGACGAGACCCTTGCCCGCGAAGGCTGGTGCGACCCGGATCGAGGCCAGTTCCACCGTAACCGGCGATCGTTCCCGGTCGGCCTGCTCGATTTCCGGGATCTCGAGCAGGAACCAGGATCGATCAACCGCCGGTCGCTCAGGCAGCAATGTACAGCCCCCGCCGAGCGCAGCCAGCAACGGAAACACGTAGACCAGCCGCACCCCGAAATTGGTTTTCATCTCATCGACCCCGTTCGATCGTACTTCGCGGCGGCGGTGCACCAAAAATGGCACCCGCTGGATCGCGGCGCGCGTCCTCACTCAGGGCGCGCAACGTCGCGGTGGCTGACTGCAGATCCGACAGCGTCACCGCCAATTTCCGCTCGTTGATATCCAATCCGCGATCCAACCGGATCACAACCTGTTCGATCTGGCCGATCAATTCCCCGATACCGGCACCGTCGATCGCGCCACGCAGCAACTGCAGAGTGGTACGGGTCTCGCCGGGCAGTGCGGCCATGTCCGGGTCGTTCAGAATGCGTTCCGCCGCCTGCAGCATGGCCCGACTCTGCACCGCCGTGTGCTGCAACTCCTCGGTCAATCCCGTCACTTGGCGAGTGACACGCTCGACATCAAGCGATGCCAGCGTTTGCTCCAGCCTGGTCAGGGTGGCGATCGTGTGATTGATGACACCCTCGATGTCGAGGCGATCGAGCCGCCGCAACAGGTTTTCCGCATATTCGATGAACTGCACGGCGATACTCGGTGCCGACGGAATATAGACGGCACGCGGTTCCCAGTCGACCGGCAGTGCCGGATGCGCTTCCGCATCGAGGAAATCGAGTTCGAGGAAATTGATCCCGGTGACGCCCTGAGCGGTCATGCGGACCCGTAATCCCGCATCGACCAGTGGCCCCAGCAGATCCTCGTTGAACAGGCTCTCGCGGGTCGTCGAAGCGAAACGATCCGGGCGCACCCGGCCTTCCACCAGCACATACCGCTTGCGCTGGGCCGGAGGGGTATCGTCCTGGTATTCGACCGAAGTAAACCCAAGCCGGGTCACATCGCCGATGGTCACGCCCCGGAACTTGATCGGCGCACCGACATCGAGACCCTGAACCGAGCCGTCGATGTAGGTCTCGATCAGCACCGTAGGACGTAGCAGGTTCCCGGTCCCCATCACCGTCAACACGATGATCAGTGCCGCGACAGCGCCCAGTATGAACAAACCCAGGCGGAAATGGTGCATCGCGCTCATGACCGCTGCGCCGCGTGTTCCGACCGCCGCAGAAAGCTCTGAACCCACGGATGGTCGCTGGTATCACGCAATACCCGGGGATCGCCCTCGGCAACGATCGACCGCGTTTCCTTGTCCAGCATGATCGCTCTGTCGGCAATCGCGAAGACGCTGGCCAGTTCGTGCGTCACGATGACAAGAGTCATGCCCAGACTGGTCGCCAGCCGACGGATCAGCTGGTCCAGATCGGCCGACGTGATCGGGTCCAGGCCCGCCGACGGTTCATCCAGGAACAGCACCCTCGGATCCAGCGCCATCGCCCGCGCGATCGCCGCGCGCTTCTGCATCCCGCCACTGATCTCCGAAGGCATGAAATCCTCGTACTGCGCCAGTCCAACCAGTTGGAGCTTCGCGCGGGCAATTCGGTTCATCGCCTCCATGGGCAGAGCCGTATGGACTTCCAGCGGCAACCGCACGTTTTCAAGCAGCGACATCGAGCCGAAAAGCGCGCCCATCTGGTACATCACACCCACCTGCCGAAGGATATCTTCGCGCGCAGCACCCTCAGCCTGTGCCATATCGGCACCATGAATCAGAATGCGGCCTGCGATCGGCCGATAGAGTCCAATCATGTGCTTCAGAAGCGTACTTTTCCCGCTACCGGATCCCCCCAGAATCACGAAGATCTCGCCAGAATGCACGCTGAAATTCAGGTTCTGCATGATGATCATGGAGCCGAAACCCATGGTCAGGTCCTCCACGCGAATCACTGCGTCGTCCATACCCGCCACCTTCATATCCCCAGGTGGTAGAACAGGACCGCGAACAGACCGTCCACGATCACGATCAGGATGATCGCGCTGACCACCGCGCTGGTGGTGGCCCGCCCCACGGCCGCCGCTCCGGTCCCGGTCTGAAGGCCCCGGAGACAACCGACGCTCGCGACCAGCAACCCGAACACGGCTGCCTTGAACAACCCTGAGCCAAGATCGGTCATCCCCACCGCTCCACTGACCTGGTTGAAGAAAGCGACCATCGGAATACCGAAGCCGACCATCACCAGGGCCGCTCCGAGCAGCCCGATCAGGTTGGCGTAAAGCGCAAGCAGCGGCGCCACGAACACACCGGCAAGGATTTTCGGAACCACGAGGAAGCGCACCGGATCCAGCCCCATGGTGGTCAGCGCATTGATCTCCTCGTTGACCTTCATGGTCCCGATCTCGGCCGCGAACGCCGCCCCGGAACGCCCGGCAAGAAGAATCGCCATCATCAGCGGACCCAGCTCGCGCAGCAGCGAGATGGCCACCAGATCGGCCACGAAGATCTCGGCACCGAACTGCCGCATCGCGATCGCCGATTGGAACGCCAGGATCACTCCGAGAAGGAAGGCGATCAGCGATACGATCGGAAGGGCCTGGAAGCCGGCAGCCTCGGCCACCCGCAGGGTGTCGCCCCAACGGACCCGACGCGGGTATCTCAGAGCCAGTAACAGCGCCTGCCCATAGGCGCCGATAAAGGACACCTGGGCAAAGATTTCATGCCCCACGGCGACCACACCCTGACGCAGGCGCTGGGTCCAGCGCACATCCTGTAGCGGCCGGGCAGAAACCACAGCCTCGGCATCACGGTAGGGCTGCAGATGCCCTTCAATGGCATTCGTCAAACCCTTCGTTCGGACCGCACTGCCCTGTTTCTCCAGCTCCCGTTCCAGACTGTGAAGCAACGCGGCGCCAGCACCATCACAGTAGGTTACATCCGAGAGATCGAGAACAAATTCCCCGTCAACGCGCACCCGCTCGGCCGCCGCGAGAACGGCGCTCCAAACCGGACCCACGGTGTACGCATCCATGCGTCCGGAAAACACCAGGCGCTGCCGGGGCCCGGATTCCACGCGATACCGAAGTTCGGGAAGCATGACGCTGTCTCGTTCATCCATGGCTGGCGTGTGAGGAGGGGTTCATATCAGCGGTAACGGTCCATAATAGGGCCGGTATCACACGGCGCACCGGAACCCCTGCGGAAATTGAGACTCAACAGGCAGGTGTCACAAGGATAACGCATGAATACCGTTGCACACCGAAAGGAACGCCCGAATCTCGTCCGCGTGGAAGAAACCCTGAACGGGATTCTCCTCGGCAAACCCATGGCAGTGAGGCTGTCGCTCGTGTGTCTCCTGGCGAACGGGCACCTGTTGATCGAGGATCGCCCCGGGGTGGGCAAGACCACCCTGGCCCATGCCCTGGGTCAGGTACTCGGCCTGAATGATCGCCGCATCCAGTTCACCAGTGATCTCCTGCCGGGGGACGTGCTCGGTGTCTCCGTGTTCGAACAATCGCGGTCGCGCTTCGAATTCCATCCCGGTCCGATCTTCACCCAGGTGCTGCTGGCTGACGAGATCAACCGCGCGCCGCCGAAAACCCAGAGTGCGCTGCTCGAGGCGATGCAGGAACACCAGGTCAGCGTCGACGGCCAAACGTACTCGCTTCCCGAACCGTTTTTCGTCATTGCAACACAGAATCCCGCTGATCAGATTGGCACGCATCCGCTGCCGGAATCCCAGCTCGACCGATTCCTGATGTGTATCGAACTCGGATTCCCGACGGCCGAAGCCGAACGCGCACTGCTCAAGAGCGGCGGCCGAGTCGGGGGTTCGGAACCGGTGGCGGCGATGGCCGGGCCGGAGGAACTCGTGGAATGGCAACGTGCCGTTGCGGAGATCGTGACCCGGCCCGCCCTGCTCGACTACGTCCAGGCACTCTTGCACGCCAGCCGGGATCCCGCCCTGTTTCGAAGCGGGCTTTCGCCCAGGGCCGGTCTGAGTCTGCTGCAGGCGGCCCGCGCTCATGCGCTGATCGACGGCCGCGGCTTCGTGACTCCCGACGACGTACGCGCGGTCCTGCCTTCCGTCGCCCGGCACCGGGTCGTCGCCCTGGAATCCCAGCCACATACGGAGACCACCGCGCGGCTCCTGGAATGCGTTCCCGGAAATTGACCCCGACGGATGAAAACAGGGCTCGATCGCCCTGGTGGATGGGGTTGCGCGAGGATCTGATCCGCTGGGCCACGCGCAGGCACCGAGCCGATGGCCAGCAGGCGCGAATCAAGCGCGATCGCGTCTACATACTGCCGACGCGACAGGGCTATACGCTCCTTGCCATTCTGCTGGTGATGCTGCTCGGGTCGATCAACTATTCCAACAACATGGCGTTCCTGCTGACCTTCCTGATCGTGGGGATCGGCCATAACGCGATGTGGTATACCCACCGGAACCTGCTCGGCCTGAATGTGACGGTGCTTCCGGTGCAGCCGGTCTTCGCCGGAACACGTCCGCTGCTGCGCCTGCGCCTCGAGGAAACCGATGGCCGCGCCCGCGAGGCCTTGTCCCTGTCCGCCGGCGGCCGCAGCAGCGAGCCCGCATTCGTCGAAGCGGGACAATCCGCGGACGTCACCGTGGCGCTGGACGGCCTTCCCAGAGGCATCCACCATCCGCCCCGGCAACGGTTGTCCACGCGATATCCGCTGGGTCTGCTCGAGGCCTGGACCTGGCTCACGCTGGATACCGAAATTCTCGTCTATCCCGCGCCCATTGCTGCCGGAGCCAGCCCCCTCGTAGCCGACGAAAACCACGGGCAGCACCCGACCGTCGCCCGGACGCTGGAAGGGTCGCCCGACGAAATTCGTCAATATCGCCCGGGAGACGCGCCCAATCGCATCGCCTGGAAGGCAGTTGCGCGCAGCGGGCAGCTGTTCGTACGGCACTCGACCGGCGCCGAGGGTACGCCGGTCTGGCTGGACTGGGATAGGGTCCCGGGATCCGACCCGGAGTTCCGTCTCGGGGTGCTTTGCCATCACGTACTCGAGGCGCATGCATCGGGAAAACCCTTTGGGCTTCGGATTCCCGGTCGTCGGCACGGGCCGGACCAGGGCACCGAACATCGGGAACGCTGCCTGCGGGCCCTGGCAGTGTTCGGCCTTCCCGAGGACAGGCTGCGATGATGCGCCTCCTCACGCGGGCATGGGCGCGGCCGCCGGCATTGCCTGGCCTGCCGTTGCTTCTGATCGCGGTCCCCATCGCCGCCCTGCCCCACGCCTGGGAGCAGCCCCCGTGGGTCTTTGCCGTCGTGTTGGGTGCATGGTTATGGCGTATGCTGATCCACGTCACGCGGGCTCGATTACCCGCGCGCTGGCTGCTGGTCACACTGGTGTTCGCGGGGGGCGGGCTTACCATTGCCGAGTTCGGCACCGTCTTCGGACAGCAGGCAGGAACCGCACTCCTGCTGGTCATGTTTTCCCTGAAACTCCTTGAGGTCCACAGCCAGCGGGATGTCGTGGTATCCCTGTTTCTGGGCTATTTCGTGGTCGTCACGACGTATTTCTTCAACCAGTCGATCACGATCGCCGCCTACTCCCTGTTGTCCGTGTGGCTCATCACCGCTGCGCTGATCCAGGTGCACGCCGGCCGAACACTGCCCTTCTCGCGGCTGGCTCGCTCATCCGCTGCCATGCTGATCCACGCACTCCCGATCATGCTCATCCTGTTCGTGATCTTTCCACGAGTGCCCGGCCCGATCTGGGGCAGTCCCGAACAGGATCAGAGCGCAACAACCGGCCTGTCCGATCGACTCGAGCCCGGAGACATCGCCCGATTGCTGGAAAACGAGGCCACTGCGCTGCGGGTCCGGTTCGATGGCCCTCCTCCGGCGTCAAGCGCCCAATACTGGCGGGCAATGGTCATGACGGATTTCGATGGCCGGGGCTGGCGGGTCGATCGCGGCCGACCGGAGATTCCGATTGAGGCCGGGCTTGCCGGCGAGGTGCAGTATACGGTCACGCTCGAATCCACCGGGGCGCGTTACCTGCCGATGCTCGACTTCCCAGTGGAGATACCCAGCCACGCCAGGCTGCTCGACAACCTGCAGGTGGTCCAAAGCCAGCGGATCACCAATCGCGTTCAGTACTCGGGGGAGGCCAATCTGACACTGGCACCCATACTACCCTTACCACCACCTGAACGGGCACGAGCACTGGCCTTGCCCTCTGGAGCCGCCCCGCGCGCGCGGACACAGGCGGGCCTCTGGCGCGCGATGCACGGCAATGACCACCAGGCCATCGTTCGAGAGGCTCTCCAACATTTTTCCGAAGACCCTTTCCGTTACACCCTGAGGCCCCCACGCCTCACCGGCGACACCACAGACGTCTTTCTGTTCGAGACCCGTGCCGGCTACTGCGAGCATTACGCATCAGCCTTTGCGGTACTGATGCGGGCCGCCGGAATTCCCGCGCGCGTCATCGTCGGGTACCAGGGCGGACAGTGGATGGATACAGGCGACTATCTGCGCCTCCGTCAAGCCGATGCGCACGCCTGGACCGAGGTTTGGCTGGACGACACGGGTTGGACAAGGATGGACCCGACCGCCGCCATTGCCCCGGAACGCATCGAAACCGGGCTCAGCGGTTGGGTTGGCGACGATGCCGATGCACCCGCTTTCCTTCGGCGTTCAGGGCTGTCATGGACGGTGGAATGGCGACTCCGGGTTTCGGATTGGCACGACATGCTGACGTTCCGCTGGGAAAGCCTTGTGCTGGCCTTCGACCCGGAACGCCAACGGGAACTGTTCGCCCGTTTCGGACTGGACGCCACGGATTGGCGCAGTATCCTCATTGCACTTGGGATCTCGTTCGGCGGACTGGCCGTCCTGGCTGCACTTCTTGTTCTCTGGCAGCGTCCCCCGGATCGGCGCGACAGTGCACAGCGCGCTCTGGATCGGCTGTCCGACCGGCTCGGTGCACTGCACCTTGCCCGGAAACCCCACGAAACAATGGAGGTTTACGCGGCCCGTGTGTGCCAGAACCGCCCCCGGCTGGCGGCGCCGCTACGCGATTTTTCCCAAGCGTACACGCACCTTCGCTTCGCTGACCTCAATGCCGACGAAAGGAGGCGTTATCGGCGAAAAATCGCGCAGGCACTCGACGAGATGAAGTCGAGAACATGAGAATCGTTGTGTGGAATCATTCCCTCGCGCGATCACTCCGGCCCCGACGAGACCGCTACCGGCGCCGTTCCGGAATGCCTTGCCGGCACGAGCAGGCGGGCGACTCCGTGCAAAGGGGCAAGAACCCCAAAGGCCGGGGCAAGCCCCGGCCTTTTTCACTCGATCGTAGCGGTCGAATCAGAACAGGAAGACGAGGCC
>JAABSN010000092.1 GCA_011390385.1 Thioalkalivibrio nitratireducens | reverse complement strand
ATGATGCGCCACAGGAGCACCAGCGCGTAAATGACGAGCCCGAGAAGTACTAGTCCACCGATCCACGGCAACCAGCCGAGCACCTGGCCGAGATAGCCCGGCACGAACGCCAGCGAAGTGGCCGCCAGTCCGTGCGCGAAGCTGCTCTTGCCACCGAATACGCCGGCCAGCACGCTGACGATGAACGCCACGATACCGGCCGCGATGGCGCCGAACACGATGCCGAGCAGTGTCGACACGATCGTCGGGCGAATACCAAAGGCGGAAGCGTCGCTGCCGAGCACACCGACCACGTAGCTGAGCACGGCGGCCAGCAGAATCAGCGGCCCCGTCAGCAGGAACGCCGTCTTCTGCCAGTTGTCCGCCTCCGGCAGGTAACTGCGCCAGGTCGCCTGCGGGTTGAACAAAGCGCCCTTGATCAATGAGACCGTACGGTTCAAGTCGAGCACAGATGGCCTCCTCATCACCAATCGGTTGTCTGCAATTGGTCGCAGTTCAACGCCGCCTGCGGCATCAGACCCTGACTTTCGCCGAGTGCCTCTTCGGTCACCTGCTGGACGGCCAAATCGACGATCGAGAATGTGACAGAAGTGGCCGTTCCGAGCGTAGCACCCATGATGCCGCCGAATCCCAGCCCCGCGATGTTGTTGACATGGGTTTCGACCAGGCAGCACAAACCCTCCACCATGTCCGTCTTCTCCGTGCATTTCGCCATGCCGCCGATGGCCTGCACCAGCCCAACCCCGGTCATGGTCATGTCCAACATGTACTCAACGATTTCCTGTCCGTAGCCGTCTGCCGTCATGCCCAGCGTCTCGCCGGTTTCGGGGTGCACCTTCCACCACGCTTGCATCGCCGCTCCTGTAGGCATGCGTTGAGGGGTAACGATGACGAAGCCTTTATCAAGATCATCGCGCATCGAGACGAGGGCCGACGGAGGCATGTCAAGCATTTTCAGCCGGTCGGCCTGCCCCGGCATCAGCACCTCCAGGTCGATTTTCTGGGCCTGGGAATCGTGCAGCACGTCTACAGGGTTTGCCCTGCGCAGGACATCGACCGAAAGCGACTTGATGGGTACGACCTCCACGGCCGTATCCCAGACTCCGCGGCGCAATGCGGCCTCGGCGTCATGCGTCAGTTCACCATCCGCGCTCCGTATCTGCGCCAGCGTGTTGCTGATGACATCGACGCCGGCGAAGGCTACGCCGGGGCCGCGAAAACCGTGCCGGATTCCGAGCAGATTCGGTTGACTTCGGAAAGCAACGACGCCAGCCGGCGCATGCGGATGCGCATCCATGATCCGGAACTGCGCCAGCGGCGCGAAATCCCGCGGCACCTCCCCGGTCGGCATTAGCGTCCCGGCATCCGGATGCGAAAACTTGTGCACCAAAGCCCGGTACCAGTCACCACTTGCAATACCCGCTTCAAGGTATCTGTCTACCAGGTATTCGATCGGGTGGTGCCCCGCGTTGAGAACGTAGTTGTGATTGGTGATCAGTTCCCAGACCATCTCTGTTTTGTCGCGGGGCTGGTCGCCGGCAGGTGCCAGAATATAGCGACGGAAGCGGGTTTCAGCGCCGCTAGGCGCGGTGAAAGTGAACTCGAGCCACATGCTGTCCAGCACGAATAGATCCTTCGGGTCATCGGCGTCGGCGACGTTCGCCGTTGCCTCTTCCATTCGTTCCGCCAGGGTCGAAAATAATCCGGCAGCTCCCGATCCGAGCACTATGGGATCGATCACTCTTCCGCTCAAATCAAAAGCCATCGCACCGGGCGCGGTTGCTTCATTTAGCATCGGAAATAACAGCGTGGTCGCGCCAACGGCGGCACCGATATCGCCGGCCGACGCCAATGTCAGGCCATTGGGATGATTCCGGTAGCTGAATGCCGTCCCGTCGAGGTTCGCGACCGCTCCCGTAAAAGGTTTCATAAGTGCATGTGTTTGAATTTCATCGACGATCCGCTGGTCGATGTACGCGGCTACGGTGAGTCGATGCTGGTACTTGGCTGGTATGGAATCTACGAAATACTCGAGTGCTTCCACATCTGCAGGCGATTCGGCGCTGCCGAAGGCCGGATGCGCGTCGATCCATTCTTCCGCTGGTCCGGAACGGTGTTGGACCCAGAAGTAGTCTCGGGTGGCTGCAAGATACTCCTCAGTTACCCGCTGCGACCGCAGGTGCACATCGGCACGCGCAAGGGTTTTCAGCAAGATATCTGACGTTTTCTCAGCGCGCTTGCCCAACTTCGATTCAGCCCAGTCGATTGTCCGCGGCGACTCGAGTGCTCTGGGTCCGAACTCACGTTCTATCACCGGCAGCAGGTAATCGAGCGCTTCGTCTGAATCCTCCCGATCGACGAGAGCGAGCAGGCGTCTTGCATCGGAATCGTGGAGCGTCCCGTGTGCGATTCTTGCATCGAAGCCCGCGGATTTTAAGAGCCAGGCCAGCAACAAGGCCTGGTCGACGCTGTTGCCAGCGCGGCTGCGCAGCGTTCCGCGTACACCGCGCAATACTCCTGAATAGGGTTGGAACGCGATCTCCTCGCTGAGGGCTGAAAGGATCTCGCCACCATCGTAATCGAGCTGTTCCAGCCACTCCTCGGGGTCGAACTTGGTTTGGTCGATCTCACCATGGACAGCCCGTAGTTTGCGATTCGCATCCTCGATGGACCGCTCCATTACCGCGAAATCAAATGCCGGTCTTGTATCCTGTGCGAATGCGCAAGGGCCGACCAGTGCGGCCATCATCAACCACGCTTTCGCTCTCATTACGTTTTCCTCTTCATCAAGCCGATGCGGCGAAGTCCGGGACCGAGTCAGTCGCGTCGCTGGCCTGCCGCCTTACTCCACTGATATAGCGAAATATCCGGCCGCAACCGCCAGGTGGCGGTTTTGTGTCCGAAAATGCGCTGAATACCCAAAGGCCCGACATTTTCCGGCCGCTAATCGAACGCCTGCCACCGGAGTACGATCATCGCCAACATCGAAGCGCTCTTCCGAATGGCAGCACTGCTGCCGATCATGAGCTTCCTGCTGGCCGCCGGCCTCGCCCTGGCCGCGCCGCAAACCGTTCTTGAGGTCGAGCCCAACGAAACGCCGCAAACCGCCACCCGTTTCGAGGGACCCTCGCTGCTGATCGGCGCCATGACCGGAAACGACCAGGATGCGTTCCTGTGGACAGTTTCGGATGCGGAGGCAGGCCGGCGCTGGAACATCGAGTTGCAGGGCATTGCCGGCGCACTGACCACCATGGATATCGTCCGCATCACCTACAACGACGCCGGCGAGGTGTCGGCGGCCGACCGGCTGTTCAAGCTGGGCAGCCGCGACGGCTTGCGTCCGGTATTTGCCAACGATCTGATTCTCGAGCCCGGCGAATACCTGCTGGGCATGGCATCGGCGGGGGGCGGCACCGCCCCCTACCGCCCTGGCACCGCAAGCCTGTCATTCGGTGATCCTGTGGCGAGCGAGAATGAAGGCGCTGATGATGTCGCGGTCGGTGCCTACCGGGTCTCCCTGACCCAGGGCCCGCACCTTCCTTCCTCTGCCGGGAAACCATATACCAGCCCCGATGACGCCCGGCCGTTGCCAACGGAACGGGAGTTCGCGGCATTTCTCGAAAACGACGAGACCTGGTACCAGATCGAGTTCACCGAGGAACAAAGTGCCTCACGCTGGGACATCCGCGCTCACGCGCCCATCGGCCGCACCATCGAAACAACGCTTCGCAGCGCCGATGGCGAGGCACTGACGAGCGTCCGCAGCGCATCGAACGGCGCGGCGACCCTGGCCGATATCTCCCAGCCGGCTGGCATCTACTACGTCACGATTAAACCAGTACTGCACGGCGATGAACCGCCCGGTTTCCTGCACACGCTGATCGTGACCGAAGTCGGCCAGCGGGCAGCCGGCAGCGAAGCCGAGCCTAATGACAGCTGGAAACTGGCCAACCGTGCCGATGTCGATGATTGCTGCTCCGGCCGCATGGGCAGCGACCGTGACCAGGATTTTTTCATCTATTCCTTCGATGAATCCCGCACCGATCAGTTGCACACGCTCTCCCTTGAAATCGACGCAGAGCAACCCATGGTGCTCTGCCTACTCGATGACGGAGGTCAGCAGATCCAGTGCCGCCAGGGTGCTGGCGGCGTGACGATGGCCGACCTGCTGTTGCAACCTGGCGACTACGGCGTTCGGGTGCAGAGCTTTGGCTCGGGGGAAGGCACCGAGTACCGTGTAGCGTTCCTCCCGTCCGGAACTCCGGACCCCGGGCGGGAAGCCGAGCCCAACGATACGCAGCCATACGCTTCGGCAACGCCGGCCAATCATCGCATTCGTGGCACTTTGGACGGCCAGGGGGATGTGGACTTCTACAAGTTCATCATCCCGGGCAAGGCTCAGCTCTGGCGATTCCAGGTCATCGGTGACGGCATGAGCCAGGTCGAGTATCACGATGCAACGGGCACCCGAGGACAGCTGCGCCGGGTGTCGCCCGACCAGCGCCGGGTTACGCTGGATAACCAGTTCCTCCTGCCCGGTACACACTATGTTTCAGTACATGGGCGAGAGGCCGGTGATTACACTCTGTTGGCACGCCCGCTTGGCCCGCCGGACCCCAACGGCGAGATGGAACCGAACGATGATCTTAGCCGCATGCAGCCCTTGCACTTCGGCCAGACCCGCACCGGACTGTTGAGCGATCCGAGTGACGTCGACATGTACCGCTTTTACCTGGCGGAATGGGATCACATCGAGCTCACGGCAACACCGCCGGCGGACGGGCAGCTCAAGGTCACACTGGCCAGCAATCGCAGCCATCCCCAGCCACTTCGCGAAACGGCACGAAGCGGAATCGAAGGCCCCGTGGTGCTCAGCGGCGTCTTTCCGCCGGGCGACTACCAGCTGAGCCTTGCGCCGGTGAAGACCAGTGACGCAGAGTACCGCCTCAGCCTGGAGCGCAAGGATCGCTTCACCTGCCCGGCGGATTGCGAACCCAACGACAGCCCCGTGTTCGCCAACCCGCTGCCGTCAGGGCGCGTGGTGAGCGGCCGATCAGGTGAGTGGGGAGACTACGACTGGTACCGACTGCCGCGTTTCGCGGAACCGCAGGTGATAACGCTGCACTACGAATCGGATGAATATGCGAACCCACAGTTCTTCCAGCGAATTTTCTATAAGTATGACACCACGACTTCCCACACGAACCTGAAATTCGAGATCGATCGGGCCAACAACACGGCTACCGGCATCCTGCCTGCGGATATCGAGACATATTTGCGCGTCGGCAGTAACGGCATCGTCGACTACACGATTACCTTGCTGCTGGACGACGAGACTGCGCCGCCGGAGCCGTTGCCGGAACTGCCTGTCACGCTGGCCTTGAGCCTGGGCGACGACGAGGTCGCCGCCTACGAGCGCGTCGGCCAGCGCCTGGCTGGCGAACTGGTACTGGACAACGCCGGCGACTCCCCACTGGACCTGGCGCTCGAAGCGGCGGTGAGTGACCCGCGCTGGCAGGTGGACTTCGAATCCGAGCGCGTCTCGCTGGCAGCGAACAGCCGCCGGACCGTGGCCATGGAGGTCATCGTTGGTCCGGATGCCTGGCCTGATATCCCTGTGCGTGTCGGCGCTCGCGCCGTGACGCCCGATGGTCGGAACGCCAGTGCATACACCGACGTTCGCGTCAGCCGCGATGCGCTTGCGGTCGACCCGGTTCATGCCTGGAACATTCCCGAGGCCCTGCGCGGCGGTCTTAACGTGGCGCGATTCCAGTTCGGCGGCATGATCGAATCGAAACCGGAGCCGAACAATCCGAGCTTCGATAATCTGCCGAAACTCATCGACGGCATGGTTGCGATTTCGACCGGCGCCGACTGGAGAATGCGGGAGGACGGCGGACCGCTGCACATCACCGTCGACCTGGCCGGCGACGATTCCGTGCCGGTGGCGGGTTTCGCCCTTAACCCGCTGACTGCGCAATACGTCCACATGACCCCCCACCATGTGGAGTTCGAGCTGTCAGCCGACGGCGTGGAATACACACGCGTCCTGTCCGGTAAGCTGGACACCGTGGCCACGGACCAGTTTTTCGTGCTTGATGAACCTGTGCCGGCGCGCTATGCCAGGCTCGTATTGGATGATAGGTGGGCCGGGCACATTGGCGCGCCGCTGACCCTTGGTGAGTTCAAGGTGATCGCGGCGCCGGGGTTTGATCCGTTTGGCGGCGAGCGTCCCAACCTGGCCGATCTCGAGCTGGGCGGGCACGTGGTGTGGAGCAAGCCGAGCATCACCACCGGCTGGGATTTCGCCATCCTCACGGCCGCCGAAGATACCCATAGTGTCGGCGTGCCTGCCGACGAGCCGTTCGAGTGGGTGGTCGCGTTTCACAACAACCGCGCGGCACAGATCGAGAGCATCGAGTTGCAAACCAATAGCAAGAGTTCTTCGATCGACCTGGATGAGATTGCGGTGTCGACCAGCCTGGAGTCGCCGGTGGGGCCCTGGGAGCCGGTTGCCATCTGGTCGCGCGCGGCCAGTGGCGACACGCTGGTGCTCGATGCGCCGGTGTGGGCGCGTTTCCTCAAGTTCACCGTGCCGCCCGCGGAGACCGAACGCAGTTTGCGCGGGCCGGAAACGGTGATCGTCCGCGAACGAGCTACCGGCGAAGACTACCGTTCGGTGCTGAGCGAGTGGGGCTTTCGCAGCCGTTCGGCCTTCTACGAATCGACGCAGCCGGTGCCGCTGCGCCCCCGGCTCGCCCGGCGCGGTAACGAATCCCGGGCGACAGCCCATCCCCTTGTCCCCGATGCGGTGGAAGTCGGCCAGGTCGAGCTCGGAAAACAGACCCAGTGGTATCAGCCGGCCCTGCCCGAGGGCCACAATGCCCTGACGTTCACCATCACCGGCGATCCCACCGTGAGAACCGACCTGGTTCTGACCGACGCCGAGGGCACATCGATCCCGTTGCGCAAGCGCGAGCATGAAAGCTCGGTCAGCCGGCACATCTTCGACGCCTATGTCGAACCGGGCCAGGCGACGAGGCTGGAAGTCCGCGAGCCCGAGCGCAACGTGCTGTTTCTTTGGGACACCAGCGCGAGCACCAACCCGTATCACCAGATGATTTACAACGCCCTGGTGGCCTACGCCGAAGACCTGGTTCCGGGGCGCGATGCCGCCAACCTGATGCCGTTCGGGCACACCCAGCCACTGCTACGCGACTGGTACGGTGAACCGCAGCTGATGCAACTGGTGCTGAATGACTACCCCAGACGCATGTCGTCGAGTTCCGCCGAGAGTACGCTCGCCTCCGCCAGCCTGGCACTCGCCCCGCGCTCGGGCACCAAGGCCATCGTCGTCCTCACCGATGCGGCCACTCCTCAGCATCCGCCAATGTGGGACGCCTACAAGGAAGCGCGTCCGCGCATATTCACCCTGAAGGTTCCATCCGGGCAAGCCAATGTTTTGGGCGCGGAACGAGAACAGGATCTGATGCAGGAATGGGCCGACGTCAACGGTGGACACTATTCCTACATTGCCCATGATGGCGAAATGGAGGTCGCCTATGACCGTGCAGCCACTTTGCTGCGCCGCCCGGCGCCCTACACCCTGACCCTGACCACCGAGGCTCGCGAGCCGCCCGGACCGGGGTTGTTGCGGGTGGTGGCCGGTGCCGGTGCCGGCGCCGGTGATACTGGTGCTGGCGCCGGGTCCGCCGTGCAGCTGATCCTGGACGCTTCCGGCTCGATGCTGCAGCGCATGGAAGGCCGGCGGCGTATCGAGATTGCCAAGGAAGTGCTGACGGAGGCGGTGCAGAAACATATTCCCGCCGGCACGCCGACCGCGCTGCGGGTTTTCGGCCACAGGACGCCCAATGCCTGCCAAACGGAGTTGGAAATTCCGCTTGGCCCGTTGGACCCGGAAGCGGCCGTGCAGAAACTGGCGGCTATCAATGCGAAGAACCTCGCGCGCACACCGATTGGCGATTCCTTGGCAGCGATACCGAAGGACCTGGGTCGAAGCCCCGGGGGTGCCCTGATCGTGTTGGTCACCGACGGCGAGGAAACCTGCGGCGGCGACCCGCTGGCAGAAATCGAGAAGCTCAAGGCGGCCGGCTTCGAAATAAACCTCAATATCATCGGTTTCGCGATTGACGACCAGGCCCTGGCCGATCAGTTCACCCGGTGGGCCGACGCCGGCAGCGGCCGCTATTTCGCAGCGAACGATGCGGAGGGCCTGTCTGACGCCGTGGCTCAGGCGCTGATGATCCCGTACACCGTCTACGACCAAAATGGTGAAGTCATGGTAAATGGCGTTGTCGGTGCCGAGCCGGTGGAACTTGCTCAGGGCGTCTATCGCATTGTGGTCGGCGGTACGTCGAAACGCGTATTCAGTGACGTCGAAATAGTAGCAGGCAGCGAGAGGCGGCTGGACCTCTAGTCGGAGCGAACCAGGTGAGAGCTCACCGCGTCATCGTTCCTGAATGACCGCCTCGAAGTCGATGAGCTGATCCTCGGCCTCACCACACTTCATCTGTCCGTTGACCATCGCGTGAAAGGTCTCCTTGCTCGTATCGAGATGTTGCCGATCGTCCTTACAACGAAATTCAGGTGCTCGGACGGACCCGTCCTCACGATCACCAGCGACTTGCCCTCGATGTGGCCGGAGAGGTCCCCGGAGTAATCGAGCTGCCATTTCGGTCTGTCCGGATTGCGGCTTTCCGAAGTTTCGCGATCGCAGGCAGGGAGCGTGACTTCGAGCAGCAATGCCAGCACGGCCAGCCCGGAACGCGAATCCATAGCGATCCCTCGATATCTTCCGCCGTGGTCGCCCGGCGAGGGAGTGCGTCTGCTGACTTTTAACCTTTGCGCGCAGGTATGCTAACGCTGTCGATCGACCTCGGCCGACAGCACGCCGGCGAGTTGCGGGCTGACCTCACCGGTGACCTCCAGACCACGTTCGGCCTGAAACTGAGAGATCGCGATCGTCGTTTGCAGACCAGGCTCGCCATCCGTATTGCCGGGGTCATAACCCAGCGCCTCGAGATGCCTTTGAACCATCTGTGTCAGATTGTCGGAATACAGGTCGTCAGACGACGGCCGGCTTCCGCCTGCAGGGGCAGCCGACGACGCGCCCGGCTGACCTTGCGCACCGGGGGGCTGTCGGCCCGCTGGATTACCACCGCCCATCATCTGTTCCATCATGCCCCCCACACCGAGTTGTTCCATCATCTGGCGCTGCTCGGGGCTCATTTCCTGCATGGCCTGTTCATACTGCTGCATGGCTTCAGTCATTTCGGCGGACTGCGTACCGGACTGACCCATGACATCGGCAATTTCCTGATCGATGTCTCGTACAGGCATGCCTGGCGGAAGCAGGCTTTCGGAACACCATTCAGGCCGGAAGTCGACAAGCCGGATGTCAGTAATTATGTGATGCGAGCGCCCACTGACCGAGGTTCTGCCGAGAACCTTCGATTCGATCGTCTGCTCGATCTCGAGCGGCACGCCATTGCGGAGCATGCCGACAAGATTATTGATCAGGCCGCCGAAAAACGAGTTCGACACGAGTTCCGGCGAGACCTCGTTAGTCAGGTTTTCGTAAAACGACCTGACTATACCGAGGCCCGGCACGGCGTCAGATACCCAGACTGTACCGCTGGTTTCGGTAGACACCATGCTCGCGAAGGGCATCCCCCCTGCACCACCGAGACCTCCCTCGTAACCGAACTGGTACCGGGTAGTGGGATACCCGATGCGCGTCCCGCCGTCAGTTGGTGATGTCATGCTTACCTGGCTGCTCCAACCCGAACCGACGACAGTCGAAGCCGCATCGAAACTCCGGCTCAGTGTGAGCTGGAGCGCCTCACCCTCAAGGTAGTCGGCGAGTGACATCGTCCCGGTGCCAACCTGCGGCGGTAAATGTATGTCCATCACCTGGTACGGCGTGACCATCGCCATCCGGCAATATGCATATGTAATAGTGAATGGCTGCACCTGGGGCGGTTCTTCTTCACGATCACAAAATTCATCGCGCGCAACCTGCACGCTGGCAGCGATGCCCGCCCGTGATGGCGCGCCAGGCAGCGCCTCGATCATGTCGAAGCTGATTGGCGACCCGGCTTGCGCCATGCTCTGCGCGATCTGGTCGATGATCACGTTCATCGCCCATCCGATCGTATCGCTAGCGCCGCAAAGTGCCTCTATCCTGCCGTCGAATTCGCCAAACGGTGAAGTTTCGTGGACCACGTCACCGTAGTTGGTCTGTATGCCAGACACCAGGACAGCCTGATTGATTCCAGCCGGGCGCTGGGCGGCCGGTGTGCCGCCAGCGGGACCGGAGGACGTGCCGGGTACTCCTGTGTCGCCAGCGTGACCGGGCGGCGTGCCGAGTGGTACTCCTGTGCTGGAGTCCGACGAGAGGCAGTCGATCACATTGACGCCGCGCCGGGCGAGAATCGACTCTGGATCTGCCTGCACGTAGCGGATCTCAAAGTACCCCTCTTGGCCGGGCGCTTGAAGCTCCGCCGGACTGCCGTCCATCGTTTGCCAGGAACTGAAGGATTGATCGGCGGCAAACAATGGCTCGGCCAAGATGATCTGGTCACCGGCACCATTCGGACCAGACCATTGCACCTCGAACTCGTCACCGAGACATACACTGGCCGGCGAATCGAGGGATTGCGCCCTTACAGAAGTGGAGCCCAGTAGCGCTGCAAGAATACATGCAAAAGAGCAGATCCCGGCGACGGAGTAATCTCTCGACGACGTCCTTCGGCTCATGGCATTCCCCTTGGTACTTGATAACAAGCAAATCACCTCGGCGGATTCCGGCACTGCTCAATCTCATCCTCGGTCAGGCCAAGGTCCTTGGCAGCCGACGATAGATCCTCGACCGTGGCATTCACGTCATAGACATTGCGAGACGTATTGGAGATGGCTTGCGCTGTGTCGTTGCCGACGAAGCGCGAGGCGGTGCGCGTCGCTGCACGCATCAAGCTGCCGAATCCGCGCTTCTTCTTGTTGGCTTCCTGTGCCGCTGCCATTTTCTCTTGCAGGCAGGCTTGCTGGGCGGCCCGCAAGGCCGCAGCATCCTGCGCTGGTGGCGGCGCAGCAGCCGACGATGCCTGGCCGGTGGCCGCCGTCGAGTTCTGTTGCCTGATTGCCGACTTGATGATGCCGGCGAGTTGCGGGCTGGCCTCGCCCGTGACGGCCAGATCGTTCTCAGCCTGAAACTTGGATATGGCGATCGTCGTTTTTGTCGAGGCTTCCCCGTCGGTGTTTCCCGGGTCGTAACCGAGCGTCACCAGGTCCTGCTGGATCACTTGTGTGAGTTGATCGGCAAATGCCAGTCCCGGAACCGATCCGACCGCCAGCAATATTGCCGTTAAAGTGCTTATCCGCATGGGTCTCTCCTCTAATGCGATAGCGGTCTGAGTTTCGGTTTGAGGCGACTTCGAGCTGCCCACGGGCTGCATTACTGCGTCTCGGCACAGATCGTGGAAATCGGTGCGACGTGCTTCTCCAAAGCTCTCAGCATCTAGAGCGCAGTCTAGCGAAAAATCCGCCACCGGGAGGCATCAATGTTTTTTTGCCGGCTACGGCGCGAATCAAGGCTGGCAGTCGCGCAGCTGCTCGAAGGTAGCATCTTGATGGCGGATCGGGCAATGCCAGTGCGCTTATAGGAGGACGATTACCTAAGGACCTCAACTGAAAAGGACATCACCATGCGCAAGATCACCCGCATCCTTGGCCTGGCCGCTTTCATGGCCATGGTGCCGGCCGCACAGGCCGAGGAGCCGGACGCCCTCGAACGATTCGCAGGCCTGGTGATCGGCATGACCGAAGCCGAGCTGCTGGCAGCGTTTCCCGACGGCACACTCTCTTTTGCCGACAGGAACTTCGACATATACCCCCTTCTTGGGGATTTCACGCGCGGCGACGAAAAGTTTGAAAACAGGCTGATAGGCGCTGAGCTCAAGCCTGAAATCGCCGATGACCGCGAGATCTGCCTGGCTTTCCATGACGAGCTGTCCCCAACCCTGGTCGAACGATTCGGCGAGCCGAATTCCCATACCAGGACGCTCGAATCGGACTGGGCTGTGATCGACTCGAACTGGGTAATGAAAGACAACGGCATCATCGGCATCCTGGCCCGTTTCGTCGATGCGCACGGTAAGTGCGACGCGAAAATCGGCTTCATGGGCTCGAACGTCCGCTAGCTCCAGCAAGAACTGCCGCTAAATTTCCTTACCGGTCAGGCCGGCGTGGCGGACCAGGAGCAGGCAACACAGGGAGAGGGCCGACCGAGACGATGAACAGCAAAAACGCACATCTGAAGGTCGAGCGAATCAGCGAGGGCAATGCGCTCCCACTCGAGCTTGTCTGGCGTTATTCCGGCGGAAGCCTTGTAGCGGTTATCGGGTTGGCCGCAGTACTCGTGGCACTGGCCTTGACCCTCGGCGAACTGATTCCAGAGA
>JAABSN010000091.1 GCA_011390385.1 Thioalkalivibrio nitratireducens | reverse complement strand
ACCAGAGCCAGAGCCAGAGCCCGAGCCCGAGCCAGAACCGGAGCCGGAGCCGGAGCCGGAGCCGGAGCCGGAGCCAGAACCGGAGCCAGAACCGGAGCCAGAACCGGAGCCAGAACCGGAGCCAGAACCGGAGCCAGACACCCAGTCCTCGGCTCTGGGCCAGTTCGCCCTGTCGAATCTGGTGAACGAGCCGGATTTCGATCCGCAGCTGGTACCGTTATCGGACATCATTGAAAGTGGCGAGCCCGGGCCTGGTGACGGCGTCGATCCATGGAACAGCCAGTTCGAGGATCCGGACCGGCCGAACGCCTGCAGATTGCTATGCCAGTAAGCGTGGGCTGAACGCCTTGGCACGAGGCAATCGTTCGCGCCGCGCCTATCTGCTCCGGGCGGGATTGGGCCTGGTTTGGGTCGTGTTCCTTCTGGGGCACGCGCAGGGTCTGTACCGCGTCGACGCAATCGAACGGCTGGAGGTGCACAGCTACGATCTTCGCCTGCTGGCGACGCCGGGCGCCGACCCGGATCCTGCCGTGGTCATCGTCGATATCGACGAGGCCAGCCTTGGTACCGTGGGGCGTTGGCCGTGGCCGCGGCATGTGGTTGCCGCTCTGGTCGAGGAACTGGTCGACCGTCAAGGTGCTGCGCTGGTGGCCTTTGACGTCGTGTTCGCCGAGCCCGACGAAAGCAGTGGTCTGCCCGTGCTCGAAGATCTTGCCAGCGGACGGTTGCAGGACAGCCCGGGTTTCGCTGTGGCGCTCGATGACCTGCGAGCCGAGCTCGACCGAGATGCGCGATTCGCGCGCGCCCTCGAGGGTCGTCCGGTACTGTTGGGGTACTATTTCACTGGCGGCGAAAAAGCCTTGCGCGCAGGTCAGTTGCCGGCCCCGGTACTTCGGTCGGAAGACTTTCCGGACCGCAGGATGGCTCTTGTCCGTGCGGATGGGTACGGCGCCAATCTGCCCATTCTGCAGCAGGCGGCACTGGGTGCCGGACACTTCACCCCTTTCTTTGATCCCGACGGCCTATCGCGTCGAGTCCCGTTGCTCATAGAGTTCGAGGGCGACTATTACGAGGCGCTGTCGCTCGCGGCAGCCCGGCGGTTCATGGGCGAACTGCCGGTCTTGCCCGTCTTTGGTACTTCCGAAGGAACCGGTTACGAAGCCCTCGAGGCGCTGCGATTGGGTGACCGGACCATTCCCGTCGATCCCAGGGGCAATGCACTGGTTCCATTCCCCGGGCCCGAGCGCAGCTTCCCCTACCTTTCGGCTGCGGAAGTGATCGCGGGCGAGCTTGCTCCCGGGTCGCTGTCCGGCCGCATCGCGCTGGTCGGCACATCGGCGCCCGGACTGATGGATCTGCGGGCAACTCCGGTTGGCAGTGCGTATCCCGGGGTCGAGATCCACGCCAGCCTGATCAGCGGGATCCTTGACAACGTGATCCGTCATCGGCCGGCGTACCTCGAAGGCTTCGAGGTGCTCGCCGTGCTACTGCTCGGGGGCCTGCTGGCGCTGGTGCTGCCGGTACTCGGCCCGGCGAGCGCACTGTTGGCGGCAGGCGTGTTTCTTGGCGGCGTCGTCGGCCTCGCGCTGATGCTGTGGCATGTACACCTGCTGGTCATGCCGATGGCCCTGCTGGTTCTGGCCGTGGTCGGCGTCTATGCCCTCGACACCGTGTATGCACTGTTTGTCGAAAGTCGGGCGAAGGCGCGCATCTCGGCGCTGTTCGGTCAATACGTGCCGCCACGCGTGGTCGAGGCATTGTCGGAAAACCCGAAGCTGGCGTCGATGGCCGGCGAGAGCCGCGAGATGAGCGTGCTGTTCTCGGATGTACGCGATTTCACCAGTATTTCCGAGAGCCTGCCGGCGCAGGAGCTGTCCGCGCTGATGAACGACTACCTGACGAACATGACCAGAGCCATCCAGGGACAGGATGGGACCGTGGACAAGTACATCGGGGACGCGATCATGGCCTTCTGGGGTGCGCCCTTGCCGAGAAGTGATCACGCCCCTGCGGCGGTGCAGGCCGCCATCGCCATGCAGCGGACCGCGGCCAGCTTGCGTGAAGTGTACGGGCGCCGTGGCTGGCCGCAGCTATATGTCGGGATCGGGATCAACTCCGGCGTGATGAACGTCGGCAACATGGGCTCGGAGTTTCGTCGCGCCTACACGGTACTGGGTGATGCGGTGAATCTGGCGGCCCGGCTGGAAGGACTGACCAAGCAGTATGGAGTCGGCATACTGGTGAGCGAGTCGACCCGTGCCGCCACCGACGCCGCGATCGTTTACCGTGAACTCGATCGCATCAAGGTGAAGGGCAAGGAGCACGCGGTCAGCATTCACGAACCCATGATGGCCCGGACTGAACCGCAACAGGCTCTTCCTGCGGAACTTGAGGAACGTTGCCGCCTGTATGCGCAGATGCTCGCCGCGTATCGCGCGACATCCTGGGATGAAGCCGAACGTTGCCTGCGAGGCCTGGAAGAACGGGGTGAGTCCGAGGCACTGCTTGACCTGTTTCGAGCACGGATCGAAGCTTTCCGGAACGAGCCGCCGCCAGCAGATTGGGACGGTGTATTCCGATTCCTGAGCAAGTGATCGACATTTCCAACGTTCAAGTCGCCCGTAGGGTGCCGTGAGGCGCAAGCCGAACCGCACCGATGCCACGCCGGCAATACCTGATCCCGGGTGCCGAAAAATGGCTGATCGCGGTGGCGTGAACACCTTGATACACTACGCGATCCCCGCCCAGCGAGCGAACGACAAGGAGTAGCCATGGCCCGCGGAGTGAACAAGGCAATTCTGCTCGGCAATCTCGGTGCCGACCCCGAAAAACGCGAGACGCCGGCTGGTCTCGTGATCACGAGCCTGCGGCTTGCGACCACCGATCAGTGGACCGACAAGCAGACCGGCGAGAAGCGCGACAACACCGAGTGGCATCGGGTGGTGCTGTTCGGCCGGCTCGGCGAGGTCGCCGCGCAGTATCTGACCAAGGGTTCCCAGGTCTACATCGAAGGCCGCATCCAGACGCGCAAATGGCAGGGCCAGGATGGCCAGGATCGCTACACCACCGAAATCATCGCCAGCGAGATGCAACTGCTGGGCGGGCGCGGTGGTGGCGGCGGTGGCGGCGGTGGGTATGGCAACGATCCGGGGAACCAGGGCAGTGGCGGCGGCGGATCCTGGGGCGGTCAGCAGGGCGGTGGCGGCAGCAGTCCTTCGGGCGGTCGAGGCATTCAGGATGATGACGTACCGTTCTGACGGCGCGGATCCGGTCGTGCCGCCGGGGACCGCGACGATTCGCAAGGTCTATATCCAGACGCACGGCTGTCAGATGAACGAGTACGACTCCGGCCGCATGCTCGACGCGTTGCGCGAACTTCATGGCGCGGAAGTGACCGACGATCCTGCGGTCGCCGATCTGCTGTTGCTGAATACCTGTTCCATCCGCGAGAAGGCCCAGGAGAAGGTGTTCTCCCTTCTGGGCCGCTGGCGTGCCCTGAAGGAACGCCGCCCCGAAATCATCATCGGCGTTGGCGGCTGCGTGGCCAGCCAGGAGGGCGCGGCACTGCGCGAGCGCGCGCCGTTCGTCGATATCGTGTTCGGGCCGCAGACCCTGCATCGGCTTCCGGCGCTGGTTCAGCAGGTGCGCCGCACCCGGTCGCCACTGGTCGACATCAGCTTTCCCGAAATCGAGAAATTCGACCGTCTTCCCGAGCCGCGTGCGCAGGGCGCCAGCGCCTTCGTGTCGGTGATGGAAGGTTGCAGCAAGTACTGCAGTTTCTGCGTGGTCCCCTACACCCGCGGCGAGGAGATCAGCCGCCCGTTCGACGATGTGATCGCCGAGGTGGCGGGCCTCGCCGAACAGGGCGTGAAGGAAATCAACCTCCTCGGACAGAATGTGAACGCCTACCGGGGTCCGATGCATGACGGGGAAATCGCGGACCTTGCCCTGCTCATCCATTACGTGGCGGCAGTCGATGGCATCGAGCGCATCCGTTTCACGACGTCGCATCCGGTCGAGTTTTCCGACCGGCTGATCCAGGCGTATGCCGACGAACCGAAACTGGTGAGCCACCTGCATCTGCCGGTACAGAGCGGTTCGGATCGGATCCTGGCACAGATGAAGCGCGGACACACGGTACTGGAATACAAGTCGAGGATCCGGCGCCTGCGCGAACTGCGCCCGGATCTGGACCTGTCATCGGACTTCATTGTCGGGTTCCCGGGCGAGACCGATGCCGATCACGCGGCGACGATGCGTCTGATCGAGGAACTGAACTTCGATTTCTCGTTCAGCTTCATTTACAGTCCACGACCCGGCACCCCGGCTGCGAGTCTGCCCGACGATGTACCCATGGCGGTGAAGAAGGCCCGCCTGCAGGAATTGCAGGCGTTGATCGAGGCTCAGGGCCGCGCCCGAAACCAGGCGATGGTCGGCGGGATCGAACGCGCGCTGGTCGAGGGCTTTTCCCGGCGAGACCCGAGCGAACTCGCCGCCCGGACCGCGAACAACCGGGTCGTGAACTTCGCCGGCCCGGCAGGCCGGATCGGAACCATGGTCGATCTTCGGATCACCGAAGCCCAGCCGCATTCGTTGCGCGGGATCCTTGCCGACGGTGCTGTCGGCTTACCCGATCATTTCCTCCCGGCGCATGTCCAAGAATCGCGTTGACTTTTCGCTGGAGCCCGGCGATCAGGAGACCTTGTCACGTCTCTCCGGTCCTCTGGATGCCCATATGCGCCTGATCGAAAACAGGCTGGGTGTACACATTCTCAACCGGGGAGCGCGGTTCAACGTCACCGGACCCGACGGCGCCGTGCAGGCGGCCGCCTCGCTCATTCAGGAGTTGCATCGCATGGCGCAGGATGAGGTGGTGACCCTGGAGCAGGTCCATACCGCGCTGCAGTCGGCGCATGTCGCCGGTCTTCCGGGCGCAGCGCCCGCAAAGGAAGAGCCGCTGCGTTTGCGTCGCGCGGTGATACGCGGACGCGGCCCACGACAGGTCGAGTATCTGAACGCGATCTCCCGCTACGATCTCATCTTCGGTATCGGCCCGGCTGGAACCGGCAAGACCTATCTGTCGGTGGCGGCCGCGGTCGCTGCGCTGGAGCAGGACCGGGTGCGGCGCCTGGTGCTGGTGCGCCCTGCGGTCGAGGCCGGCGAGCGCCTCGGTTTCCTTCCCGGCGATCTGGCGCAGAAAATCGACCCCTACCTGCGGCCGATGTACGACGCCCTGTATGAACTGCTGGGTTTTGATCAGGTGGCGCGTCTGATGGAACGTCAGGTGATCGAGGTCGCCCCGCTGGCCTATATGCGCGGGCGTTCGCTGAACGAGGCGTTCATTATCCTGGACGAGGCGCAGAACACGACCGTCGAGCAGATGAAGATGTTCCTGACGCGCATTGGCCTCGGGTCCACCGCCGTAGTGAACGGCGATGTCACCCAGGTGGATCTTCCGCGTGGGCAGCCCTCGGGACTTCGACATGCAACGCGGATTCTGGAGGGTGTCGAGGGCGTCCATAGTGTCCGTTTCCAGTCCGAGGACGTGGTGCGCCATCCGCTGGTACAGCGCATTGTCGAGGCCTATGCGGTGGACGATGAGACGGACGGCGCGCGCAAGGGTGCTTGAGGTACAGGTGCAGTACGCGCTACCCCGTTCGGGTCTGCCCGCGGCGCGTACCCTGCATTGCGCGGCCCGGGCCGCATGGCGAGGGGAAGGCGACGCGCAGGTTCTGCTCCGCCTCGTTGATGCCGACGAGGGTGCAGAGCTCAACCACGGGTTTCGTGGCAAATGCGGAGCCACCAATGTCCTGTCCTTTCCGGCATCGCCCGAGATGCATACAGCGGGCGGCCCCCGGTTTCTGGGCGATATCGTATTGTGTGCGCCGGTGCTTGCGAAGGAGTCGCTCGAACAGCAGAAGACGCTTGGCGCGCACTTCGCGCACATGGTTGTGCATGGGATGCTGCACCTGCAGGGCATGGATCACCAGAATGTCGCCGAAGCCGAGGCCATGGAGACGATTGAGCGTGAAACGCTGGCCGGGTTAGGCTATGGCGACCCCTATGAGGAGATACACTGAGCATGTTATGTACCCGCCCTGGCTGTTCGGAGCTCCCGGGCCGCCCGTCGGAACGGCAATGAAACAGGATTGGAAGCCCACGAGTCATGATGCCCCAGGGCCCCGGGCCGTCCACCATGGCTGAATCCAGTCGCTCGGAGGTGCCTCCTTTACGCGGGTTTTTCGACCGCATCGGCTCGATGATTTCCAGCGAACCACGTGATCGGGCGCAGTTGGTGGAGATTCTGCGCGGTGCTCAGGCCCGCGAGTTGATCGACCCCGAGGCGCTGACCATGCTCGAAGGTGTCCTCAATGTCGCTGAAATGCAGGTGCGCGACATCATGGTGCCGCGGGCGCAGATGGAGATCGTGCGCCGCGATGCCACTTTGGAAGAGATCCTTCCCGAAGTCGTGGCGTCCGCCCACTCCCGCCTGCCCGTGATCGTCGATAACCGGGATGAAGTTGCGGGTATCCTGCTGGCGAAGGATCTGCTGCGCTTCTCCGCGAGCGGCGACGAGTCGTTCGACATGCAGGAGATCCTGCGCCCCGCTGTGTTTGTGCCCGAAAGCAAGCGGTTGAACGTGCTGCTGAAGGAGTTTCGTCTCAGCCGCAACCATATGGCGATCGTGGTCGACGAATACGGCGGCGTGGCGGGTCTCGTGACGATCGAAGACGTGCTCGAGCAGATCGTCGGCGAGATCGAGGACGAGCATGATGTCGACGATTACCTGACCCAGATCATGCAGCACCCGGGAGGTCGTTACACGATCAAGGCTCTGACGCCGATCGAGGAATTCAACGCCTACTTTCAGACCGCGTACAGCGAGGAAGACTTCGACACCATCGGCGGCCTGCTGCTGTCCCGGTTCGGTCACGTACCCAGGCGGGGCGAGGGCGTGGTGTTCGATGGGATGCATTTCCGGGTACTGCGCGCCGACAATCGACGCCTGCATCTCGTGGAAATGCGCCGGGTCACCGACACCGTGTCCAGTGACTCCGCTGTGACCTGAAGACGTAGCGCCATGAGCGGTCTCAGGGAACGGCCCGAACCCTTGCTGTGGTTCGGCGATCGGCCGGTGTCCGGCTGGCCCGCCACCGCGCTCTCGGTCGTGGCAGGTGCGATCCTGGTTCTGGCCTTTGCCCCGTTCGATCGCTATCTGCTGGCGCCGCTGGCACTCGCATTCTGGTTCGCGCTGCTACGGGGTGCGGATGCCCGTACCGCCCTGCGTCATGGTTACGGTTTCGGGTTGGGTTTCTTTGGATTCGGGGCCAGTTGGGTCTTCAACAGCCTGCTGATCTTCGGCGACGCGCCGTGGCTGGTGGCGACGGTGATCACGCTGCTCTTCGTGCTGGCGCTCTCGCTGTACCCAGCCATTTTCGCCTGGGGTGTGACCCGCGTCCTGGGACGGGCTCCGCTGCTGCCCTGGCTGTTCGCCCTGGCCGCCGGGTTCACCGGCTTCGAACTGCTGCGTGGCTGGTTGCTATCGGGTTTTCCATGGCTTGTCGTTGGGCACGTGCTGTTGGATAGTCCCGTGCAGGGTTGGCTCCCGTTGCTTGGGGAGGCGGGCGGGACCCTGTTCGTGACCCTGCTGGCCGCCGTGCTCGTGCTGGTAGGCGCGCGCCATTTCCGGAGCGGAGGCTTCCTGTTGGCGGTCATGCTCGCCGTGTCCCTTGCCGCGCTGCCCTGGCGCTGGGTGGAGCCGGTCGGTGCGGAACTCCGCGTCGGGATCGTGCAGGGAAACATCGAACAGACGCGCAAATGGGCCGATGACGGGGTGACGCACGCGCTCGACCTGTATACCGGAATGAGCGAAGTGGCCCAGGGAGTCGATTTGCTCGTCTGGCCGGAAACCGCCATCCCCACGTTCTACATCGAGGTGTATCGCGAACTGGAGGCATTTTCGTCAAGGCTCGAGGCTGCCGGGACCGAACTGGTTACTGGAATTTTCGACTATCAGCCGGTCGACCGGTCCATGTACAACAGCATCCGGCATATTCCCAGTGGCGCCACCTATGACAAACGTCAGCTGGTTCCCTTCGGTGAGTATCTTCCGCTCCGCCAGCGCGTGGCCTGGCTCCACCAGTTGCTCGATATCCCGATGTCCGATCTGAGTGCTGGCCGGGGCAGCGGGCAAGTGCCCATGGCCGGACAAGTGGCCGGCTTGTCCGTCTGCTACGAGGCGGCTTACGCGCGGCGCATCCGCACCGCTCTGCCGGAGGCGGGGTTTCTGCTCAATGTGAGCAATGATGCCTGGTTCGGGGCAACGCTGGCCCCGCACCAGCACCTGCAGATTGCACGGGTTCGTGCGCTGGAGATGGGCCGGCCGATGATCCGGGCCACCAATACCGGTATCTCGGCGCTGATCGACGCCGACGGAAAGGTCAGCGCATTGGCCGGCCTGTTCACGCGCGAGGTACTCCAGGGGGCGATCCAGCCGCAACAGGGTTATACGCCGGCTGCCCGATTCGGCCCCTGGCCGGCCATCGTTCTCGCGTTGCTTCTGCTGTTACCCGCGCTGCGGTTCCGGCGCACGGGCTGAAGTGGCTACTCCGACCCCTCCGGCGCAGGGCCACCGCGGTGGAACCGGGTATGTCGGCAATGAGGGCAGGGCGGGATGCGCCCGACCCGGGAAAGGTGTGTGGTGCCGCCACATTCCATGCAGGTCAACTCGCCGGGACCGGTGATCTCGCCCGTGTGCCACTCGCCCACCCTGTAGGCGCGAGCGGAAAGAGCGGCAAGCTCCACCTTGGTCTTGTCGGCCACGGTGCTCAGCGCGTTCAGCAAGCCCGCCTCGATCAGGGCGAGGTCGATACGCAGCCATTCCCGCCAGTCGGAGGTGCTGGAATCGAGAAAGGCGCCGAGATCGTGCAGGTCACGGCGCACATACTCCATGACCTTCTCTGTCTCCTCGGTGGTCAGATGCTCCGATTCGTTGACCTTCTGGCGTGCCCTTTCCAGCATGTCGTTCAGCGCCACGCTGCTGCGGTCGGTCAGATTCTCGAGTTCTTCCGCCACCAGATTCAGCATGTCGCTGTAGGCCTTCTCCAGCCGGTCTTCCTGCGGACTGCCGTTATCGCTCATTTCCTCGTCTCCTCGCTCCGTCCACCTTTAAAGTTAGCACGTTGGCGCCCTGTCCGGTTGGTCGGCGCCGGGAAGTCGTCCCGGAACACGAGCGGTCCCTTTCAGGCCGGCAAAAGGGCGCCGATGTCGGCGGCGGTCACCGGTTGCGCCAACACGGCGAACACCGGGTAGCGTTCGGCGAGGCGCTCGGCGTGTGGTCGGTCGTGTCTGTCCGCCATCACGATCACCCGCGCCGCAGGTGCGTATTTCTGCAGGCTGGCCATGAATACGTCGAGGTTGCCCAGATTGGCGCCCGCATAGTTGTTGCCGTAACCGTAGAAGAACTCGGCGACGACGTAGTCGGGACGGTGCTGTTTGAGAGCCTGGATTGCCTTGCGAATCGTCGGCAGGCGAACCTCGATGATGTTCCGCAGCCGATACAGCTCGGTGAGGTTGGGGTGCCCGGGCGATTCGACGATGGAGAAGAGGACTGTTTCAGACACGGCCATGCGTTCCTTTGTCGAGCCGTCGAGGACGATAATCGCCGCGAGACATGGTTGCAATTGCGAACCCGCGGGAGACTGTCGGCAACTCGTTCCCTCCCCGGCGAGAGGTCATCGGTTCAAGAGCGTCTCGAGTTCACCAAGTAACTGTTGTACCAGCGCTTCCTCCTCGAAGTCTGCATATTGCCGCGCGAATGCGCGGGCGCTTTCCCCGAAGCCGGGCTCCGTGAGTAGCCGCTCGATCCTGTCGTTCAGATGGATCTCCTCTCCCGGAAACAGGGCGAGACCGGCGCCAAGCTTGGTGACTCGCAGGGCCATGAGTTGGTGCTCAAGGTGCAGTGGCAGCATGATCAGCGGTTTTCCGCCCAACAGGATTCCGGCTACGGTCCCGTGTCCTCCGTGGCAGACCGCCAGATCACACCCATCGGCCACGGTACGCAGCTTTACAGGCTGGCTGGACCACCTGATGTGCGGCGGCAGAGCGCGCTTTCGATTGCGCGGTGACCAGCCGGGCGCGTGCAGGATCACGCGATGTGGGGATCGCTCGAGCTGCGACAGCAACGTATCGATCCCGGCGTAGCCGGGGGTGAGGTAGAGGAAGATCCTTGCGCCCTGGCCTGGCGGCCAGGAGCATTCCTCACCGGCGTTCCGCTCGAATACCGGTCCCCAGTAACGGGCGGGACCCCGCTCGGCATAGTGCTCGAGTTCCGGGAAAGTGCAGAGAAAATACCCATCGACATCGAACAGATCGGAGAGACTTGCCATTTCGGGGCCGCCGAGTCTCCGCAGGACCTGGTTGGTCGCGTCGAGGACCCTCTGATCACTGCTCGCCAGTCGCCGGGGATGCAGTTTCTCCCAGGTCCGGAAGTTCGGCAACGGATTTTCCCGGGGCGGCAGTTCGAACCCGGTACCAACCACTGCGGTGGGGATGCCGAGTCCGCGTGCCGCAAGGAGTGCCGTGGGGCCATGATTGACCACCAGCAGCGAAGGTTGAAGGACAACGAAAAGCGAGCGCCACGCCGCGACCATCGTGTGCAACTTTTCGGCGTCGTGATAACCGAACCGCAACAGGATTTCCGCGTAATTGACCGGCTGCGGCAAACCCACCGGCCGATGCTGCCAGACGGGAGCCTGCATAACCGGAAATCCGTGGGCTTGGTGAAAACTGTCGGCGTGGAACAGGTCCTTCAGCACGAACACGACATCGTGACCTCGCTGCCGCAACCCGAGCGCAAGCGCACGCAGCTTCGCGATGTGTCCGTAACCCTTCCCAAGCTCCCAGCAGAGGACGATGCTTTTCATGGTGGTGGCCGTTGGCTCGGTTGGGAACGTGCGTCGGAATCCGTCTGTGTCGTCCGGTCGCGGCAGCAAGTGCCATAATGGCCGCGATCGCCAGTGCGTCGCAGCGGCGAAAGCGCTGCCGCCGATGCAGGTGCTCCAGTCCGGGAGGCTCCATGCAGGAAGCCCCGGACGGGTGGCCCGACTGTATCAATCGTCACCGATAGCGAATCGTGTTCATGGCTCTGAAAGCAACGATATACAAGGTCGAACTCGATGTCTCGGACATGGATCGCCAGCATTATTGCAGCTATTCGCTGACCCTGGCACGCCACCCTTCGGAGACCGACCAGCGCCTGATGATGCGCCTGCTGGCGTTTGCCCTGTATGCCAGCGATACGCTTCGTTTTGGCCGTGGCCTTTCCACCGAGAACGAAGCCGACGTCTTCGAGTGCGACGCGACCGGAATGATCGAGCGTTGGATCGACGTCGGCACACCCGATCCACGCGATATCCGAAAGGCATGCGGCCAGGCAGCCCAGGTAACGGTCCTCGCCTACGGACGGACCGTGGACATCTGGTGGCGTCAGCATGGCGACATGCTGTCCGGCCAGAGCAATCTTGCGGTACTGCGGTTGCCCACCGCGACCAGCGAGGCCCTGGCAGACCTTGCCGCACGAAACATGAGCGTCCAGTGCGTGATCGACGGTGGCGTGCTCTGGTTCACGACGGGGGAGAAAACCGTGCAGATCGAACCCGATTGGCTGCTGCGTCAGGACGTGTAGCCATCCGTGTCCATCCGAGGCTCATGATCATGGTGGTGTGGTCGCCGGCGGGTACCGAACCTCTCCGTATGACCCGTTGCGCGACTGAAGAGGAGAAACCCAGTGCCCTACGTAAACATCAGGATTACGGACGAAGGCGTCACCCGGGAGCAGAAGGCGGAGCTGATCGCCGGCGTGACCGATTTGTTGCACCGCGTGCTTGCCAAAAATCCAGCAACGACGGTCGTCGTGATCGACGAAGTGCCGACCGATAACTGGGGCATCGGTGGCGAACGGGTGACTGACCGCAGAAAAAGAGGGGAGTGAACGGGGAAGGGTCGGCTGCCAGCGGCGTGTTCATGGGCTGCAGCCTGGCGTGGTCGGGGCGGTTCCCGGCTGGTATTCTGACCGGCTAAACCCATCCAGGATTGGCCCCATGCAGGAAAGTTACGATCCCGCCGCGATCGAGACCTCGGTGCAGCAGCGCTGGGAGGAGGGCGGTGGCTACTTCGTCGCGCGGGAAGGCGGCGGCGGTGAGCCATTCTATTGCCTGTCGATGTTCCCGTACCCGTCGGGCAAATTGCACATGGGGCATGTGCGCAACTACACCATCGGTGACGTGATCGCCCGCTTCCATCGCATGCAGGGGCGGAGCGTTCTGCAGCCAATGGGCTGGGATGCCTTCGGCCTGCCCGCGGAGAACGCGGCCATCGCAAACAACGTGCCGCCGGCGCGCTGGACCCGGCAGAACATCGAACAGATGCGTGCCCAGCTGAAGCGGCTGGGCTTTGCCTACGACTGGAGCCGCGAGATCGCCACCTGCGATCCCGATTATTACCGCTGGGAACAGTGGCTGTTCGTTCGTTTGCTGAAGAAGGGGCTGGTCTATCGCAAGCTGTCCACGGTGAACTGGGACCCGGTCGATCAGACGGTGCTGGCCAACGAGCAGGTGATCGATGGGCGCGGTTGGCGCTCGGGTGCGCCGGTGGAACGGCGGGAAATGCCACAGTGGTTCCTGCGGATCACCGACTATGCCGACGAGCTGCTGGAATCCCTGGATCAGCTG
>JAABSN010000090.1 GCA_011390385.1 Thioalkalivibrio nitratireducens | reverse complement strand
GTCGGGCTTCGTTGATACCTCGACGAGCGACTTATGCTGGGTCGAGATACGGTTAGCCCAGCTCGACCGAAAACTGTAGCGCCGGGGTCCGTTCGCGCGAAAGCCCCGCGTAGGGTGCCGTGAGGCGCAGCCGAACCGCACCGAAACCACGCCGGAACCGATCCCGAGGATCCTGGACCTCGAGCGGTGCAATTCGCTGCGCTCATTGACACCCTACGCGTTCCATCATCGGGGTAGCCCGAGGCCATGATCGTTCGGCCAGCTCGATCGACAACGGTGGCGCCGCCGTCCGTCAGACTCGCTCGGGCAATGCTTCGCCGGGCATCGAACCGCCGAAGCGCTCCAATTCCCGGGCTTGTAGTGACGTGACGAGACGCTCAATGCTGAGCGGATCAACCGAACGCCCAGCGATCGTCACCGAGAGTGCGAATGCTGTGCTGCAACGCGGAATTTCGGCGCCATTCGCGCTAAGCTGTTAGAAGTTGTAACAGAAAGCGCTGACACGACTCCGGAGAACCGGAAAAGGCCATGAACGAACCTCCCTCCAGACAGCAGACCGTGGCGATGTTGCGCCGCATGGACCTTCACCCCGACAGCATGGCCTTCGCCGAGGACCTGTTCGAGCGCTACCGGACGAACCCGGAATCCGTACCTGCAAGCTGGGCCGATTACTTCAGCGCACTGGAGAGTGATCCAGGGTCGGTCTCGGGCCGGCCCGGTATCAGCAGCGACGCCAATGAATCCCGCGACCTGCACCTCGAGCGGCTGCAGGTACGGGTGCTGCAGTACATCAATTCGTTTCGCTTTCTCGGGCATTTTGCGGCGAGTCTGGATCCGCTCGGACGGACACCACCCGAATCACCACCGGAATTGACCCGTGGCTATCACCAGCTCGACAACGTAAATCCCGAACAGACCTTCGATCCCGGCTCGCTGCATGGTCCGAACCCGGCCCGTCTGGACGAAATCGAAGCCATCCTCAGGGATACCTACTGTACGCGTATCGGCGCGGAGATCATGCACCTCAACTCGACGGGCGAGAAGCGCTGGCTGCAGCAGCGCCTCGAGTCGACGCGGGGGCGGTTCGGATTCGACAATGCGACGCGGGAGGCCATCCTCGAACGCCTCACGGCTGCCGAGGGTCTGGAACGCTATCTGCACAACCGCTACGTCGGACAGAAGCGCTTCTCGCTCGAGGGCGCGGAGAGCCTGATCCCGCTGCTGAACGCTCTGGTACAGCGCGGTGGAGCGCGCGGGCTGCACGAGATCGTCGTCGGCATGGCGCATCGCGGCCGCCTGAACGTTCAGGTCAACATTTTCGGCAAGTCCCCCGGAGAACTCGCCGACGAATTCGAGGGACGGCACAACCGCAACCGGGGAACCGGCGACGTCAAGTATCATCTGGGACTTTCCTGCGATATCGAGACGTCCGGAGGCCGGCTGCACCTGGCACTCGCCTTCAATCCTTCGCACCTGGAGATCGTGACTCCGGTCGTCCAGGGCTCGGTACGGGCCCGGCAGGTGCGCCTTGGCGACCGCAAGGGAGAGAAAGTGATGCCGGTGGTGATCCACGGGGACGCCGCGTTCGCCGGCCAGGGCGTGGTGATGGAAACCCTGAATATGTCGCAGACGCGGGGCTTCTCCACCAAGGGCACGGTGCACATCGTGGTGAACAACCAGATCGGCTTTACCACCAGCACGCTGAAGGATGCCCGATCGTCCCGTTACGCCACCGACGTGGCGAAGATGGTGAGCGCCCCGATTCTGCACGTGAACGGTGACGACCCCGAGGCCGTGGTGTTCGTGACCCAGGTGGCGCTGGATTACCGCATGCGCTTCGCCAAGGATGTCGTGATCGACCTGGTCTGCTATCGGCGCCAGGGACACAACGAGGCCGACGAGCCGGCGGCGACCCAGCCCATGATGTACCGGACCATCCGCAGCCTGCCGACCACCCGCGAACGGTATGCCGCGCGGCTGATCGAGGACGGGGTGCTCGACCAGGCGGCCGTGGAGCGAATGCAGGAACACTATCGGGACTCCCTCGAGGCTGGCGACTCCGTGGTGCCCGGGCTGCTGGAGCGCGATCGAACCGAAGGACACAAGCCGACCAACTGGAGCATGTATTCCAATCAGGGCTGGGACCAGGACATCGCCACGGGCGCCGCCGGGGAGCGTCTCGCCGGGCTGCTGACGCGGCTGAACGAGTTGCCCGAGAACTTTGCGGTGCACCCGCGGGTCCGGCGGATTCTGGAAGCCCGGCTGGCCATGGCCCGCGGCGAGCAGGAACTCGACTGGGGCACGGCGGAGACACTGGCGTACGCGACCCTGATCGAGGACGGCTACCGCATCCGGATGTCGGGTCAGGACTCGGGCCGGGGCACGTTCTTTCACCGCCACGCGGTGCTGCACAATCAGGATACCGGCGAGGCCTGCGTTCCCCTGCGCAGGCTGGACCCGGCGAATCCACGTTTCCTGGTCATCGACTCGCTGCTGTCGGAAGAAGCCGTGCTGGCGTTCGAATATGGCTATGCCACCGCGTCGCCGAACGTGCTGGTTCTCTGGGAGGCCCAGTTCGGCGACTTCGCGAACGGTGCGCAGGTGGTCATTGACCAGTTCATCAGTTCCGGCGAGCAGAAGTGGGATCGGCTCTGCGGGCTGGTGTTGCTGCTGCCCCATGGCTATGAGGGTCAGGGGCCGGAGCACTCGTCGGCGCGCCCGGAACGCTTTCTTCAGCTGTGCGCGCAGGAGAACATGCAGGTCTGTGTTCCCACCACCCCGGCCCAGATGTTCCACCTGCTGCGGCGGCAATTGCTGCGTCCGTACCGCAAACCCCTCGTGGTGATGACGCCGAAAAGCCTCCTGCGGCACAAGCTCGCGGTCAGCGATCTCTCCGAACTGACGGGCGGTTCGTTCCAGCCCGTGATCGACGACATCGACGCACCCGCACCCGATTCGGTCCGCCGCGTGATCCTCACGGCCGGCCGGATCTACTACGACCTGCTGGTCACCCGACGCGAGGGGAACCACGACACGACCGCGGTCCTGCGGCTGGAACAGTGCTATCCGTTTCCCGAGGCACTGCTGGCCAGGCTGCTGGGGCAGTACGACCAGGCCGCGGAATTCGTATGGGTTCAGGACGAACCCGAGAATCAGGGCTATCTCGATTTCGTGAGGCCGCGCCTGAATGCCCTGCTCGAGGTCCGCGGCCAGCGGCTGCATGCGGTCGCTCGCCCCCCGGCGGCGGCGCCGGCCGTCGGTTATCCGGAGGTGCACAAGGCCCAGCAGCAGGAACTGCTCAGCCGGGCCTTCGGTCCGATCACCGCCAGGGATACTCCGCGCCCCACCGAATGACAGCCACTGCGAAAGCCCGAGGAATCAGCGCATGTCTTCAGAACCAACCGCCTTGCGGGTCCCCGAACTGCCGGAATCCGTCGCCGATGCCACCGTCGTCGCCTTGCACAAGAAGGCCGGAGACCGGGTGCGGCGCGACGAATTGCTGGTCGAACTGGAAACCGACAAGGTGGTCCTCGAAGTACCGGCACCGATGGACGGTGTGATGGGCGAGATTCTCGTACAGGAAGGCAGCGTAGTCGAAGCGGATGCGGTGCTCGGGTACATCCAGCCTGGTGGAACGCAGGAATCCTCTGAGCCGGCCGGAGACGAGGCGGCACAGGACGAGTTCGACGAAGCCGCTCCGGGGGCACGGACCACCGCGCCGTCCGGTGCAGCAGCCGCTTCGGCAAAGGCGGAATCCGACAGCGACAGCGATGCACCGACACCAAGCCCGGCGGTCCGGCGCCTGCTTGCAGAGCATGATCTCGATGCTGCCCGCATCAAGGGCTCCGGAGACAATGGCCGCCTGCTGAAGGAGGACGTCGAACGATTCCTTGCAGCGCGCAAGGAACCGGATCCCGAACCGGCCGAAACTCGGAACGCGACTCCCGTCCGCGACGAGCCCGCACCGAAGGCCACGCCGGCTCCGGACCGGGAGACGCCCGCAATACCATCATCCGTGGGCCGAGGCGAGGAGCGGGTACCCATGTCCCGCCTGCGCGCGCGCATCGCCGAGCGCCTCCTGCAGGCCAAGCAGACCACGGCGATGCTGACCACCTTCAACGAAGTCGATCTTTCCGAAGTCATGGCCCTGCGCACCCGCCACAAGGAGGCCTTCGAAAAACGCCACGGCGTTCGTCTCGGGTTCATGGGCTTTTTCGTCGCTGCCTGCACCCTGGCGCTGCGCCGTTTCCCGGTGGTGAATGCGGCCCTCGATGACAGCGAGATCGTTTACCACCACTACACCGACATCGGCATCGCCGTATCGTCTCCACGCGGTCTGGTCGTCCCGGTGCTTCGCGACACCGGCCAGATGGCACTCGCAACCATCGAGAAACGCATCCGTGAATTCGCCGAGCGCGCCCGCGACGGGAAACTGGACCTCGACGACCTGCGAGGCGGAACCTTCACCATCACCAATGGCGGGGTCTTCGGCTCACTGCTCTCCACCCCGATCCTCAACCCCCCCCAGAGCGCGATCCTGGGCATGCACAAGATCCAGGACCGGCCGGTCGCGCACAATGGCGAGGTGGTGATCAGGCCCATGATGTACCTGGCCCTGTCCTATGATCACCGCCTGATCGACGGTGCCGACGCGGTTCGTTTCCTGGTCGCGGTCAAGGAGTCCCTGGAAGACCCGGGGCGCATGTTGCTGGATCTCTGAGCAGTCCAAGTCCGACAGGCTCCTGGGGAATAACTCATGTCGACTCGAACGTCTGATAGACTCGTGGCCGCTTGGTCACACAACACCACCAGGAGGAACTCGATGAAGAAGATTCTCGTATCGCTGATGCTTGCACTTGGACTGATCGCCGCTGCCCAGTCGTCCGCCACGGACCAGAAGATGGAAATGGACAAGGAAATGATGCAGCAGATGGTCCAGCACAGCATCCAGAAGTGGAAGATCGAAGATGGTGTTTCGGTTCAGGACGCGGTTGACTCGATGCAGCTGCGTGCCAACCTGCTGAACTTCATGATGGTTGCCGACCTGCCGCTCTCCGAACAGGTCAAGGCGCTGGGTGTCGAGGATGTGCCCTACATGCGCATCCTGGCTTTCTGCGACGCAATGATTGCCAATGAAATGGTGAAGTTCGACATCATCTTCTCCGGTTTCCTGCCCTGCCGCATCGCGGTGGTCGAGGACGAGAACGGCGACGGCTGGATCACCACCATGAACATGGACATGATGTTGCACGCGGTCGAGCTGACCCCCGAACTCGAACCGCTTGCCATCAAGGTTCGGGACGTGATCTACGAGATCGTGGAAGCGGGCCGTACCGGCGACTTCTGAGCATCGGACCCCGGCGTGGCACCACCAGCGGCTCTTCGGGGCCGCTTTTTTTTGGACGTGAACGTCGGCTGTACTGTGCGGCGAAACCGAACCGGATCGAAAACACGCCCGCCCTGTCGCCGGGCTCCCGGGCCTCAAGCGGCGCAATTCGCTGCGCTCATTGGCACCCTACGCCTTTTCTTCATCAGGGTGGCGGCGCGACGGCTGCCTTGCCATTGCCACGCGGATCGGAAGCGGCCTCGACGCGGCCCCGTCGGCGGTCCCACAACACCAGCTGCATGTCGCCGAAAGGCCGTATCTGCGGCGACAGCGTGTGGCCAAGACGCGCCAGCTCAACCAGCACGTCCGACGCCAGCGCACCGCCCTCGAACTCGATCCGGTCGGGCAGATACTGATGATGGAGGCGTCCTTGCCGAACGATGTCATCGGCATCGTCACCGGCCAGCGCCGACAGGACACCCTGGAGCACGATGGTGATGATACGACTGCCGCCGGGCGTGCCCAGCACGGCCACGCGATCGTCGGTTTCAACGAAGGTGGGACTCATACTCGAAAGGGGGCGTCGCTGGGGTCCGATGGCATTGGCGTCGAAACCGATCAGCCCGTAGACGTTCGGCACGCCCGGCTGCGCCGCAAAGTCATCCATTTCATTGTTCAACAAGACGCCGGTGCCCGGCGGCACAAAGCCGGAGCCGAATGGGTAGTTCAACGTGATGGTGGCAGCGACCCGATTGCCCGCCGCATCGAGCACGGAGAAATGTGACGTCTGACGGCTCTCGCGATGGCTCGGTTGCGCAGAACCCCCGCCCTCCAGCGCCAGCGACTCGCTGGGCGTAGCCCGGTCCGGATCGATTCCGGCTCTCAGCAACGCTGCGTACTCCCGCGACAGCAGTCGTTCCCGGGGGATTTCGACATGGTCCGGGTCTCCGAGATACAGCGCGCGGTCGCGATACGCGCGGCGCATGGCTTCCACCAGCAGATGCACCCGCTGGGTCTCGCCGGCTGCGGAATCCTCCTGGTCTACGGCGAGAATATTCAGAATCTGCCCGATCGCGATCCCTCCGGATGAAGGCGGCGACGCGGTGACGATACGGGCATCCCGGTACGACAGCTCGATCGGTTCGCGCTCGACGACCTCGTATCCGGCAAGGTCCTCGTGCGTCCAGATGCCACCCCCTTCACGAACGCCGGTCACCATGCGTTCGGCAAGTTCACCCTGGTAGAACCCCGAGCGCCCCTGATCGGCCAGCCTGCGCAGCGTGTCCGCCAGTTCCAGCTGCACCAGCCGCTCGCCCTCGGCGGGCAGTTCGCCGTCGCGCAGGAAGATCACCGATGCATCGGCGCCGTCGCGCAGCGCTGGCAACCGGAAGCGCGCCATCTGCAGAAACGTGAAGTCCACCGGGAATCCCTCTTCGGCAAGCCGGATGGCCGGAGCGAGGGTCCTTGCAAGCCCCAGGCGTCCATACCGATCCGCCAGGTGCGTCAGCGCCGCCGGGAGGCCCGGTATCGCGGCGGCCAAAGGGCCATTCAGGGAAAGACCAGGGATCACTTCTGCGTTGGCATCGAGGTACAGATCGGGATGAGCTGCGCCGGGCGCGGTCTCGCGCGCGTCGAGCATCACCGAGCGATTGGCTTCGGCCTCGTGGAGCAGGAAAAAACCGCCGCCGCCAAGCCCTGAACCCTGAGGCTCGACGACACCCAGTGCCGCCGTGACGGCGACCGCGACGTCGAAGGCATTTCCGCCCGCGGCGAAGATCTCCTCGCCAGCGGCGGTCGCCAGCGGATGCGCGCTGGCGACCGCATTCTGGCCCGGCGCACCCTGGACCGACGCCGCACCGAAGAGCAGTAACGCGAGTGACACAATGCGGCATACGGGCCGTACCCACCACGCGGTAACGGGGAAAAACATCGGAAGGTCAGGTCGCGGTGAGCTGCTCGTACTTGGTCATCAATTCCTCGCGCGTCTCGGAATGGTCCGGATCCAGGGGAATGCAATCCACCGGACAGACCTGCTGGCACTGCGGCTCATCGTAATGCCCCACGCATTCCGTACAGAGGTTCGGATCGATCACATAGATTTCGTCACCCGGCGAAATCGCGCTGTTCGGGCACTCGGGCTCGCAGACATCGCAGTTGATGCATTCGTCGGTAATCATCAGGGCCATGGATGTACCTCGGGGTCATTTTATCGACGGCTTTCCGACGCCACCTCAGGCATCAGCATAGCGTTCGGCCAAGGCATTCGCGACGGCCGGTGTCACGAAGTTTGAAACGTCTCCGCCGAGCCGGGCGATTTCCCGCACCAGACTGGAGGACACAAAGCTGTATTCCTCGGTCGGTGCCAGGAACATGGTCTCCAGTTCCGGAGCCAACTGCCGGTTCATCGCCGCTAGCTGGAATTCGTGTTCGAAATCGGACACCGCACGCAGGCCGCGCAGGATCACCGTCGCCCCCTGTTCACGCGCAAAGCGGGCCAGCAGCCGATCAAAGCCACAGACCTCGACATTGGGCATTCCAGCCAGCGCTGACTGCGCCAGGCGCACGCGGTCCGCCAGCGAGAACGAGGGCTCCTTTCTCGGACTTTCGGCGACAGCCACGATGATTCGCCCGAACAGCTGCGCACCTCTGCGCACGATATCCGAATGGCCCAGGGTGATCGGGTCAAAGGTTCCCGGATAGATCGCGGTGATGTTCATCGGCGGACCGTCAGCGTTGCAGCGGCCTCGTTCCCGAAGTCGACCGCTATGCCGTCCCCGGCCACACGCTGTCCGTCGACCGGGCAAGGGGGCAACTGCCGGCAATCGACGCCCGCGTTTCCCGCTTCCGTCACGCTTCGTGTGCTGCGGGCGTACAGATCGGACTCTGGCGCCAACGCGGTGGCACAGGCGGCGGCACGGCGTGCCTTGGTGCCGCACTGGCGTGCAGCGAGCACATGCGCCAGGTTGTTCCACGCCTCGTGCCGTTGCGGCTGTGCAGCGAGAAGGGCCCGCAAAGTTGCCTCTGCGGCCGCATGATCCTCCGCTGCGAACTGGGCGTTGGCCAACCCGAGATGACCGACAGGATGCTCGGGCCAGCGCTCGATGGCCGCCTGATAACCCGTCGCAGCCGCCGTGAGCATTCCAGTCTGCTCCAGTTCGTTGACCGCACGCAGCCAGGGAAGCGGCTCGGCGGTCGCCGCCAGTTGCCCGGGCGGCAAAGCTGCAAAGGCCCAACGCTGCCCACGAGCCCAGGTGCGTTCGAATTCGGCGATCCCGGTGACGTGGCGCTCGATGGTGCCACTGCGCAGCATGATGGCACGGGCATCCAGGTCGTAACCGACAACGACAGCGTAATGCCAGCGCGGCGCGAAACCCAATCCGAGGTTCTGGAACACCAGTACCGGATTTCCGGCAGCCACCTCGGCAAGAACATCTGCCAATTCCGGACGCAGCCGGTACGCCACCAACCCCCGGGCTCGTGCGGCCGCGCGCATCTCGGCCTGCAGACTACCCTGGCGCGCCGGCACATAGACCTCGGGAACCAGGTCCTCCGCAGTGACGTCGATCCCCCGCCCGACCAGAATTGTGGCCAGGGCAGCCGGGCCGCACTGGTAATCCTCCTGGGGGAAGAAAGGAACGTCGGCCAATTCGATCTGCCGCGGCAGATCCAGCGCGGTCGCCTCTCCGATGCGGGCACTCTGCGGTGCGGTGGCGCATGCCGATAACAGCAGCAATGCTGCGGCGGCGAAGTGAGTCGTCCATCGCTGCCACCAGTGCTGCTGCACGCACCAGCGCGGAACCGGCAAGAAAAATTTCACGCCATCAGTGGGCCGGTCCCACGAACGCGAAAATGTTGGTGATTCCCAGGGCATCGGTGATCACGAAAATGAAAAACACGATCAAAACGGCTTCAAGCACCCCGGCGCCTGCCGGCAACTGGTCCAGGCGCGCACCCAGATCGGCCACCTCGGCATCGGTCAGTCGCTCGACCCGCGCCTTTGCATCCGCTGGTTCCACTCCCATTTTCGTCAACGCGTCCTGCAGCTCCGAGGATCCGAGGCGCTGCACCAGTGCTGCGCGCTCGGCGTCGGCGCCTGCAGCGGCAATCAGGGAGTGGGTGTCGAGCATCCCGGCCAGCAGGGGCGTTGCCGGAAGCAGACTCAGCACCAGAACGAGAAACAAAATCATGGTTTGCGGGAATCGAGTGACGGGTTCCATGGCTACACCTCTGCAGTTGTATGAGCGAGCAATCCAATTGGCGCCTGTGGATTCGGCGCGTTCGAGCCGTGCAACCAGGCGGCACCGGGCAGCTTCTGGTGCGGCTTGCCACCGCAATCCGCCCTTCTCGCCCAACCCGGTGACGTCGGTGATCGTCCATTTTCCACCGGATCGGAGCTCCTTGGGTTGTGCTTTTTGGTATACACGCGCAATGGCCCGCAATCAAGGCGTGCATCTGCGACCGGTCGGGACATCGCGCGAGCGGGCCAGGAAATGAATCAGGTGCCAGGCGCAACTCGATCAGCCTGGCCGACGGGTCTCCCGGGATGGCTCGTCAATCCTCCTCGATCCGGAATTCGGGACACCGCCTGGGGCGCAGGATACCCCGGATGCGGGAGTAGCACGGCAGGCCATTCTGGAAAGGCGGATAGTCCTCCCCTTCGATCAGAGGTCGCAGATAGTCGCGACAGGCCTGGGTAATACCGTAGCCGTCAGGGGATATGAATTCCCTCGGCATCCCGCGTTCGATATTCGCAACCCGCTGCAGCGGCACCCGATCGATACTCCAGCGATAGGGCACGCTGGCTTCGCGTCGAATCACGGGCATGAAACTGTGATGCCCCGCAACCACGCCCTCGACCGCCGCCTTGCCGACCGCGTAGGCCTGTTCGACATCGACTTTCGAGGCCAGATGCCGCGCCGCGCGCTGAATGTAATCAACCACGGACCAGTGCAGCTTGTGCCCGGTCTCCTTCTTGATCATCTCCGCCAGCCGCGGCACTGCCCCGCCGAGCTGCGTATAGGCATACACATCGTGGCTCTGTGCGATCGCGTACAGGGTGCCGTCCTGCTTCTTCAGTCCCTCGGAGACCACCACCACACAGTAGCCGTGGCGCTCGATCGTGCGCTGGAGGTTGGTCAGGAAGTCGGCCTCGTCAAAGGGGACTTCGGCGAACAGGATCAGCATCGGCGGCTGACCGTCATACTCCTGGGCCAGTGCCGCCGCCGCGGCCAGCCAGCCGGCATGGCGACCCATGACTTCAAGAATGAACACCTTGGTCGAACTGGTATGCATCGATTCGACGTCCAGGCTCGCCTCGCGCACCACCGTCGCAATGAATTTCGCTGCGGACCCGAAGCCGGGGCTGGTGTCGGTGGCATCCAGGTCGTTGTCGATCGTCTTGGGAACGCCAACGGCGGTGATCGGATACCCCATCACGTCGCCGATGCGGGCAACCTTCAGCGCCGTATCCATGGAGCCGCCACCACCGTTGTAGAAAAACGTTCCGATGTCATGCGCCTGGAACACCTCGACCAGGCGTTCGTACTGCCTGCGGTCCTTGTCGGGATCGCCCAGATCGAAACGGCAGGAACCGAAAGCGCCGCCCGGTGTGTGCCGCAGAGCCGCGAGCGTGAACGGATCCTCCTGGTCGAGATCGATGATCTCCTCGTTCAGCACGCCCAGGATGCCGTCTCGAGCCGCGTAACAGGTTCCAAAATGCGCGGGATGGGCGCGAACCGCCTCGATCACCCCCCATGCACTGGCATTGATGACAGCCGTGACTCCACCTGACTGAGCGTACAGCGCGTTCTTGGGCATCGAATCCTCCGGATTGATCATGCAGTTCTCCGTGGGATGCCGATGTGGAAACGGCACCCGCGGGATGGAGCGACAGCTTTTGCTAAACTACCGGGGTCATGCAACCGCGCCACGGGCCACCCCCGGGACGTCGCCGCCGAATCGGCATCGGGGCAACGATGGAAAACGGGGACCGGAAAACGGCGCGGGTTGCGCGAATTCTGTGGCCCCCCGCGCTTCCATGCAAACCCCGCGCCGGCTCCGGCAGCCTGTCGGACCTGGGTGCCGATAGCGGACCGCGCGGGGAAGCGAGGCGGGAATGCACTCCAAATGTGCAGCCATGCACTGGTTTACCCACCCATCGACCACGAACCGCCAGGAAAACGAACATGCATATTGGCACCACACTGACCAACTACATCATTGAAACGCAGCGCCAGATCGATGGCGCTACCGGTGAATTCACCGGCTTGCTGAACGACATTGCGGTCGCCTGCAAGAAAATCTCCGACCTGGTGAACAAGGGCGACCTGATCGGCGTCCTGGGCTCAGCCGGTTCGGAGAATATTCAGGGTGAAACCCAGAAGAAGCTCGATGTGATCACCAACGAGGTGTTCATCGAAGCCCTCGCCCACAATGGCCACGTGGCCGGGTTGGCATCGGAAGAGGAGGAGGAAGTTTACCAGCTCCCCGACGACGCACCGCGTGGACATTACCTCGTGCTGTTCGATCCGCTCGACGGTTCGTCGAACATCGACGTGAACGTCTCGGTCGGCACCATCTTCTCCATCATCAAGGCGCCCGCGGGCGTGACCAACCCGACCGCCGCCGACTTCCTGAAACCCGGGGCGGAGCAATGCGCCGCCGGGTACTGCCTGTATGGGCCATCGACGATGATGGTGTTCGCAACCCGCGACCGCGGGGTACAGATGTTCACGCTGGACAAGGATTTCGGCGAGTTCCTCCTCACGCACGAGAACGTGCGGATTCCCGAGGACACTGCAGAGTTCGCGATCAATGCCTCCAACAGCCGCTTCTGGGAGGCGCCGATCAAGCGTTACGTGGACGAGTGCCTGGCGGGCGCGGAAGGTCCGCGGGGCAAGGATTTCAACATGCGCTGGGTGGCCTCGATGGTCGCCGAGGTGCACCGCATCCTGACCCGGGGCGGCGTGTTCCTGTACCCCCTGGACCAGAAGCTGAAAGCCAAGGGGCAGGGCGGCAAGCTCCGACTGATGTACGAGGCCAACCCGATGAGCCTGATCATCGAGCAGGCCGGGGGCGCCAGCACCACCGGACGCGAGCGTATTCTGACGTTACAGCCCGAGGGAGTGCATCAGCGCGTACCGGTGATTCTCGGTTCCAGGAACGAAGTGGAGCGCATTACCGCCTACCATACCGACTGAAGGCAGGCGCCGGGTCCGTCCAGGGAGACGCTGATTGATGCATCCGTCAGCGTCTCCCTGGAGCATGTGTGGTGCGGGTGTGCGACGAAACGAAGCTACGTTTGGTGTATACTGCCCGGTTTGGCGTTACCCGCCCCACCCAGCCGGAAACGGCTCGGATCATCCTGAGTATCCCCTATGTCCGACCTACCCTCCTTTGCGCAGCTCGGTCTGTCCG
>JAABSN010000009.1 GCA_011390385.1 Thioalkalivibrio nitratireducens | reverse complement strand
GAGGTCGAGAAGACGAACGGCGAGATCGTGCCGGTGCACAACCCCTCCGAACTGCCTCCATCCAACGAGATTGCCGAGATTCGGGAACCGGTGATCCTGGCCAACATCCTTGCCCCTCAGGAATACGTTGGCGCGGTGATGACCCTGTGTGTCGAGAAGCGGGGGGTGCAGGTCAAGATGCAGTACATGGGGCGCCAGGTTGCCCTGGCCTACGAGATGCCGATGTCCGAGGTGGTGATGGATTTCTTCGATCGCCTGAAATCGGCAACGAAAGGCTACGCGTCCTTCGATTATCATCCGCTGCGCTTTCAGGCGGCGCCACTGGTACGTGTCGACGTGCTGATCAACGGTGAGCGTGTCGATGCCCTGTCGGCGATCCTGCATCGTGATCAGGCCCAGAGCAGGGGACGGGAGATGACCGAGCGCATGTGTGGCATCATTCCGCGCCAGATGTTCGAGGTGGCGATTCAGGCCGCGATCGGTTCCAAGGTGATTGCGCGTTCGACGGTCAAGGCGCTGCGCAAGAACGTGTTGGCCAAGTGCTACGGCGGCGATGTCAGCCGCAAGCGCAAGCTGTTGGAGAAACAGAAGGCCGGAAAGCGCCGAATGAAACAGATCGGGCGGGTCGATGTTCCGCAGGAGGCCTTTCTGGCCGTCCTCTCCACCGACGGCAAGTAACGTGGACGATCGTCGATCGACGAATTCAGAACAGCCGTTTCCAGATAAAAGGATCGTTTATGACATTCAGCCTGGAGCTGATTTTGGTGCTGGCAACGCTGGTGACAGGGTTGATCTGGCTGGGCTGGGTGGTTGTCCGGCGCGGGCTGAGCCCGGAACGGCGCGCCAGGCTCCCCTGGTACGTCGACTATTCCCGCTCCTTCTTTCCGGTGCTTCTGATCGTGTTGGTGTTGCGTTCCTTTGTGGCCGAACCGTTCCGCATTCCGTCGGGCTCGATGATGCCGACCCTGCTGGTGGGCGACTTCATCCTCGTGAACAAGTTTTCCTATGGGATCCGGCTGCCGGTCACGCGCACGAAAATACTCGAGACAGGAGCCCCGGAACGCGGCGATGTGGCGGTATTCAAGTATCCGCGAAACCCGGCAGAGGACTACATCAAGCGTGTGGTCGGGCTCCCCGGAGATCGGATCGAATTCCGCGATCGTACGCTTTATGTGAATGGCGAACCCCAGAAGACCGAGTTGCTCGGAACCTACGACGGGGCAGGCTCCGGCCGCATGATGACCGGTGCCAGCCGTTTTCTCGAGCATCTGGGCGATACGCCACATGAAATCCTGATATGGCCGGAGAGCCCCGGGTTGTCCGGGACGGTGCAGGTGCCGGAAGGTCACTATTTCATGGTGGGTGACAACCGGGACAACAGCAACGACAGTCGCATGTGGGGCTTCGTTCCTGAAGAACTGCTGGTCGGGCGTGCACTCTTCATCTGGCTGAACTGGGATTACAATGGCGGCCACTGGGACTTTTCCAGGATCGGGGACCGCATCGAGTGAGTGATTCGAGGGGGCGTTGGAGAATGATGACATCCAGAACCAGAATGCGTGGAGTCGGGGGGTTCACGGTCCTCGTCTACATCGCTTTTTTCCTGTTGGTCCTGACCTTTGGCCTGACCGTTGGCAAGGATTATCTGCAGTACCTGACGGTGCGCAGCGTCGTTGCCGATGTCGCCGCCGAACCCGGGGCGTTCGCGCGCTCCGATCGGCAACTCTGGAGCGAAATCGACCGTCGGTTCACCGTCAACTCCGTTTACGATCTGCCGGCACGCGAGATCACTCGCGTTGAACAGGAAAACGAGGCCCGTTACCTGGTGCTGGAATACGAAGTACGTCGCGATTTCGTTGGCAACCTGGATCTCGTGGTCCAGTTCAACCGCCGTGAGCAGCTCGCGCGTTGACGGCCTCGGATCCGATCAACCCAACGGCAAGTGGTTCCCGTCTGCAGGTAGCGGCCGGGTCGCGACATCCTTCCGCGAATTTCCGCAGTCTGCTTCCCGAGGCCTTGCAGGGTACGCCATCGCTGGAACAGGCGCTCACGCACCGCAGCGCCGGCGGCAGTCACAATGAGCGTCTGGAGTTCCTGGGTGACGCGGTGCTCGGCATGGTGATTGCGGATATCCTGTTCGAACGGTTGCCCCAGGCGCCGGAAGGAGACCTGACGCGACTGCGCGCCGCGCTGGTCAATCGCTCGTCACTGGCGGAGCTCGCCCGCGCGTCCGGTATGGAGGGGGCACTGAATCTGGGTCAGGGCGAGCGCAAGAGCGGTGGCTACCGCCGGGAATCCATTCTCGCCGATGCTCTGGAGGCACTGATTGGTGCCATTTATCGGGATGTCGGTTTTGCGGCCGCGCGCGAATTCGTGCTTGAGCTCTATGGCAGTCGCTTGGCGGGCCTCCCGAGCGCCGAATCCCTGAAGGATCCCAAGACCAGGCTGCAGGAGTTCCTGCAGGGCCGCGGGCGGGCGTTGCCGGAGTACCGTGTCCTGGGAATCTCCGGGCCGGACCATGCGCGCGAGTTCACGGTGGAGGTCTGGTTGCCGAGCGAGAACTGGTCGCAGCGCGGGTCCGGCTCAAGCCGTCGCGGTGCCGAGCAGGGCGCTGCGGAAATGGCCCTGAATCGGCTGCAAGCAGGGGGGGGCGACCGTTGAGTGGATTCGAGTCAGGAGTCGAGACGACGCGCTGTGGTCTGGTGGCGCTGGTCGGACGTCCCAACGTCGGCAAGACCACCCTGCTGAATCGGTTGGTCGGAGAAAAGCTGGCCGCGATTACACGCAAGCCGCATACGACCCGCAATCGTATCCTCGGAATCGTCACCCAGGGTCGCGCTCAGACGGTGCTGATCGATACCCCGGGAATCGATCCGGAGCGCAGCCGCTTGATGAATCAGGTGTTGAATCGTACCGCAGTGCAGGCGCTCGGCGATTCCGACATCGTCTGTTTCATCATCGAGGCGGGCCGGTTCGACGAGGGTGACGCTTTCATCCTCGAGGCGCTCCGTTCCGCCCAACGGCCTGCAGTGCTGGTGGTCAACAAGGTCGACCGGATCCGGGACAAGCAGGCATTGCTGCCTTTTCTCGAGGCCAGAGCGCGCGAATACGATTATCTGGGGATCGTTCCGCTTTCAGGGAAGACCGGCAAGAACCTTCAGGGCCTGGTCGATGAACTGCAAAGGGTCCTGCCGGAGGGTCCGTTCCTTTACGACGCCGAACAGCTCAGCGATCGCCCCGAGCGTTTTCGGGCCGAGGAAATGATCCGCGAGGCGCTGCTGGAGCGTCTCGGTCAGGAGGTGCCTTATGCGGTCGCGGTGCGGGTGGAGGATTGGGAAGAGCGGCCCGGTATCACCCACATCGATGCCCTGATCCTGGTCGAGCGCGACAGCCAGAAGGGAATCGTCATCGGCAAGGGGGGGCAGATGCTCAAGCGCATCGGTCAGGCTGCACGCGAGCAGCTGGAAGCCCTGCTCGAACGCAAGATCATGCTGCGTCTGACCGTCCGGGTGGAAGAGGGTTGGTCGCAGAGCAATCGCGCATTGCGGGAACTGGGTATCGAAGAACCCCGGTGAAATCCGATCGGCCTGAATCGGCGGTTCCGGGTTTCGTACTCCATGCGCGGCCGTTTCGCGAGAACAGCCGGATCGTCGAACTGGTGGCCCGCGACGCCGGCCGGGTCGCTGTCATTGCCCGCGGGCGCGCGGGTGTTGTCCGCCCCTTCGTATTGCTCGATCTCGCGTGGCGTGGTCGCGGCGAACTGCCCAGCCTCACCCTTGGTGAGGAGCGGCGCGTTTTTCCGCTCGTCGGCCGAGCCATGGTCTGCGCGCTGTACGTCAATGAACTGGTGCTGAAGCTTTTTCCACGCGATGCGCGCGCCGGAGAAATTGTCGGAATCCTGCATCGGGCCTACGAAAGCCTGCTGGCGCCAGCCCGGCCGGAACACGCGTTGCGCGCCGCCGAATGGTCCTTGTTGCGCCTCATTGACTCGGGGCTCGAGCATCTCTCGGATGCGGAAATCAGTACCGATGCGCACTATCTGTACCAGCCCGAGGAAGGATTGAGCGATCCCGTCGCCGTCGGGGTGGCGGGCGCGCTCAGCGGCGCCGCCTTGCGGGCGCTCGCCACCGGTTCCTCTCTGGCGGATAATGACCAGCGCGCCGCGCGGGACTTCATGCGCCGGCTGATCGATCAATATCTCGATGGTCGGGAGATCCAGACCCGGCGCCTTCTCTGAGGAATCTCCGAATCATGGCAGCAGATCTCTACCCGGTGCTTCGACTCGGGGTCAATCTCGACCATATCGCCACCATCCGCCAGGCTCGGCACACCCCGTATCCGGACCTGATGCACGCGGTGCGCCTGGCCGAGGCCAGCGGAGCCGATTCAATCACTCTGCATCTGCGCGAGGATCGGCGGCATATTCAGGATGATGATGTCTTTGGCATCAAGCCCAGACTCGCGCGGCCGTTGAATCTGGAGATGGCGGCCACCGAAGGCATGCAGGCGATCGCACTGAAACTGCTGCCCGAGGCCTGCTGCATCGTGCCCGAGCGCCGGGAGGAACTCACCACCGAGGGCGGGCTCGATGCCGCCGGACAACGGGTGCGCCTGCGCGAGTTCGTGCAGCCGCTGGCTGGCGCCGGGATCGAAGTCTCGCTGTTCATCGAGCCGGACCTGCGCCAGCTCGAGGCGGCAGCCGCGATCGGCGCTCCAGTGGTCGAACTCCATACCGGCGCGTATGCGAATGCCCGTGACCCGCAGCAGCGGGCGCGTCTGGCCGAAGGGCTGTTCGAAGCCGCCCGAATCGGTCGGGAACTGGGACTGGTAATCAATGCCGGGCACGGACTCGACTACGACAACGTGCGGCCGATTGCCGCGCACCCTCTTTTTCACGAACTCAATATCGGCCATTCGATCATTGCCCGGGCGCTGTTCACCGGCCTCCCCGAGGCCGTCAGCCACATGCGCAGCATCATGGATGCCGCCCGCCGTGATGGCTGCTGATGGGAAAATGTCGAGCGCGCCGCGCACAACGTTCATGACTTCGGGGTCGCGCCGATGATTCTGGGCGTCGGCACTGATCTGGTTCGGGTGGAGCGCCTGCGCCCGATGCTCGAGCGACATGGTCATCGGCTTCTCGAACGCCTGCTTCATCCCCAGGAGCGGGAGCAGGTTCCAGGCGTTCGTCCCGAGGCATTCATAGCCCGCCGCTTCGCCGCAAAGGAGGCGCTGGCCAAGGCGCTGGGCTGCGGCGTGGGCCGCGACATGGCACTCAATGAAGCCTGGGTCATTCATGACGCCGCCGGTCGTCCCGGATTCGCGCTCAGCGGATCGGTCGAGCGCACCGCGGCGCGTCTCGGTGTGCTGCGTATCCACCTCAGTATCAGCGACGAACGCGACTACGCACAGGCGTTCGTGGTGGTTGAAGGCGAACCCTGATTGCCGGTTCCACGTATACCGGCGGGAGCCGGTATACTCTCGCGCCATGACAAACACGAACAGCCATCAATTTCCCACGCTCGAGACGTTCGTCGGCAATACACCGCTGGTGCGCCTGCAGCGCCTGGCGGCAGGTCTGCCGTCGACCGTGCTGGCCAAGCTGGAGGGCAACAATCCGGCGGGTTCGGTGAAGGACCGACCGGCGCTGAACATGATCCTGCAGGCCGAGGCACGTGGCGATATCAGGCCCGGCGACACTCTGATCGAGGCCACCAGCGGCAACACCGGCATTGCGCTTGCGATGGTCGCGGCAAGCAAGGGCTATCGCATGATTCTGATCATGCCCGACAACATGTCGGCCGAGCGCCGTGCGGCGATGAAGGCCTTCGGGGCCGAGATCATCCTTGTCACCCGTGAGCAGAGCATGGAAGGCGCCCGGGATCTGGCGCAGCAGATGCAGCGCGAGGGTCGGGGCCGGGTGCTCGATCAGTTCAGCAATCCGGACAACGCCGACGCGCATTACCGGGGTACCGGGCCGGAAATCTGGCGTGACACCCAGGGGCAGGTCACGCATTTCGTGTCGTCGATGGGCACCACCGGGACCATCATGGGGACTTCGCGGTATCTGAAGGAACAGAGCCCCGAGGTGCGCATCGTCGGCGTGCAGCCCACCGAAGGGTCCTCGATTCCCGGAATCCGGCGCTGGCCCGAGGCCTATCTGCCGTCGATCTTCGACGCTTCCCGGGTCGATCAAACACTGGATGTCAGCCAGCAGGAGGCCGAAGAGACCATGCGCCGTTTGGCAGCGGAGGAAGGAATCTTCGCGGGTGTTTCGTCCGGTGGTGCGGTCGCTGCCGCGCTCAGGGTCGCGGCCGAAGTCGATGGCGGCGTGATCGTTGCGATCATCTGTGACCGGGGCGACCGCTACATCTCCACCGGGGTGTATCCGGCATGACGGGCGGACCTGTTCTGGTGTTCGACCTCGAGACCGTTCCCGATATCGACGGCGCCCGCCGGCTGCATGACTTCGACGGCCTGTCCGACAATGAAGTCGCGACCGCGCTGTTCGCATTGCGACGAATCAAGACCGGTTCCGAGTTTCTCGCGCATCCGCTGCACCGGATCGTTTCCATCGGCGTGCTCTACCAGGGCGGCGAGCAGATCAAACTGTCGGCGTTCGGGCGGGACAGCGAGGACGAGGCGGAGTTGCTGCGCCAGTTCTTCGCGGTAATCGAGAAACGCACGCCAACGCTGGTCAGCTGGAACGGCGGCGGATTCGATCTCCCGGTGCTTCATTATCGCGCGCTGCTGCATGGGGTAGCCGCGCCTCGCTACTGGGATCAGGGCGACGACGATCGCGGTTTCCGCTACAACAATTATCTCAACCGTTTCCACTGGCGGCACATCGACCTGATGGATGTTCTTGCCGCCTACCAGATGCGTGCCACCGCGGGGCTGGACACGATCGCTTCGCTGCTCGGATTTCCGGGCAAGCTCGGCATGGACGGCAGCAAGGTATGGCCTGCCTGGCGCGATGGCGACCGGGCAAGCATCCACGACTACGTGGAGCACGACGTGTTGAATACCTACCTGATCTATCTGCGCTTCGAACGGATGCGCGGTGGATTGAGCGCCGATGCATTGGCCGCCTGCGAGACGCAGCTTCGGGACTACCTTGTCAGCGAGGGCCGTGGTCACCTCGATGAATTCCTGGCCGCCTGGAATGGTGGCCCGGCGTCCGCATCGGCATGAGAATCGAACGGACCCCGTTCGAACTGCGGATCGACGATCTCACCCTGGACGGGCAGGGCGTCGGCCGACGCGAGGGCAAGGCCTGTTTCGTCGATGGCGCACTGCCCGGCGAATGGGTGCGTGTGGAACAGACCGGGCGCAAGCACAACTTCGACACTGCCCGACTGAATGCCGTGCTGGAACCGGCGTCAGAACGGGTCGACCCGCCGTGCGAATGGTTTGGTGTCTGCGGCGGCTGCAAGTTGATGCATGCCGACGTCGATTTCCAGCGCCGCCTGAAGGAAAGGAACCTGTTCGAGGCCCTGTCCCGGATCGGTCGGGTCACTCCCGAACGTCGCCTCGAACCGCTGGTCGGCGTGTCGCAGGGTTACCGGCGCACGGCGCGGCTCGGCGTCAAGTATGTCGCGAAGAAGGGTGGCACGCTGGTCGGTTTCCGCGAACGGGCCGGGCGTTACCTCGCCGACATGTGGGACTGCCGCGTACTGCACCCGGCGATCGGTGAACGCATCGGCGTGCTGCGCCAGCTGATCGACGGGCTCGAGGCCCGCGAGCGGATTCCGCAGATCGAGGCCGCCGTCGACGACGCCGGGACCGCCGCGCTGGTCTTTCGCAATCTCCAGCCGCTGTCCGAGGCCGATCAGCAGCGGCTAGCGGCCTTCGCCGAGACCGAAGGGCTTCAGGTGCACCTGCAACCCGGGGGGCCGGATACCGTGTACCAACTCGCGGGACCGGAAGGGCCGCTGCGCTACGGTCACCCGGAGCTCGGGGTGACCGTGGAGTTCGGCCCACTCGATTTCATCCAGGTGCATTCCGCGATCAATCGACGCATGGTGCTGCAGGCTCTGGATCTCCTGTCCCTGGAACCCGGCCACCGGGTGCTGGATCTGTTCTGCGGTCTCGGGAACTTCACCCTGCCGCTGGCGCGCCGTGCCGGCGAGGTCGTCGGCGTCGAGGGCGATGCCCGGATGCTGGAACGTGCACGCGCCAATGCCGAAAGGCAGGGTATCCGCAACACCCGCTATATCTGCGCCAATCTCGAAGATGCGGAACTGGCGACAATGCCCTGGTTGCAGGAAACCTTCGACCGCGTGCTGCTCGATCCGCCCCGCACCGGTGCTGCCGCTGTCATCGAGGCCCTTGGAGCGCGGGGCGTCCCGTGTCTACTCTACGTCTCCTGCAATCCGGCAACACTCGCGCGCGATGCCGAGCGGCTGGTGCATCATTACGGATACCGGCTGGAAGCGGCCGGGATCATGGACATGTTTCCGCATACCGCGCATGTGGAGTCGATGGCGTTGTTCGTGGGGACTGGGGGGTAAGCGGCTTGTCGCACAAGCCTGCTTCCCGGTGAGATCTGCCGCTCTGCCGAGGCGGGTTCATGCTTTCGGGGCCTGTTTGTGTGCTCGCGCTCCGGGGTGTGGGCGGTACCGCGGTGGGACCGCTACGGTCAGCAGATGGATCCGGATGGCGATGCAATCGTAGAGGGTGTGCGCGAGGACCTGCTCGCGTGACGTGAGTTTCGGTCAGGGCGCAGGATGGATATTCTGGTCGCATGAACGCAGGAGGGGACGGGCGCATGCGATGGATCGGGCGGTTTTCAGTGGTGGGGCTGCTGGTGGGCACGCTGCTCTTCGCACTCTCCCTTACGCCCAGCCTGGTGCCGCGTCCGCCATTGGTTCAGGGGCTGATTGCCGGGGTGTCCTTCAGCGCCGGGTATGCGGTCGGCCTCTTCGGGCGCTGGCTGTGGGACTATCTGGAGTTTCCGGTCCCGGGTCCCCGGATCGGCTGGATCATCAAACTGCTGGCAGCCCTGGGTTGTGCGATGGTGGCGGTCACCTTCCTCTGGCAGGCCACCGAATGGCAGAATTCGGTGCGGACCCTGATGGGAATGGAGGAGATCGGCGGGGTGCAGCCGGTCACCGTGGCGATGATGACGCTGCTCATCTTTGCCCTGGTGTTGCTTGTCGCACGGCTGTTCAAGCGGACATTCCGGTTCCTGTCGAGGCGATTCCAGCGGTTTGTGGCGCCGCACGTGTCCCACGTGGTGGGCATCGTGATCGCGGCGGCGCTGTTCTGGTCGGTCATTGACGGGGTCATCTTCACGCTCGCCCTGCGCGCGGCAGACAACTCCTACCAGCACCTCGACGGCCTGATCCAGGGTGACTTGCCGCGACCTGCGGATCCCATCCAGGTCGGCAGTGTCGCCTCCTTCATCGATTGGCAGGATCTGGGGCGTCAGGGTCGCAACTTCATCTCCTCGGGTCCGACGGCGGCAGAGCTGGGCGCCTTTCACGGCGAAGCTGCACCTACACCGATCCGAGTCTATGTGGGCCTGAATAGCGCCGAAACCGCCGAAGAGCGCGCGCAGCTGGCGTTGGAGGAGCTCAAACGCGTCGGGGCCTTCGAACGTTCGGTTCTCCTTCTGGTCACGCCCACGGGTACCGGCTGGGTGGATCCGGCCGGCCTGGACACCGTGGAATACCTGCAGCGCGGTGACATCGCCTCCGTGGCCGCCCAGTACTCCTATCTGCCCAGCCCGTTGTCGCTGATCGTGGAGGGGGAATACGGGGTCGAAACCGCGCGGGCCCTGTTCGGCAAGGTGTATGGCTACTGGTCCTCGCTCCCGCGGCAACGGCGTCCGCAACTCTACCTGCATGGACTGAGCCTCGGTGCCCTCAACTCCGACCGTTCCTTCGATGTCTACGACATCATCAACGACCCGTTCCAGGGCGCGTTATGGAGTGGTCCACCGTTTCGCAGTGACACCTGGCGCAGCGTGACCCGCGACCGCGATCCCCGCTCGCCGGCGTGGCTGCCGCGCTTTCGCGACGGTGCCGTAGTCCGCTTCATGAACCAGGAGCAGGGCTTTGACGCCGCCGGCCCGGAGTGGGATCGGTTCCGCATCGGCTATCTCCAGTATGCCAGTGACCCGGTGACGTTTTTCGATCCACAGTCCGTCTACAGTCAGCCGGCGTGGATGCGGGAGCCTCGCGGCCCGGACGTCTCCCCGGACCTGCGCTGGTACCCGATCGTGACCATGCTGCAACTGGCGGCCGACATGGTCGCCGGAGCGGCACCGCCGGGATTCGGGCATACCTATGCGGCCGAGCATTACATCGATGCCTGGTACGAGTTGATCGAGCCGGAGGGCTGGACCGAGCTGGATCTGGAGCGGCTGCGGTCGCGTTTCCGTCAGTGAGCTGCCGGTCCCGAATGGGTTGTGGCGACCGTTGCATGGAGAGAAGCTGTACGTTCTAATCTGGATTCCTCTTCCAAAGAACCGACAAGGACACAGCCCCATGAAAAGTATCAGCAAGGCCCTTCTTTCCGCGTTGGCGATGGCGGCTTCGACCACGGCCCTGGCCTCGGATCCGATGGTCGTTCAGATCAATCGCCTGAGCATGGACGTGGCCGCCACGATCGCCACCGCGACGGTCGCCGCCTGCCGCGAAAAGGGCATCCCCATCGGTGTGACGGTGGTCGACCGCAGCGGAATCACCCAGGTCCAGATGCGCGATACGACCGCACCGCCGATCACGCTGAACATCAGCGAGAAAAAGGCTTTCACCGCCATCATGTTCAATGCCAAGGGGTCGGATCTCGCCGGACGGGCCGACAGCCCCTTGGCGACCCTCGGTGAGGGATTGGCATTCATGCCCGGTTCGGTGACGATCGAGGCCGGCGGCAAGATCTACGGTGCGGTCGGGGTCAGCGGAGCTCCCGATGGCATGGTCGACGAGGAATGCGCCCAGGCCGGTCTTGACGCGGTCCTGATGGATCTGGAGATGATCTGATCGGCTTTCGCAGGGCAACGCATGGCGCCGTACAGGCGGATCATGGATGAGTGGAACGGGGCCGCTGCGGCGGACCCGCAAGCAGGGAGGGCGACATGAACAGGCATCTGCCAATCATTTACGTCAGGGGCTACGCCGGCAACAAGAGTGCGGTCGAGTCCACCGTGAACCTGCCGTACTACGGGTTCAACCTGGGAAGTACCCAGGTGCGTACCGGGCCGGACGGCGACCCCGACTTCTTCATCTTCGAAAGCCCGCTGGTCCGTCTGATGCGGGATCACGGCTATGCGGACCTGTTCGCCCGCGTCGACGACGATGGTGCCGTGAAACTGCTCAATGGTGAGGAGGAACGATACCGGGAGGACGGATTCCCGGTGCGGTCGTTGTGGATCTACCGATATTACGACCGCACCTCGGAACGCGTTGGTGACGGCGCCCGGGACGATATCGAGATCCTGGGCGAAAACCTGGGACGGCTGCTGGAATTCGTGCTCGGGAATACTGCGGCCAAGCAGGTGCATCTGGTCGCCCATTCCATGGGCGGGCTGGTGTGCCGGTCGCTGATCCAGCGGGTGTTGAAGGAACGTGCCAAAGATCGCGTGGCACGCCTGTTTACCTATGCGACGCCCCATCGCGGGATTCACTTCCGGCGCGGCCTGGGATTCATGACCAGCGTGCGCGATCTGCTCGGGCTCAACGATTCCGATACGTTCGGCCCCGGACGCATGCGCGAGTACCTGGACTTCCCGGAGGACCGGGAAGCACGGCGCCTGAACGAGATCGGCAAGGATTTTCCGGTGGAGCGGGTGTTTTCGCTGATCGGTACGAACCATACCGACTACAATCTGGCCCGCCTGGCGGTGGGTCCCGGTAGCGACGGCCTGGTGCAGATGGATCACGCCTACGTGCACGGCAGCAGCCGCGCCTTTGTCTACCGCAGCCATAGCGGGCCGCTGGGAATCGTCAATTCCGAGGAGGGATACCAGAACCTGCAGCGCTTTCTGTTCGGCGATACCAGTGTGGCGATCGACGTCGAGGGCGTGCGTCTGGTGGATTCGTTGCGGAGCGACGAGGACCTGCGCTTCCTGCTGATCGAGACGACGGTGCTGATTCGCGGTGAACAGGTCGTGATGACCGATCAGCGCGAGGAACATGGCTCGGCGCTGACCGTTGGTGCCCGGGATCTGGAGAACGGGCACGAGACCCTGTTCCGGACATACCTGATGCGTTCACGCCGACCGAGCAACCGGGAGCGCTATTCCCATTTCCAGATCCGTTTGCGTCTGTTGCCGCACTACGTGCGCGAACGCCGGGTACTGCGGGACCACCACTACTTCGGCGAGCATCTGTTTCAGGACACACTGACCGTAGGTATCCGCGACGAGGACGGTGGCGCGGGTCGGCTGGTGCGTGCGCGCTGGACCGCGCTGGATTCCGATCTGCCCGGCGCGGGTACCCGGCACCCGCGCAGTGACGACATTCGCTTCGAATTGAAATCCCGCCATCTGCAGGGCGGGGAGCTGGTGTTGCGCGTGCGGGATGAGAACCAGGCCGACACTGATTGAGAGACACCTTTGCTGCGACACCCTCGGCCCAAGGAAGAGGCGCACGTGCCCGAGGCTGCCAACGTTCATGGTGCCCGGAGCTGCCATCGTTGAGCGGCCGACGCCGGAATAGAGCCTTCACCGGTTTCGGGGGATAGATGCCCCGCGTGCTCCCCCGGCCCCATGGTCAGTCCAATTTGCGCTGACAATCCACCTGCTTCGTGTTTCTTGCGTTACCGGTGCGCGGTATCATCATCCGCTGACTGGCGGCGTACTCTCTTCCGCCAGCAAGCGGGGGAGATCGGAATGCTGGAAATCATAAGGGCGGGCGGTTGGCTCATGGTGCCGATCCTGCTGTGTTCGGTGATTGCCATGGCCATCGTGCTCGAACGCCTCTGGGCCTTGCGCCGGTCGCGGGTGGTTCCGCGCGGACTGCTCATGACAGTATGGGAGCAGGCGCGCAGCCGGGCTCCCGGAACCGGCGCCGTCGTTTTGCAGCGCGCGCGCGCCGGTTCGCCCCTCGGGCAGGTGCTGGCAGCCGGCCTGGCCGCGCAGGACCGCTCGCGCGAGGTGATGAAGGAATCCATCGAGGAAACGGGGCGCCGGGTGGCCCATGAGCTCGAACGGTTTCTCAACACGCTGGGCACCATCGCGATGATCACTCCGCTCCTGGGCCTGCTGGGGACGGTCGTGGGGATGATCGAGGTGTTCACGGTGATCACCGAAATCGGGGTCGGCAGCCCGCGCGATCTCGCGGGCGGGATTTCCCAGGCATTGGTGACCACGGCGGCCGGGATCAGTGTGGCGATTCCGACGCTGATCTTTCATCGCTATTTCCGTGGCCGTGTCGATGAGCTGGTGCTGGAAATGGAGATGGAAGCGGTCAAGCTGGTGGAAATGATTCACGGTGAGCGCAGCGTGACCGGAGTCAGTGCGTGAACTTTCGCCGGCCCAGAACAGACGATGCGGGTATCAGCCTGACACCGCTGATCGACGTGGTCTTTCTGCTTCTCATCTTCTTCATGGTTTCGACGACCTTCGATCGGCACGCCGATATCCAGTTGCAACTCCCGGCGGCGGACCGCGAGGCCGCCGCGGCGGAACAGGCATGGATCGACGTACTGATTGACGCCAGAGGCGAGTACTACGTCGATGGCCGCGAACTCGTGAATCGACAGCCTGAGACGCTCGAGCGGGTATTGCGAGAGGCGATCGGCGACCGTCCCGATGATCCGCTGCTGATCCGGGCTGACGCCAATGCGACGCATCAGGCAGTGGTGACCGTGCTCGATGTCGTCGGACGGCTGGGTATCAAGGCGGTATCGATCGCCACGATCGGCCGCGGTGCCGATGGGGATTGACCGCGATCGCATGGGCCCGGGCACAGCAGCCAGTGCCTGATTCCGATTATGGTGCCGGGCTCTGGCCGGTTTGGCGGTCGGTCCTGCGCGACTATCGCGTGGGCGACGGCCGGCGCGCCCGGGCCCGGCTCGGCTTTCTGACACCGCCTGACGGGCGCGGCCGGGTCGTATGGATCAAGGCCGGTGCAGGTGCCACGGCTCTGCGCCTTGGTGTCGAGTTGCTGGGGGCGGTCCGTGATCGGCGCCGTGACGTGCGTATTGTGCTCACCTTCGAACAGGACGACCCGCAACTGCTCAAGGAGCTACTGCAGCCTTGGCCGAAGATCGGTATCGGGTATGGCCCCTGTGATCGGCCTCGGGTGGTCGCGCGAGTGCTCGCGCGCTTTCAGCCGTGCGGAATCATTCTGGCCGAAACGACGGTTCCGCCGACGAATCTGCTTTCCCGTACGCGAGCTGCCGTGGCTGCAGTCGGGACACCGGCCGTGTCGCTTCCCGAGGGCATGGTCTGGCCGATCTCGGTGGCGAACGAACGGGACTGGTCGGACCATGGAACGGCTCGCGAGCGGATGCCGGCAGCGGATCCCCAGGCACGCTTTGCCGAGGCGCAGGTGGATGTTGTTCTGCGTGTGCTGACCGGTGGCAATGAACGGTGCCTGTGGTGGTGGCACGGTCGGTCCGAGCAGTGGCCGCTGTGGGAGGACGCCTGGCGTCGCTGGGAGCACTCCCGGACCGATATCCTGGTGTTCAGTTTTACCGATGCCGGAGATCCTGGAGGGACTGATGCCGTGAAGGTCAGCACGTGGGATCGTCAGCCCCTGCCGGGAGGCACCCTGCTGCATGTCGATGACCAGCGCTGGTTCGGAGCTGCGGCCAGCGCGGCGGCCGCGGCTCACCTTGCCGTGCCGGAGCGGGGCGTTTTTTGGCAGGCGCTTGCGTCCGGATGTGCGCTGACGCTGGGTGCAGACGCCGGACACGCGAGGGTGCCGGCGCCCATTGTGTCGGAAAACGATCAGGTGATCCGCCGCTGGTCCGAGCTCCGGGGCGATCTCAGCCGCCGGCGGGCCGAAGGCGATGCCGCGCGGCGACGATTCTGGGACGAGAGGCGGCGGGTGGATACCAACCTGGCGGCGCTGATGGACCGGGTCTGGACGTGGTAGAACAATGGCTGTGGCGGCAATGGACGCATCGCGGACCGTTCGCGGCGATGATGTTTCCGGTTTCACTGGTCTACGCAGGTGTTGCCGTCTGGCGGCGTGCACAGGCGGAAAACAGGCAACGTCATGTGTTCCTGCCGTTGAAGGCGGTGATCGTCGTCGGTAATCTGAGCATCGGCGGGAGCGGCAAGACGCCGATGACGGCATGGGTGGCACGCCGGCTCCTCGCCGCAGGCTTTCGTCCGGGTATCGTCAGCCGCGGTTATGGGCGGCGTCACGCACAGGACAGTCTTCTGGTGCGGCCGGGTGCCGACCCGGCGGTCGTCGGGGATGAGCCGGTCCTGCTGGCGCGGAATACGGGCGTGCCGGTCTGGGTGGACCGAGATCGGCTGCGGGCAGCCCGGTCGCTGGCGGAACAGCAGGGTGTCGACGTTGTGATCTCGGATGACGGCCTGCAGCATTACGGGCTGCAGCGTGATATCAGCATCCTGATGCTCGACGGCCAGCGTCGCTTCGGCAACGGCCTTTGCCTCCCGGCCGGACCGTTGCGCGAGCCACGCTCCTCTGTCGAGCGGGCCGACTTCGTGGTCAACACCGGCGGACCCGTGCAACCCGGTGAATATCTGATGACGCTGGTCCCATCCGGGACCGTCCATGGCGTGGTCAGCCCGGGTGTCACGCGGCGCCTGCGCGATCTGGGTAACGGACCGGTGCATGCCGTCGCCGGTATTGCCAACCCCGAGCGATTTTTTGTGGCGCTCGAGGCCGCGGGGCTGGAGGTGATCCGGCATCCGTTTCCCGATCATTACCGGTTCCGTACCCGGGATATCCGCTTCGGCGATTCGCGGCCGATACTGATGACCGAGAAGGATGCCGTAAAATGCCGCGACTTCGCCGATGATCGCCATTGGTTCTGGCCGGTCTCTGCACGGCCCGACAAGGCCTTCGAGGAGGCGCTGCTGCGGCGTCTCGAAACGACTGTACGGCTCAAATACCTGGGGTAAAAATGATGGACAAGCGCCTGCTCGACATTCTCGTCTGCCCGGTCACGAAAGGACCGTTGCACTATGATCGCGAGGGCCGCGAACTGATCTCGGTTTCCGCGGGCCTGGCCTACCCGATCCGCGATGACATCCCGGTGATGCTCGAGGATGAGGCGCGGGTCCTGACGGAAGAGGAGAAGGAGCGCTGGCGCGGAAAGTAGCGGTGGAGGTTGGTATGGATCGCTGCTCCCGTCATTGCGTGCGTAGCGCGGCAATCCAGGCGGCATCAGGACGATCCGCGCCGTATGGATCGCCACGTCGCTGCGCTCCTCGCGATGACGGGGGTGAGCGGTACCGCCTGAGTGAGCGGTACCGCCTGAATGGAGTCGCCCTTCGTGGTGGGACGGGAAAGGGTCGATGAATCCGGGTCCGTTCGTCGTCGTGATTCCCGCGCGCATGGGTTCGACCCGGCTACCGGGGAAGCCCCTGATCGCCATCGCCGGACGTCCGTTGATTGCGCACGTGATCATGCGCGCGCAGGAGAGCGGGGCCGAACGGGTGATCGTGGCCAGCGAGGACCAGCGCGTGCTCGACGTGGCATTGCACCATGGTGCGGAGGCGCGCTGGACCGACGCCGCGCTGGCGTCGGGCACCGATCGAATCGCAGCGGTGGCACGCGCAGAGGGCTGGACGGACGCCACCTGTGTGATCAACCTTCAGGGGGATGAACCGCTCACACCGGGTTCGTTGCTGAACCGGCTCGCCGGTCTGCTTCGGGGTCACCCTGGCGCCGATATGGCGACGCTGGGCGTGCCCATTCGTTCGGATGCGGACCTGAATGATCCGAACCAGGTCAAGCTGGTGACCGATGCCGGTGGTCGTGCCCTGTATTTCTCGCGCGCACCCATCCCCTGGGACCGCGAGGCGCGGCGCCTCGGGTATGCGACCGATCTTGCGCTGGCGCGGCGGCATCTCGGTCTGTACGCGTATCGGGGCGGGTTCCTGCAACGTCTTGCCGCTGAACCACCCACAGCGCTGGAGCGTCTGGAACAGCTGGAACAGTTGCGGGCGCTTGCTATCGGCGCCTGGATTCAGGTGGGGATCGTCGACGCCACAGTCCCGCCGGGTGTGGATACGCCGGAAGACGTGGACCGGTTGGAACGGCTCATGGCCGCAACGGGGCTGGCCTGATCAGACCGAGCCGGATCGGAATCTGTCCCAGACGGCCGAAGGTGAGGACAGGACGCGGCGCATCGTGACGCCATTCACTGGTATGCGGATTGAACCACCCCGCGTGCATTCCCGCGTTTCGGGCACCGAGCACGTCGCAAACGGGATCGTCACCAATGTGCAGCATGGCGTCAGTGGGCAATCCGGCACGGCGTGCGGCGGTCCGGAAGATCGCGGGGTCCGGTTTGGCGACGCCGGCTTCAGCAGCGGGGAGCGAGAAGTCGAAGAATTGGCCGAGCGGGGTCCGGAAGACGTCCGCATTGCCATTGCTGATCGCGCCGAGCCGGAAGTGCCGGCCCAGCAGCTCCAGCACCGAGGCGGCTTCGGGATCGGGGTCGACCTCGTTCCTCGCGTGCCAGAACACGTCGAAACCCTCGGATGCCATGCGTTCCGGGCAGGCGCCGGATTCGGTCGCGATGTCTCTCAGCCAGCGCTTGCGCAGCCGGGTCAGATCATGGCGCTCGGTTGCCGGCGCGGCGCGCATGAACGCGGTCCGTGCCACGATCAGCGCTTCCGGAGTGTAGCGTTCGCAAACGCCTGGCGCATGCATGCGCAGCCAGTCGTAGAAGCGGGCTTCCGCCCGGTGGATCGCCGGCATCACCGGCCACAGTGTGTCGTCGAGGTCAAAGGTGATGCAGCGGACGCCCGCGGCGAAGTGGGCGCTATCGGAGACGCTGTGGGCGAGTGACGGTTGCATGGCTCGCTATTGTAATGAATCGGCCCGAGCGCGCGGTAAACCCGCACCGTGTCCCGGGATCGTCTCGACGTCGGTGCTGGAGAGATTGCGGGGGAACACGCACTGGGGCCGTGGATTGGTTTGCATGCGTGCGACGATCACGCAAAATGCCGGCAGGCTTGGCAACCATGGGTATTCAACCGGTGACGCAGACGACCGAGACCACGGTACAGAGCCCGTCGGGCGATGTCCTTGGTGAACTTCGAGCAGCGGTTCAACGCAACTGCGATATCGCCGACGCGCAATTTGCCGGCAACTACTCTCTGTGCACCTACCTCCTGAAGATGCGCGAGTTCTACCGCTGGGAACGCGGGCTTCCGCTGTCCGCTGCACTCGACCGGCAAGCCGTGGGCGACTGGGTGAGCGAGCGCGAGCGGGGCTGGGAGGAACTCGAGAATCTTTCACCGCAGGCGCTGCCGTTGGGCAACACCCGTCATGATCCGTTCGATCAGGATGCGGTCAACCATTCCCTGAGTGCGCATGGCCTGGTCTATGGGGCCGGTCTCGGTCGCGGTGCGCGTCCGCTGTTCTTCCTCGGGGCGCTGCTGCGACGCGAGGATTTCGATGACTATCGCGTTTATGTCGTGGGAGAGGAGTCGGCCCGAGATCTCGTCAGCCCTCCGGCGATGTCGCGAGGGAATCGGATCTTTGTCCGGCGCGACTCGGTGCGCCGGCTGCTGTTCGAGATGATCGAGGCCTGGCAGATGCGCGGTGCGCCGGCCGACGATGCCCTGGCGCGCGCGTTGGACGCGTATCGGTACGATCCGGCCGACATGGAGACCCTCGAGCCGATGACAGACAGTGAAGTCGAGTCGGCCGTGTGGCACGAGGTGGGCGAAATACTGGCCGGCAGGGCGCTCGGGGAGGCATGGCAGGAGCGTGTTCTAGCCGTCGCGGGTGGCCGTCACGAACTGGTCGCCAGGGCCGTGCGCGACCATCTGGCCGATTGCCTCACCACGCTTCCGGCGCTGCTGGCCGAGGGGTCTGCGGGGCCAATTCACTTCTATTTCGCCAATTACACCGGTATGCGCGCGTCGATTTTTCCACAGTTGCGGGACGCCTACGAAGCCTGGGTCGCGGGAGCACCGCTGGCATTGCTGAAGGCAACGATTGCTCCCGCGCGCGAGCACTGGCTTGCCGTTGCCCAGCGTTTTCTGGAGTCGCCTCCCGAGACCTGGCCGGTCACCGACGAGAACCTGGGGTCGTTGCAACCCGATTTTCAGGCGCTCTGATGCTGGTTATCCTGACGCGGGTCCTCGATACCGCCGTCCTCGAGCGTGTGCACTCGCTTCTGGCCGCGTTGCCGTTTGTCGATGGCCGCAGCTCGGCGGGGGGCGATGCGCGCCGGGTCAAGAATAACGAAGAGGCGGACCCGGCGGATCAGCGGGTGCAGGAACTGAACCGGCTGGTGCTCCTGCCACTGTACCGGCATCGGCTGTTTCAGGCGGCGGCGATGCCCAGGCGCCTGTCGGGTGCGTTTTTCGCCCGTTATCAGGCCGGAATGCATTATGGCCCGCATGTCGATGATCCGGTCATGGGGCCGGAAGGCGGACGTTATCGCTCCGACGTATCGATGACGGTCTTTCTCAACCCCGCTGCGGACTACCAGGGCGGCGAGCTCGTGGTGGAGACCGAATACGGAGAGCAGCAGGTCAAACTCGACGCCGGCGATGCCGTGGTCTATCCCTCTTCCAGCCTGCATCGAGTGGCTGCGGTGACCCGCGGTGAACGGATGGTCGCCGTGGCCTGGGCGGAATCCATGGTGCGTGAACCGGAACGCCGTCGCCTCCTCTATGATCTCCACCAGGTCGAAGACGCACTGCGTGCCGCTGATCCCGACGCCGATGTCACGCGCCGCACCGGCAGAGTCCGTGCCAACCTGATGCGGATGTGGGCCGAGGTGTGAAGGCTACTTTGCAGGTGGGGCGTTCAGACCGTCGGGCGGGCTGTACTCCGGATCATTGGGATTCATGAAAATAAAGCGGTGCTGGCCCGGTTCCATTTCGACGTAGTCGAGCACGGCATTCTTCAGCAGGTCGACGCTCACCGGTTCGATCACGACCTCGATGCCGCCGGTCTTGAATACCAGATCATTGTCGCGTTCATGGTCATCGAAGCCCATGCCGTAATCGATGCCGCCTCCGGGCATGCGCTTGGCGGCAATGCGCAATGCGGGTTTTTCCATGCCGCTTTCGCGAGCCGAACTCTGGATCTGTTTCGAGGCCGCGGGGGTAATGGTGATCATGTCTTGCTCCTGGTTCTCGGATTTGGATGCATCGGCTTTCCCGACTGGCACGACCGCCGGGCAGCGGATCGCTTCGCGTGCAAGCTGCGTTCCTGCGGATTCCTGCCCTTGTGGCAGCCTGCCCTGGAGGCGAGGATTCTGGCGGGTCCACTGCGGTTAGTGGGATTTTCCCTGCCTGCGCAGGCTTTTTGCCAGAGAGCTCAGTGGCTGCCAGTCGTGGCCAGTTGGCGTTCTCCTGTCGCGACTGCACGGGTGAATTCGACGAATCGCCGCGCCCAGGGATTCTGGGCGGTGTCGCGCAGATGGCTGTAACTGGCGAGCAGGTTTCGGTAAACAATGCCGTCATTCTCTCCGTCGATACCGTGGCCACGAAGCACGCGGTACGCATAAACCGGTGTTCCGCTCAGGGGCTCGAGCGCGGAGTAGTGGAATTCGTGGGCAGCGAACGATGCGGGTTCGCCCGCTGCCCCGGTCAATGGCCATGGACCGTTTCCCGTCTCCTGCAGTCGGACCAGGCCCCGGCCCTGTGGTCGATCGTGCATCGTGACCTCTCCGGGAAGAACACCAGCCATGGCGTAGCGATCGCCGCGCCAGTTGATTCCGCGGGCGAGATACATCAGACCGCCGCATTCGGCGTATGCGGGCATACCTGACTCGATCGCCTCGCGGATCGAGGCGCGCATGGCAACATTCGCCTCGAGTGCCTGCATCTGGCTTTCCGGAAATCCGCCGCCGATGAACAGCGCGTCCGTTTCGGGAAGCCGTGCATCATGCAGGGTATCGAAGAACACGAGTTCCGCACCGGCGCGTTCCAGTGCTTCGAGGTCGGTGGTGTAGTAGAAACCGAAGGCTGCGTCCCGGGCCACCGCAATGCGTACGCGCGGCTCGGCCAGAGGTGTGTCCGGGACGGAAGGTATGGCGGCAACCGCAGCCTGCGCTCCCAGCCCGGAAATCCTTTCCAGATCGACTTCCGCCCCGACCGTTTCCGCCAGACTGCGGATCTGCTGCTCGGCGGCGGCGTGCTCGTTGCTGGGGACGAGTCCGAGGTGACGTTCGACAATCTGGAGTGCAGGGTTGTCGGAAACCAGGCCGAGTACCGGGATGTCCGTGTAGTGTTCGATCACCGCGCGCAGCTTGGAGCCGTGCCGCATCCCGCCGACTCGGTTCAGGATCACGCCGCCCAACCGGATTGCCGGATCGAATGCCTGATACCCGAGCAACAGCGGAGCAACACCACGAGTCATCCCACGGCTGTCGATCACCAGCAGAACCGGCGCATCGAGGTGCCGTGCCAATGCCGCGTTGCTGTTCGAGCCGTCGAGATCGAGCCCGTCATAGAGACCCTTGTTGCCCTCGATGAGCGCGACATCGGTGGATTCGGCAGCGATGCGCGTGAAAAAGGCCTCATGGATCTCCCGGCGCGACATGGTGTTGAAGTCGAGATTCACGCAGGGTCGTCCCGCGGCCTTTCCCAACCAGAGCGGATCGATGTAATCCGGTCCCTTCTTGAACGGTTGCACGCGCAGGCCGCGGGCGGAAAGGGCCGCGCACAGGCCGATACTGATGGTGGTCTTTCCGGAAGACTTGTGCGCGGCCGAGACGAGCAATCGGGCCATGTAAGTGCCTATGCCACTGCGCCGATTGGCCCGGAGCGAGTCTGGGTCATGCCCCGGCAGCGGCCGATTGCGCGGAGGGGCTCGCGCGGCTGGTGTGGGGATCGATCGCTTCGTCGGCCAGGGTGGTCGGCAGGATACGGAGGAATTTCATCACCAGCGCCAGCAACAGGAAGGCGAAGGCCGCTCCGCCGACCCCCAGCATCAGTTCGGGCAGGGAGGGCGTATAGCTCGCCACGACGCCATCGAAGAAGGTGCTGCTTTCGTCGTACCCGGGGAAAAGATCCATCGGGTAGGCTTGCCCGCCAATCACGATCACGTACAACTGCGCGAAGCCCCCGACGAGGACCAGCCCGGCAGCGCCAGCGATGACACGGCGCGACTGGCTCCACACGGGATGGAACAGCATGACCAGCGGCATGATGCTGCCAATGGCGACCTGAATCACCCAGAACAGGAACGTGTAGACCCCTCCGCCAAGGAGAATGAAGGCCTCGACCCCGTGCAACCGGGTCGCGTACAGATTGGTGATGTGGTACGCAACGACGAAGTAGAGAACACCGGCCACGAAGATGCCAAGGAGGTTTTTCATTCGCCGCAGAACCAGGTCGCCCAATGGGCGTTCCGTGCCAGCGAAACTGGCAATCACGACCAGAATGAAGACGGCCATGCCCAGCGAAAATGACATTGCAATGAACATGGGAGCCAGGATGGCGGCGTCATAGGCCTCCCGGGCGACGAGAAAACCGAAGATCGAACCCGTACCCGTCGTCAGGATCAGGCGCCACAGGAACGCCGTGTAACCGGCAATGGGGACGAAGCGATTCATTCGCCGTTCCATCATGAACCAGAGGTACACGGCAACGACGGCGAGAAAACCGGTGTAGAGGAAGATATTCCAGGCAAAGATCGACTTGAAGTTGTAATGCGTCATCGCCACGATCAGCCGGTCGGGCCGGCCCAGATCGAGAACCAGGATCACGAGCCCGCCGATCAGCAGCGTCATCGCCAGCAAGCCCGAGAGGCGGGCCAGCGGTTTGTAGGTCAAGCGGCCGAATACGGACGCGAACGATGCTGCATTGAGCGCACCCGAGGCCGCAACGATCAGAAGAATCGCGAAGATATGCGGCAAGCCCCAGACGACCTGGTTGTTCATGCCGGTGATGTAATGGCCGTGGGTTCCCTTCAGTACGGCCGCGAGAAGCCCGAGGCCGATCAGCACGGCCAGGCCGCCGAGCAGGGCAACATAAAGGGGGCTACGGCCTTCGATTTCCCGGAAGTGCGTCTTTGCTGTCATGATGGTCATTTCCCGGTCAGATGCCTTGGTAGCGAACGGCGGGGTTCAGGCGCAGGTCGGCCCGGATCGCGGTGCTGCCTTCCTGCCGCAATCGGCGCGCGATCTCGCTGTCGGGATCATTCAGGTCGCCAAAGATCATTGCCCGGTGCCCGTCCTTGTTGCAGGCCTCGACGCAGGCCGTGGTCTGTTCACCCCGATCGATGCGGTGCACACACAGGGTGCAGCTTTCCACGGTGCCCTTGCCGCGCGGTGCGTGCGGCTTCTGGTCGGTGAGTTTTTCGTGTACGAACGAGCGTGCCTTGTAGGGGCAGGCCATCATGCAGTACCGGCAGCCGATGCAGGTGTGCTTGTTCACCAGAACCACGCCATCCGGGCGGATGAACGAGGCCTTGGTCGGGCAGACGTCGACACAGGGCGGATTCTCGCAATGCTGGCACATCACCGGCAGCGAGTGTTCGTGTCCGGTCTCGCTTTGGGTCAGGTTGACCTTGCGGATCCACTGCGCGTCTGTCCGTGGACGACCGAGGCTCCGTACGCCGTTTTCCTCGTGACAGGCCTTGACGCAGGCGGTACACCCGTCTGCGCATTTGCTGGTGTCGATCAGCAGACCCCATCGGGTCGCTGGATCAGCGCCATTCGAAGCACCAGCGGTTTTCAGCAGAAACACACCAGGCGCAACGGTGAGGCCGGCCACTGTCGCAGCAGCTCCGGAAATGAATTGGCGGCGGGAAAGGTTGGCGCTGTTGTCAGTGCTCATTGGGGTGGAATCTCCTGGGCGGTCCCGCGCGCGTGGGCCTGCGCGGCGAGATGGCGTTCGACGGATTCCTCCAGGTCTGCACCCTGCCGGGGCGACGGCAGATCCGACGGCCGGTCGGTGTGGCACTGGAAACAGTCCATGCGCACGGCATTGAATTGGTGGCAGGCCATGCAGAAGTGAGTCGAAGGATCGTCGCGGCTGGCGGTGGGCGAGACGTGGCAGTCGACGCAGCCGACAAAGCTGTGTTCCGGATTGCGCCGGCCATACAGCTTGGCTTCGTCACGCTCGTGCATCAGGATCTCCATGTGGCTCCGACGCATTACGTCGGTCGGTTCCACACACTGATCGCCACGCGCCTCCAGCACCAGTTGCGGAGAGGGCGCTTCCACTTTCCCGCAACCGGACAGCAGGATGGCCAGTCCTGCCAGCAACAGCGCTGGCAGGACAAGGCCGAACTGGGTAAATCCACGGCGCATGCTCAGTCACCCATCGCCATGTCAATGTAACCCGTGGGGCAGACTTCCGCGCAGATGTGGCAGCCGATGCACTTGTTGTAGTCGGTATCGACGTAGCGACCGGTCGCACTCTGCTTCTTGTTGACCCGGAACACGGCCGTCTGCGGGCAGTAGATCACGCAGTTGTCGCACTCGAAACACATGCCGCAGCTCATGCACCGTTTCGCTTCCTCGACCGCCTTTTCTTCGGTCAGCGACCGCATGCGTTCCTCGAAGTGTCCGATCACCTCGTCGGCGCTCGGGCCGTGCTCCTCGCGCAGGTTGCGTGCCACGTAGGGGAAATGACCCTTGAACAGTTTTTCGTGGGAGATGATTTCCTGAGAGGAACGGTCTTCGAAGTTGTGCACCGCGAACCGGGATTCGGACGTGCCACGGATCTGATCGCCGGAATATTCTTCCGGCTCCAGCCCGGTTTCCTTGAGTTTGCCCAACAGCTTGAAATGATGAACGTCGACCCGCGGACGCTTGATCGGCTCCTGCTCATGCAGGAAGTAGTCGATGCTGTCGGCAGCGATCCGGCCGTGGCCGATGGCGGTCGTCAGCAGGTGTGGACGGATGATGTCGCCGATGACGAAGTGGCCGCTCTTGCCAGGTACCTGGTAGAACTTGTCGCTGTCGATGAAGCCGCGGCCGTTGTCCATGAACTCGATGCCGGTGAGATCGCCGCCCTGACCGATGGCGGTGATGATCAGGTTGGCCTCGAGCACGAATTCGGTACCCTCGACCGGCTTCGGCGCGTTGCCCTCAAACTGGCACTGGGCCATTTTCAGGCCGATCGCGCGGCCCTTGTCATTCAGCACGACCTCGACCGGGATCACGCCGTCCAGAATCTTCACACCCTCGCGCAGCGCATCCTGTACCTCGTGCTCGGTCGCAGTCATCTTTTCCTTGGTGAACAGCGAGGTGAGCGTCACGTCGGCGCCGGTACGCATGGCGGCGGTGGCGGAATCGTGTGCCACGTACCCGTGGATCGCGTCCTCGGGGTTATCCACCGGATTGTCGGCCTCGATCTTGCCCAGACGCCGGGCCACCGAAACCACGTCGATCGAGGTGTCGCCGCCACCCACGCAGACGATCTTGTCGGTCGGCAGAACCTTCAGCCGGCCGGTGTTGAACGCGGACAGGAACTGAACGCCGGCGATACAGTTCGGAGCTTCGCCGCCGGGCACCGGCAGGTTGCGGCCGGTCTGGCAGCCCACGGCCCATACGACCGCGTCGAACTCCTTCTCGATTTCCTCGACGCTGATGTCCTTGCCTACACGGGTGTTCATGCGCGTCTCGATGTCGCCGAGCGAAAGCACGCGTTCCATCTCGCCGCGGAGCATTGGACGGGGAACACGATACTCGGGAATCCCGTACATCATCATGCCGCCAAGCTCTTCGTGATCGTCGAAGATGGTCGAGGCATGGCCCTTGCGGCGCAGGTGGTAGGCCGCGGACATACCGCCGGGGCCGCCGCCGATGATCGCGACTCGCTTGCCGGACAGTGCCGGAGCAGGATCGTATTTGAAACCTTGAGTCAGAGCGGTATCGCCGATGAACTGTTCGACCGAATTGATACCGACGAAATCCTCGACCTCGTTGCGGTTGCAGCCCGACTCACAGGGAGCGGGACAGACGCGACCCATCACCGAGGGGAACGGGTTGGCATCGGTGGCACGACGGAAGGCGTATTCCTGCCAGGTCATTTCGCCGGTCGGTTTTTCGATGCCGCGCACGATCTGCAGCCAGCCGCGAATATCCTCGCCGGCCGGGCAGGATCCCTGGCACGGCGGCGTACGGTGAACGTAGACCGGGCACTTGTGGGAGTGATCGCCCTCGAAAATCGCTTCTTGCCAGTTCCGCCGCTCATGGTCGCCGTCGCGGAATTTGCGGAAGGTCAGTTTCATGTCGTCGCTAGAGGTTGCCATGCCGTGTCTCCTGTGGAGTCGAGCCTCTTGGCCCGGCTTTGCATCGGTTCGTGGATTATTGTTTGGCGTCGAGGACGATGGCGTCGCTCACCAACTGGTGAACACTCACAATCTGGTCCATTTGAAATCCGTAATAGGGTAAAACCTTGGCGAACTGGCTCTTGCAGATCGCACAGATGGCAGCCATGTGAGTGACGCCATGCTCTTCGACCACACCTTTCAGCGCCGACATGCGCGGTAATGCGCCCTTGACACGCAGTTCCATCAGATCGTCGGTGAGCAGGCCACCACCACCACCACAGCAGAAAGTGGCCTCGCCGATCGTCTCCGGCGCCATGTCGTAGAAGTGGTTGCAGACGGCCTTGATGATCTCTCGCGGGATCACGAACTGGCCGCCGGGCATGTCGCCCATGCGCGAGGCGCGTGCGACATTGCACGAATCGTGGAAAGTGATACGACGATGATCGTTGGCACTCTTGTCCAGCGTCAGGACGCGTCGCTGGATCAGGTCGTAGGTGAACTCGCAGATATGCTGCGGCACCGGGTAGCGCGGGTCGAGGAAATCGAACGGACCGGCCAGCGTGTTCAGAAAGCTGTAGGCGACCCGCCACGCATGGCCGCACTCGCCGAAGATGATCCGCTTCACTCCGAGGTCGAGCGCCGCCTCGCGGATGCGCAGCGCGATCTGTTTCATGTTCTCGGCCGAACCGATGAACAGGCCGAAGTTCGCGGCCTCGGAAGCATGCGAGGAAAGCGTCCAGGAAATCCCCGCCGCGTGGAAGACCTTGCCGTAACCAATCAGGCCATCGACGTGGGGCTCGGCGAAAAAGTCGGCAGACGGCGTGACCAGCAGCACTTCCGCACCCTTCTCATCGAGCGGGTAGCGGACATCGACGCCGGTGTCTTCCTTCACGTCCTCTTCAAGGCCCAGGAGGGTGTCTTCCAGTGCTGGTTGCGGAAGCCCCAGGTTGTTGCCGATCTTGAAGACCTTGCCGATGATCTCATTGCTGTATTTCTGGCCAACGCCGACGGCATTCATGATTTCGCGGGTAGCCATCGTGATTTCGGCGGTATCGATGCCGTAGGGGCAGTACACCGAGCAGCGCCGGCATTCCGAACACTGATGGAAATAGCTGTACCAGTCGTCGAGCACTTCCTCGGTCAGGTCGGTTGCACCGACCAGCTTGGGAAAATACTTGCCCGGCAGGGTGAAGTAGCGCCGGTACACGCCGCGGAGAAGATCCTGACGCGCGACCGGCATGTTGCGTGGATCGGAGGTGCCAAGAAAGTAATGACACTTGTCCGTACAGGCGCCGCATTTCACGCAGGAATCCATGAACACCTGCAGCGCGCGATTCGTCTCCAGGAGTTCGCCGAGCTTGTTGATCGCCACGTCTTTCCAGTTGTCGACCAGTTCACCGGGAAACCCGAGCGGGGCCTGGAATTTCTCCTGGGAGACGTAAGGCTTGCTGTGCGACATGACCCCCCTCTGCAGAGCAGGGATGTCCACGGTCTCGTACTTCACTTCCGGAGTTTCGAATTTCGCCATGTCAATGAATCCTGGTTGCCGGGCTCAGCCGAGGTTACTTGTCGCTGCCGGCGACGGGATGCTCGCTCGAGATCATCCACTTCACCTTGCTTACATGCCGCTTCTCGCGGGAATTGTCGACCTGATTCCGTGTCGGGCTGAAAAAGACGCCGGGCGCGTGAAGCAGTTTGCTGAACGGAAAGACGATCATCAGCCCGGCGACCAGCAGCAGGTGCAGCAGCAGCATCGGTTGCAGTGGCAAGGGGTTGAACTCGAACCGCATCAGCCCGGTGAAGAACAGTTTCACGGCGGTGATGTCGGTGTGCCAGACGTAGGTCATGCTCAACCCGGTCAGCGCGATGCCCAAAAGCAGGGCAAGCATCAGATGATCCGATGGCGACGAGATATAGCGGATGCGCTCGACCAGGATGCGGCGCAGCCAAAGACCGACGAGCCCGAGGATCATCGCAAACGCGGCGTACATGCCGAACGGCTGGATCATCACCACCCAGGTCGGGACCGGATCGAGGAAATAGCGCAGGTGACGCAGCAGGACCAGCGCCAGCGCGACATGGAACACGATACCGAACAGCCAGATCCACTTGTTCGCCTTGAACAGGCTATTGAAGAGGAAGACTTCGGTGCCCATGCGCAGAACCACTCCGCCGCGAGTCGTCGGCGCCGGCGTGGTGGGAATCTTCAGGGGAGCGGGTGCCCGTGCATAGCGTGCGATGCGCATGCCGAGGCCAATCAGCAGAATGGCAGTGGCCGCATAGAACAGCAGGGCAAAGAGCACGGTCACGAACACGGGCAATCCTCCGGATCAGAAAATCCGGGCGAGGCTGAACCTCGCCCGGCGGGGTCGGGCGATGGTTCAGACGCAACCGGTCGGCTTGGGCAGACCGGCGTATTTGCACGCCTGCTTCGCGGGACCATAGGGGAACAGTTCGTAGAGGTACTTGCTGTTGCCTTTTTCCGGCCCGAGCTTCTTGCCGATGGCCTTGGTCAGGACGCGGACGGCCGGGGCAATCTGGTATTCCTCGTAGTACTCACGCAGGAAGTTGATGACTTCCCAATGGTTCTCGTCGAGCTCGGCGCCGTCGGCCTTGGCCATGGCGGCGGCCAGATCGGGATTCCAGTCATTCAGATCGGCCAGGTAGCCTTCTTCGTCGGTTTCATACACTTTGCCATTCGCTTCGATGGTCATGGGATGCTCCTCTTGATTGCGGTTCAGGTTGGTATTGGAAGGGTCCGGCGTGGTCAGAGCCACGCCTGGACTTTGTCGTGTTTCTCGGTCAGGTCGACAAAGTCACTGTAGCCAACGACCGAGATACCCTCCATGATCTGGTCAGCGGTCATCCCTCGGGCGTTCAGATCCGGCCCGAGGACATAGACATCGTGATCCGACAATGCCCCGCGGAGCAGGTCGGACTTGACGGTTCCCTCCAGGGCCCCGTAGACACCATCCTCGATCAGGAGGATGGCCGAGCCGGCCGTTGCGTGACCCAGGCAGGATGCGAGGGTATTGCGCTCGAAGGGCGACTTGTTGACGGTATGCAGCATGCTCATGACAAATCCCCTCAGAAACTCAGAATCACGTCCTGCTCGTTCATCAGTTCGGCCAGTGCCTCGCGGCTCATGACCTCCACCGGAACCAGCAGATCATCCTCGCTCAGGCCGCGTTCGGCCAGCGATTCCGCTTCCACGTAGAGTTTCTCCACGTCATAGCCTTCGAGAGCGCGGTAGGTTGGCGAGAAATTCTTCTGGCCGATGCCCTTCGTGTCCTGGCCCTTCTTGATCTGGTAAACGCCGTCATCGAGAAACGCCATGCTGACATCCTGTTCGAACGCGGCGGCGATCAGGACGACCTCCAGGGATTCGAGCGCATAGATGGTGCCGTAGGGGGCCTTGCGGTTCACATACATGAACTTCTTGACCGTGCCTGGACCTTCTTCTTCCCAAGGTTCTGACATTTGCTTCTACCTTAAAGTGATGATGTTTTCCGGCCTGCTGGTGCCTGCAGGATGCCGGGCCACGGATTTGCGTATGTCCGACCGCTTCTGTGCTTCAGTCGCCGAAAACGACCAGCCGGTCGCACTGGATACCGGCCTCGATCAACTGCCCAAGGCCCGAGATCCGGAATCCGGGGGCGATGTTGTTGCCGTCCTTGCCCTGGCGCTTCGCCTCGCCCTCGTCCAGCAGCCCGCGGCGCTGGGCCGCGGCGATGCAGATCACGAGATCGGTACCGTGTTCTTCGGCCATCTGACTCCAGAGTTCGGAGATCTTGCGATCATCCTGCGGCGGGACGGCGAAACGGGTGCCGTTGTTCACTCCGTCGTGATAGAAGAACACGCGGTACAATTCGTGGCCTTTTTCGAGGACGGCTTTTGCAAACTGGTAGGCGGTATCCGAGGCCTGGTGCTGATAGGGCCCCTCGTTGACCAGAATTCCGTATTTCATGAACTGTGTTCCTGTTGAGTCTGGTTACGAACCGGCGGCCAGGAGGCCGCCGGTTGATCCTCTCCCGGGTCGGGGACCCGTGATCAGAACCGGATGTGGGTCGAGGCGTTGAGCGAATTGCGCGCGCCTCTCCAGTTCTCGATGTGGTACCGGGTGAACGGGAGACCCGTCTTCTCGAAGAATGCCGGCCAGCCGATACGCTCGATCCAGTCGTTGATGCGCTCCCAGCCCTGACCATCTTCCTGGTAGACCTTCAGGATCCGCTTGACGATCGCGGTGGCCTCTGGCCAACGCGGCGGATTGTTCGGGATGCCGGAGGCGACGAGCTTCTGGAAGGTCGGCTTGCCACGGGCGTTCGAGTGGTTGCCCCCCACCCAGATCGCGAACTTGGTGTGTTCTGCGTCGTTGATCTGCATCGGGGGGCAGGGCGGGTAGCAGGCGCCGCAGCAGATGCATTTCTTCTCATCGACTTCCAGCGACGGCTTGCCGTTCACCAGTGCCGGCCGGATGGCGGCCACCGGGCAGCGGGCGACGACCGACGGGCGTTCGCAGACGTTGGCCACCAGATCGTGGTTGATCTTCGGCGGCTTGGTGTGCTGAACGTTGATCGCGATGTCACCCTGGCCGCCGCAGTTGATCTGGCAGCAGGAGGTGGTGATGTGCACGCGGTTGGGCATGTTGCAGTTGCGGAACTCGTCGATGAGTTCGTCCATCATGGCCTTCACCACGCCGGAGGCGTCGGTGCCGGGGATGTCGCAGTGCAGCCAGCCCTGGGTGTGGGAGATCATCGACACCGAGTTGCGGGTGCCGCCGACGATGAAACCCGCCTCTTCCAGCGCGTTGATCAACGGCTCCACCTTTTCCTCGGCATCGATCATGTATTCGATGTTCGAGCGGATGGTGAAGCGGACATAACCATCGGCATATTCGTCACCGATGTCGCAAAGCTTGCGCAGGGTGAACACGTCGAGGATGCGCTGGGTGCCGGCTCTGACCGTCCAGATCTTCTCTCCGAACTCGGAGATGTGGAGCAGTACACCGGGGCGGGGGTGCTCGTGATACTTCCATGCGCCGAAGTTGCGGCGCATGACCGGGTGCATGTACTGGAAGCCGTCCGGGCAGCCCGATTCAATCGGCGGACGCATGGCTGGTTGTGACATCTGTTACTCCCGCTATCTTTGCAGTTCGTTGGGTTCGATCAGGGGGCGCAACCGCGGGATCAACCCGCGGCGGCCTGCCGCTGTTCCATCTTCTGGCGCAGGTAGTTTTCCGCGGCCTCGTCGTAATCGTCCATCCGGATGTAGGAGCTCTGGCGCGGGTGGTTGACCATGTTGGGATCCGCCTCGAGGCCCATTCCCTTCAGGAAGTTCACCAGGCCGATGCGCTCGATCATTTCGCCGCAGCGCTCGTGTTCAAGCCCGTTCTCGGCCCAGAAATCGATGATGTTCTCGGCGAGTTCGACCATTGCCTGGTAGTCCTCTTCGGTATCGAGCTTCATGAACGGGACGATGACGGTGCCCATCAGGTCGCCGATCTTCAGGGTTCGCTTGCCGCCGACCAGGATGGTCACACCCTTGTCGTCACCAGGGGACAGGGCCTTGGTCATCGCGTTGATGCAGTGCATGCAGCGGACGCAATTGCTGTTCTCGATGTGCAGCGTGTTGTCTTCGTTCAGGGTCATGCACTTGCTGGGGCAGCGGTTGATCACGTCCAGGTGGACCTTGTCGCGGCCGTATTCAGCGACGAAGTTCTTCACCTCCTGCTGGTCGATCTTGATGTCGTCGCGCCAGGTACCGATCACCGCAAAGTCGGAGCGCTCGATCGCATTCACGCAGTCGTTCGGGCAACCAGAGATCTTGAACTTGAACTTGTAGGGCAGCGACGGACGATGCACGTCGTCGGTGAAGCGGTTCAGCAGGGTGCGGTGGGCGCGCTGTTCGTTGGTGCAGGACTGTTCGCAGCGGGCCGCGCCGACGCAGGACATTCCGGTACGCACACAGGGACCGGCGCCACCGAGGTCCCAGCCATATTCGTTGATCTCGTCGAAGAAGCCCTGGGTGTTGGTGGTGTTGACACCGATGAACATCGCGTTCCCGGTCTGGCCGTGGAACGTGATCAGGCCGGAACCATACTTTTCCCAGCTGTCGCCGAGCTGGCGCAGCATTGCGGTGCTGTAGAAGTTGCCGGCAGGCGGCTGGACACGGACGGTATGGAACTCGCGGGATTCCGGAAACGCCTTGGACACTTCCGAAAACCGCGGGATGATTCCGGAGCCGTAACCGAACACCGACACCGTGCCACCCTTCCAGTAGCCCTTGCGGGTTTCGTAGGAGTGCTCGAGTTGACCCAGCAGGTCGTTGGTGACGTTCTTGATGCGGTCATCAGGATGATCGTCACGAAGGCGCTTGATTCCCGAGATGAAGCTCGGCCAGGGGCCGTTTTCCAACTCGTCGAGCATGGGGGTCGGATGATGTTGGTTCGCCATGGCAGTCTCCTTGATCGGATTTTGTGTGCGGGCCGGCTTGATACTTCCGGGATCGATACGTACCTTCAGTCCTTGGGAATTCTCGAATCGCGGGCCTTGATGCCTGGAGAGATCGCTGGCCCGCCGATTCGACGAGCGAGGTCATCCGGGCGGAGCACCTCGCTACACGGTCGGTTACTCTAGGTTCGAAGCACTCCTGAAAACATCCTACTCATGGGAGGGGGGTACTGGGGCTGTATATCTCCCAAGGGATAGGAAAAAAGGCTATCCCGCATGGATAGTTGTCAACGCCGCTGACACGATTAAACTCCCCCACCCGACCGGTGACATCAGGACTCTTCGCCTGTAATGAACGAGAGCATGCAAAGGCTTGGCGCAGTCTGCAGCAACGCCTTTCCGGCCGGCGGGCCGTTCGACCCGGAGGACGATGATGCTTATCGCCGCTGGCGTACGGACAAGCTCGCGCGCTTCCCGGCCACGGTTGATTCGCTTGTCGTCGACGTCGCCGACCCGGCTCGTTGCGCCGACGACGAGCGTGCGGCGCTCATCGAGCGCATCAGGCGAGCCAACATCGCCGTGTATCGGTCGCCTCCCGATGTGGTGACACGGGAGGGTCTGCGCCGGCTCGGCCGGTCGCTGGGGTTGGCACGGCTGGATGACCATCTTTGCGCCGAGGGCGATGGAATCAGCCAACTGCAGGTGAGCACGGGCATCCGGGCCGGGGAGTACATCCCGTATACGGATCGTCCGCTGAGCTGGCATTGCGACGGTTATTACAATGCGCCCGAGCGGATGATTCGGGCGATGTTGCTCCATTGTGTTACCGACGCGGCCGAGGGCGGCGAGAATGCCCTGATGGATCACGAAATGCTCTACATTGCATTGCGTGACCAGGGTACGGAATTCATCGAGGCGCTGATGCACCCCGAGGTCCTGACCATTCCGGCGAACATTCAGGAAGGCGAGGTCGTCCGCCCGGAACGGGTCGGCCCGGTGTTCAGTGTCGATCCGGTGAGCGGCGTGCTGCACATGCGCTATACGGCCCGCGGGAGAAACATCCGCTGGCGTAATGACCCGGTGACCGCCGAGGCGGTGGCTCTGATCGGGCGGATCCTGGAGGATCCGGACAGCCCGGTGTTCCGCTATCGTCTGCGCCCGGGGGAAGGCATCCTCTGTAATAATGTATTGCATAACCGTACAGGCTTCCGGGACGAACCCGGGTCCGCCCGCCAGCGCCTGTTCTACCGGGCGCGGTTTTTCGACCGTGTGGCCGCAACCTGAGGTATCGCGATGATTTGGTTGAGCGAGATGCTCATGCAGAACCAGGACCTCGAGTCGTTTCAGCAACTGATCGAGTTGATTCATGAACGCGCGCAGGCCGGCGAGCGCTTTCTGAGCTCCGATGTGCGTCCGCCGTTTCCCGATACGCCCATGGATTGGGAAGAACGTATCGAGGCGGCGTTCACCTCGCCGAGCCGCTGACCGTGATCGGGAAGTGTCATGTTCTGGGATGACAATGCGCCGCAGGACGAGTTGGCCGAGCTGCGGGACGTGGTCGATGTCTCGTTCCGGATCAACTGTCCCTGCCTGCCGCTGGATCATGCCCACGCGCTTTCGACGGCGGTATTGGAGCATCTCCCCTGGCTCGAGACCGAAGAGCTTGCCGGGGTGCACCTGATTCACGGTGCCGAATCGGGCAATGGCTGGATGCGGCCGCAGGATCCCGAGTCGGACCTCCTGCATCTCTCTCGACGCGCCCGTCTGCGGCTGCGTGTGCCCCTGGAACGTGTGGACGCCGCGGAAGGCCTTGCTGGCAAACAGCTGGATGTCGCGGGCTTCGGACTCGATGTGGGCGTAATGAATATGATCGCGCTGGAGCCCTTGCCCGTGGTGTTTGCCCGATACGTGGTTTCGGACCCGGATCAGGACGAGGCGGGATTTCTCGCGGACATGGCCACCGAGTTGCGCCGTCTCGGCGTACCCGTGTCCAAGCTCCTGAGTGGTCTGGGTCATGTTCTGCGGGTCCCGGATGGTCTGGTGCATACGCGTAGCCTGATGGTGGCCGAGCTCGACCCTGAGGCGTCGTTGCGGGTGCAGCGTCACGGGATCGGCCCGGAGCGTGCGATGGGCTGTGGCCTGTTCATCGGACACAAGGATATCGCCCCGGTAGCAGGCACCTCCTGACGGGGTCCGTGAGTGGAAACCTTTTTGGGAAATGAAAAACAATCAATGGCTTGCAGTGAACAATCAATCAATAGAGCAAAGGGAGGGATTTTCATGAGTCTGGAAGTCGATGGCGTCACCATTGAGACCAACCCCAATGGCTACCTGATGGAGTTGTCCGACTGGAGCGAAAAGGTCGCTGAAGTCATGGCGGCGAAAGAGGGGATCGAGCTGACCCAGCGCCATTGGGACCTGATCAACTACCTGCGTGACGAATACTTCAACAACAACGAAAACCAGCCGAACACCCGGACCATCGTCAAGGCCATGCAACAACTGTGGGACGACCGCAAGGTGGACGCCAAGACCGTGTATGACCTTTTCCCGCTCGATCCGAGCAAGCAGGGGGGGCGCATTGCAGGGCTTCCCGAGAGTCGTCGCAAGGGCGGTTACTGAACCGTTGCCTATCCCCTAAGGGAGGTTAAGTGCCCGTGCGGCCGGTGTTACAGTCGCGCAGGTTCTGGCGCCCTGCCGGGGGCCAACGATTGCCGTCCCAATACACGGAGACACGTACCGATGAGCAAGAAACAGGATTTGATCAACGAGATGCTCGAGATGCAGAAGCGTTTCATGGACTTCGAACACCAGAATGGCGTCGACCCGGTGGATTACTACCTGGCGCCCGAGGGTCACCCTCTGCATGCCTATCACAAGCGCTATCGTGATATCGCAATGCAGCTGGTGGACGTCGCTCACGAAGAGAAGGGCTCGCACCGCTAGGGAAGTGCTGATTAGTGCGCTTGTCATTGCGAGCGAAGCGCGGCAATCCAAACGGCGCCACTTGATTTAATGCCTTATGGATCGCCGCGTCGCTCCTCGCGATGACGGACTAAGTCAGCGCTTCGCCAGGCTTCGCGCCGACCGTCAGGCAGGCGGGTGTGTGAATACCCGGCTCCCTGTTGTGAACGCGGCGCACAGTCGCGATCATGTACTCAGCCGCCTTGGGTAACCCTATGCCAGATCGCCCCGGTTTCGATCCGGCGGTGGTGACGCCGCTCAGGCAGCGTCTCGATAACCACCCCGTCTATGCGCTGCGCGACCTTCCCGACCTGCGCCGGTTCATGGAGCATCACATCTATTCCGTCTGGGACTTCATGTCCCTGATCAAGTATTTGCAGCAGCATATTGCCCCTGTTCAATATCCCTGGAGTCCGGTGGGTGACGGTGCCGTCCGGCGCTTCATCAACGAACTCGTGCTCGAGGAAGAGTCCGATGCGGTACCCGGTCCTGACGGCAACGAAACGCACATGAGCCATTTCGAACTGTACTGCGAAGCGATGGCCGAACTGGGGGCGGACCCGGACCGTCCACGGCGGTTCGTGGCGATCGCGGCCACGGAGGGAATCGACGCCGCGCTGTCTGCCGGAATCGCTCCCGGACCGTCCGCGCGGTTCGTTCGCAGTACGTTCGATTTCATCGGCACCGGCAAGCCGCACGTGGTTGCCGCTGCCCTGGCGCTGGGGCGCGAGCATGTGATCCCCGGGATGTTCCGCAGTTTCCTGCGCAACATGGGGATCGATGCGGACGCGGCACCGAGATTTCATTTTTATCTGAACCGACACATCCATCTGGATGAGGATTTTCACGGGCCTCTGTCCCTGCGGATGCTGGACATGCTCTGCGCCGGGGACCCGGCCCGGATGCAGGAAGCCGAGGCGGCTGCCCGCAAGGCCATTGAAGCGCGCCTCCGGTTCTGGGATGGGGTCCATGCCGACCTCGCGGAGGCCGCATGAGCCTCCGTCTACGCAGCCGATGGAAGCAGGGCGAGCGCGCGCGCAGCCTCGAGGAATTGGCGACCGTGGGGGCGGCCAACGCCTGGCGTGCCGCGTGCAACGGTGTGCTCAACCTCGAAAACGAGGGCTTCGAGACCAGTTCCCGCGCGCAGCGCATCGATATCATCGAGGAGTTCGCCGCCTTCCTGCTGCAACTGGCGGATCGGCTGGTCTATGAGCGGTTTTCTGCCGAGGACCGGACCCGCTTCATCACCGCGATGGCGATTCGGCTCGCGGAATTGGTCGATGAGAACCGCACCGACGCGCAGGGCCCGGGTGACTATCGCGACCGGTTCATCGACAAGCTGAACGAGCGCACGGGCGTTTACGGGCAGTGCAGCTACAGTGATGAAGAAGGCCCCGGCTTTTCGATGCTTTGTTGCCTTGGTGATCGTGTGACCGACGTGCTTGGGCCAACCAATCGCAAATGGGCGCAGGATCAGGTGGTGGCGATCGATGGGCCAGAGGCTGCCCAGAGCTTCACCCGGGCTTTTGAAACGCTGCTGGAAGACTGAACGACCCCGATCCGTAGGGTGTGCCGTGAGGCAAAGCCGAACCGCACCGGGCTACGCTGCGGGGTTCCCGGCTTTGCAGGCCGCGGGCGGTGCAATTCGCTGCGCTCATTGACACCCTACGCCTATGTCGCCAGGGGTGTGGCGCGTGTCCGGGAGCCTGAAAACCGGGACCGCGCCGCGTCTGCAATGACGGGCCGGATCAAACGGCGTTGGGCGTCGGTGCGGGCGCGATCCGGTCGCTCCAGTCGCGGGTGATTTCCGCGGGCGGCACCGGGCGGCTGAACAGGTACCCCTGGCCGAGTTGACAGCCCTCGCGATCGAGAAAGGCTGCCTGTTCCGTGGTCTCCACTCCCTCGGCCAGGATTTCGAGTCCGAGGCTGCGACCCAGGCCGATGATGGCCCGGGTAATGGCCTCGCCTTCGGTGTCCACGCCGATATCGTTCACGAAACTGCGGTCGATTTTCAGCCGATGCAGTGGCAGGCGGCGCAGGTACGCGAGCGACGAGTAGCCGGTGCCGAAATCGTCCACGGCGATCACGACCCCGAGATCGCGCAATTCGTTCAGTGTTGCGATCGACCGTTCCGCCCGGCGCATGATCATGGATTCGGTCACCTCGAGTTCGAGCTCGGCTGCAGGCAGCGTACACGCCCGCAGCACTTCCCCGACCCGTTGCGGCAGTGCGCCGCGTTCCAGTTGCTGCACCGAGAGGTTCACCGCCATGCGGGGAATCGCAAGGCCTTCTTTATGCCAGGCCGTCATCTGCTGGCATGCTTCCATCAGGACCCAGTCGCCGACGGCCTCGATCAGGCCGCACTCCTCTGCGACCGGGATGAACACCGCCGGCGGGATCATCCCGCGCTCCGGATGCGCCCAGCGCAGCAGCGCTTCGACGCCGATCAGTCGACCGCTGTCCAGTTCGACCTGCGGTTGGTAGTGAAGGAGCAACTGATTTTCCTGGAGCGCGGTCCTCAGATCGCTCTCGAGCTGGATACGGTCGAGCACACCCGCCGCTTCCTGAGCCCGAAAGAAGCGCACGGCATGACCGCCCTCTGCCTTCGCCTGGTACATGGCCAACTCGGCGTTCTTGAGCAACGTATCCGCGCTCGTGCCATCGGCCGGGAACCAGCTGACTCCGATGCTGGCACCAATGAACACGGGTTTTGTACCCAGTTCGAACGGCGCTGCCATCGCCTGATTGACGCGCGTAGCGACGCGTGTGGTCCCTGTGAGGGTGGGATCCGATTCGAGAACGATCACGAACTCGTCGCCGCCGGGCCGCGCGAGGGTGTCATCGCTTCGCAGCACGTTCATGATCCTTTTTGCCGCACTGTGCAGCAACAGATCGCCAATCTCGTGCCCCAGGCCCTCGTTCACGTTCTTGAAACGATCCAGATCCATGAACAAGACTGCAACCGCGTTGCCATGCCGTTCCGCGCGCTCCAGCGCGTGTTCCAGGCGGTCGCGCAACAGCAGTCGATTGGGCAGGCCGGTCAATGGATCGTGGTTGGCGAGGAAGTCTCGTTCCTGTTCCGACCGGCGCAGCTGCGTGATGTCGCTGAACACGGCCACGTAGCGGTATACGCTCCCATTGGCCCGGGTTACAGCGGTGACGGTCAGCCACTCCGGATAAACTTCGCCGTTCTTGCGCCGGTTCCAGATTTCGCCCTGCCAACGCCCGGTGTCGTTCAGCTGGTCCCACATGGCGCGGTAAAAGGCCGCGTCCTGGCGGCCCGATTGCAGGATGCGGGGGTTCTGGCCCAGAATTTCCGCCTCGGAATAGCCGGTGATCTCGGTGAACGCGCGGTTGACGAACTGAATGCGGCCATCGGCATCAGTGATTGCGATACCTTCGACCGCGCTGTCGAAGGCCTTTGCCGCCTGCGCGAGCTGGTCCTCTGCCTCCCTCAGCCGGGTCAGGTCGACATCAAGGGAAAAGGTCTCGAGCTTGCCGGCGCTGGTGGTCCGCGAGACCGTGTTCGAATACACGGTCACCTGGGAACCATCCTTTCGGCGCAGTTGCAGTTCGCCCTGGGGAATCGGGGCTCCGGCTTCGATTTTCTCCCGAGTCAGCGACGCAACGGCCTCGCGCATCCCCTCGGGCAGGATCAGATCTTCGACCTGTCGGCCCATCGCCTCTTCGCTGGTGAAGCCGTACAGGGCTTCCGATGCATGGTTCCAGAAGATCACGCGCCGGTCCTGGTCGTAGCCCTGCACGGCTATGTTGTCGACATCCTCGAACAGCGAGCGGAAACGCTCCTCGCTAAGGCGTAGTGATTCTTCCGCGTGCCTGCGCGCGGTAATGTCGCGGTGGACGCCGCGCAGGCCCAGAGGATGGTTGTCCCGGTCGAGCACGGTCCGGCATTCGTGCTGGATCCAGCGCAGGCCGCCATCGGGCCGCAGGATGCGGAATTCCAGGGTAGGCGCATTCTGTGCCGCTTCGGTGGCATGGATCTCGTCCCAATGTACCCGCCAGAGTGGCAGGTCCTCCGGGTGCACCAGTCGATCCATCAGCCCGGCATCGGCGAGGAAGGCCTGCGGGGGATGGCCGCTGATGCGTTCGCACGCCGGTGATACATACCGGTACTTCCCGTCATCGCCCAGCCAGTATTCCCAGTCGGGCGAATATTCGGCGAGGATGCGGTAGCGCTGTTCACTGTCGCGCAGCTGCCGGTAGGCTGCACGGACTTCCGCTTCGTGCAGCAGGCGTTCGGTGAGGTCGACCACCGCGCAAACGAACTGGGTGTCGCCATCGGATGCGGTGGGCAGTCGTGCAATGTGGAATTCGCCCTGGAAGTCTCGCCCTTCGGCGCCAAGGAAACCCAGGCTGCGGGTCACCCCGGTTCCCGTCTCTTGCGCGGACTGGATCAGACCGGCGAGAGCCGGGCGCGAGTCGGCGGTGACCAGCCGGTGCAGGAAGTGTCGGCGCAGGTGGTGGGTATCGGAGCCCAATAACCGGGCGGCCTCGGCATTGCTCTCGAGGATCAGCCCGTTGCGATCGATGACCAGTTCGGCCAGCGGCACACTGGAAAAGAAGGCGGTAAAGCGCCGCAGGATGTCCTCGGCATTCGTTTGCGCCGCGCGCAACTCGGAGTTCTGGATTTCCAGCTCCGCCTGATAGATGCGCAGCGTTTCGAGCACCTCGTCGGGATCGATGCCGTCCCGGTTGAGGAGCCGCGAGATCAGATCGTAGTCGCCGACGCGCAGGGCCTCGCGCGCACGCTCCCGGGTGCGGTCAGAACCGGCGGTGGTCCGCTGTTCTTCGGGTGCTGGCGGTTTGCGCTTGGTCATACGGTGGGGCGGCCCATGGTCCTGGTTTGAACGTCAAAATGGTATTTCGCCCCATGTTGGTAGGATACTCCAAGCAAGTGACCGGTGAGTGCAATCACGTTCGAGTCCTGGGTGATGGCCGCTCAGGGTGTACCCCGTCTCCCATGGATGTTGTGGGTTGGGCCGGGTCGATCTGCATCAGGACCACGCCACCGCTCGCGCACTGAATCGAGAACGCGAGCAGGCGAGTGGTCCTCGACTGTTGGGTGTTGCCTGCAACGCAATCCTGCTCGAAGGTTGAACGTTCTCCGGCCAGTATCGCCGTCACTCCTCGCTCCAATGTTTCGGCAATGGCCGCATCGCCCAAGTTCCGACACAGCGCGCGCAAATCCGCGCCGACGCCCGGCAGTTCGGGATCGGAGTCGCCGGCTGCGCGTGCGCGCCAGGCCCGGTTGACCGCGGTGATGCGACCGGAGCGGTCCAGCATCGCCACGGACCCGGGCAGGGCATTGACGACCGCCCGCGCCTGAGTCGTTTCGTCGAGTTCCGTGACGTCGGTGAAAGTCGCCATGGCGCCGGCAAGGTCCAGCGACGGCATCTTGTAGGGGAAGATCCGAGTCAGGTACAGGCGCCCG
>JAABSN010000089.1 GCA_011390385.1 Thioalkalivibrio nitratireducens | reverse complement strand
CCACGTCGCTTCGCTCCTCGCGATGACGCCTTGGGCCTTAATTTTCCGATCTGCGGAGCATTCGTGCTAATCAGGAAATTCGTAGTGCCAGGAAGCCGCACCGTGGGGCGATTTGGCACAATGACCGTCCTCGACCATACAGCGGACCCCCCGGCGAGCGCAGTCGGACGACCGTTCAGGTTAAGGGTTGTCGGATACTGTCAAGCGACACCCACCCGCCAGCGGTTGGTTGCTGACCAGTTTCAGGCTCTCGGCATCGATCGCACACCGAGGAGGATGCCGGGTGGTGCGCCCCCCATTTTGGCACCAAGCATGGCCATGAGTTGGCCAGAAAACCGTGGTGCAACAGACTCTCGCCTCCTGCCGCGAAGGGCCGCAGGGGACGGAGCGCGGTCTTGAATCAAGCATGTTCCCGATCAAGTCCTCGCTGGCGGCCCAACGAAGCAAAGCGGCGCTACCTTGCCGTGCTGAATTCGCGTCGTACGATGCGCAGGAAGCTTGCCGAGGCGCTGATGACCCATCCCACCACCCGATCAGCGGGCCAAACCAGACTGGGCGGGCTGTGGGCGCAGGAAACACTCGCTCGACAGGACCCGGGCCTTTCGTAAGAGCCGCGACAAAGAAAGGATTTTGCGCTATCCTTTCTCAGTCAGCCTGCCAAGGAAAGGATCCTTTTTCAACCATGGCGTTAGCACCGGAGCCATCGCGCCTGGGGCGGCACGTGGCGATTTCGACCGCGGGGGAGCGCGCAGAAGCGTTCGTGCCTCCACCCTTGCCGCCGTCTCCGCCTGTCAGGATGGATCGACTCTACCGTCACCTCGAACGCGCGAACCGTGCGATCGGCCGACTGGACGGTGTGACTTCGATCCTGCCTGACACGCCGCTTTTCCTTTACATGTACGTTCGCAAGGAGGCGTTGCTGTCGTCACAGATCGAGGGCGCCCAATCCTCACTCTCTGACCTGCTGCTGTTCGAGAGCGAGGAGGTGCCAGGCGTCCCGCTCGACGACGTTCAGGAAGTGTCGAATTACGTCGCGGCCATGAACCATGGCCTCGAGAGGATCCGCGAGGGCTTTCCGCTGTCCCTGCGCCTGATCCGGGAAATCCACGCCGTCCTCCTTGAAAAGGGTCGCGGAAGCACGAAGCAGCCCGGCGAGTTCAGACGTTCACAGAACTGGATCGGCGGAACGCGACCAGGCAACGCGCTCTTCGTCCCGCCGCCGCCCGAACACGTCCTCGACCTCATGTCGGACTTGGAAGCGTTCATCCATACCGACACGCCGGAGATGCCGACCCTCATCAAGGCCGGGCTGGTCCATGTGCAGTTCGAGACCATTCATCCGTTTCTCGATGGAAACGGCCGTCTCGGCCGTCTGCTGATCACCTTCCTGCTCTGCACGCAGGGGATCCTGAAGGAGCCGATCCTCTATCTCAGCCTCTACTTCAAGACGCATCGCCGCCAGTACTACGACCTGCTGCAGCAGGTCCGTGAGCACGGCAACTGGGAGACATGGCTGGAGTTCTTCCTCGACGGGATCGCCGAAACGTCGCTGCAGGCCTCCGAGGCGGCGCGGGAGATCCTTGCGCTCTTCGAAGCCGACCGGCATCGGATCGAGGATCTCGGGCGCCCGGCTGCATCCGCTCTCCGGGTCCACCAGCTGCTACAGCAGAAGCCAATCATCGGCATTCCCGCAGCGGCACAAAGGCTGAGCATCTCGCCTCCGACAATTGCCAAGTCGATCCAGCATCTGGAGGATCTGGGTATCGTGCGGGAAGTGACGGGGAAGCAGCGCGGCAGGATGTATGTGTACAGCGACTACTTGAGTATCCTCAGCCGAGGGACGGAGCCACTTTGATGCAAGGATCCGACGGCTGCAGCCTCGTTCCAACTGCACGACAAGGTGAGCATCTCGGACGGGACAAGTTGCAGGGCGCTGCAGAAGCAGGTCTGGCGTGCGTAGGAGACGAGGATGCAATGAGCGATCTTTTCGGCGTTGAGGGCGTTAATCTCGATCGTGGATTCGAAGACCTGAGAGCTGCCTAACTTCCGATCGAGCAGCAGCTTCGCGCCCTGCTGCAGGAGATGTGGACGCGCTACGAGCCCTATGCAGATCCCGACTTCCGCCCGGACTTCGCCCGCGACGTCGATGGGCGTTTCTGGGCGATGTATCTGGGCTGCACGCTGCTTGATGCGGAGGGCGCATGATCTGGTCAGGACCAGGCGTGCCTTCGTCGGGTGTGACGGCCTCGATCCAGATGCGGCGACCGTCTTCGACAAGGCACAGGTCCGGCTGGCCGCCTTCGCGCTGACGGCCGACCACGGGCAACAAGGTCCGACTCCCGATCAGTCAAGGCGGCAGCGTTGTGGCCGCGCCCATCCGCCAGGCACAGCTTCGGACCTCTGGTGCGTTCTGGACCAAGGCGCAGAAGATCGGCCGCTACCTCGAACAGGACGTGATCGCGCCGGAAGACACCCGCATCGTCGCGGTCAGCGCAAGCCGCTTCGGCGTCTATGTCGCAGAGCAGCCCTTGCCCCTCATCATGACGACGTTGTTCCCCATCGGCGACGCCTACATCACCATTGATCGCGACACAGGTGATGTCCTCGAAGAAGGGCTCCACGCCGCGCCTTTGATCCATCGCGCGTGGCGGTCGGCGAAGACGAAGAATAGACGTCTGAGCTTGATCTTGCGGCAGCTCTGGGTCCAGACCGTGTGAAAACTCGGATTTGGGAGTCGATCCGCTGTGAGGATGGCCGTCTGAGACTCTCGGGCGGCATCCGCCGCCACGAGCGGGATCAACCAGGGCACGGGAGGTTCTGGGGTCGTCACCCGGATCCGGCTGGGAGGCGGTGAAGACGGTGGCTGGGGCACCCACCGTTCTGCGGGCAAAGCGGGCCGTCAGGCCCTTGACATGGCCATGATCAAAGGCCGGGCGCCCAAAATCCCGATCACGCGTTTCAGGTTGTACGCCAGGACATGGAGACTCATCTCGGTGCTGCGCCTACTCCGACGTGGTCCAAATGGGCCCCGTTGCCCGCATCCCCAGCACCGGGATCCCTCCAATCCCCATAGCGTTGCGGGCCACCCCGGCCACCGGCACGCGGCCCGCGGTTTCCTCCCTGGAGGCTTGTCCGACGCCTGCCCCCTGAGCTTGGGGGAGGCCTCATTCGCTCGCCGGCCTAGCCAACTATCGCAGGGCGATGAGGATTTTCGGGGGGCGGGTTTAGTGCTCAACATGCTAGTTTCACCTGTTATTCACTCCTCCGGACATCGACGGTCTGGCGTTCCAGCTCCGCGGCGCTGAATGTTGTTAGGAAGGCCACATCGGTAGCGTCGCGACCCACGGCTATGAGCGCCATGGTTTCAGCGGTAGCCATTCCGGTCGGATCGGTCAGATGCCACGCCCCATCTAGATATACCTCGACCACGGCATGAAAATCCTGTGGATCGACCGAAGGCGCATACACGCTCGCGATCCGGGCGGGGATCTGGGCTGCGCGACAAAAGGCGACCATCAAATGGGCGTAATCGCGGCAAACCCCACGCCGGTCCACGAACGTATCGACAGCGGTCGTGCTGCCGGTGCTGACGCCAGCGAGGTAGTCCAGCCGTTGTTCGATCCAGTCGCGCATGGCCGCCACTTTGGGTCCGCCGTCGATGTCACCAAACCGAGAGGCAACGAAATTCGCAAAACACTCGGCTTGGCTATAGCGTGACGGCAGCAGATAACGCAGCGCATCGCCCGGCATTTCATCCACCTCGACCGCGTCCAGCCGATCGAAGTCAGGGCGCTCTCGCGTTACCGTCAGTTCCGCCGAATAACGGCAGGAGATCTGGTCAGCGGCACGCAGCACGATCCGTTCGCCGATACCTTCCTCGGCCGGGACGCGGGCGAACCGTTCCACCGGTCCGAAATCGATGCTGCTGCGATGCAACTCTTGTCCTATGGCGCCCGCGGCCTCGATGAGCAAAAGCGCCGGGCCCGGAGCCTGGAGGCGGTATTCCAAGTCGACATCAATGGTCATGCGCATCGATTGATCCTTTTCAGCTGGAGCACTCCAGGACGGAGGCCGTCGGAACAGAGGTCAGGCGCAAAGCACACAGCGGATGCGGGATCAGATGGTTCCGCTGCGACCCTGCTTCAGGGACGAACGGAATACTTACCATTCTTGCGCGACGAAGGCGCAAGGCCGGCCTGTCAATCGCAATCGATCAAGGACACCGAGCCCTCGGGTTGCGGGCACGGGTGGACTCAGTCGGCTTTATCATCGCCGCGGTGGCCTAGGCCCTGCCGAGGATCACAGGCACGGGTGAGCCGCTGATCATCGCGATCCTGATCTACAGGATCGAGCTCGACGGCCTGTCACATGTGGTATCGGACCCAACCAAGCAATCCACCCTCATGGGCAGCATATCAGCGAGCACGACCACGACCCATATGGATGTCTTTTCGGTTCTCTCCTGAGGATGGCAGGACTAACGTCCGGGCAATGATCGTCTGCTTCGAAAGCAGACGACCGCTACCCTCACTGGACCGAATTCCCGTCGTCGGCCTTGGTCCACTCTTCAGAGAAGGCCTCCCACGCGTTGGAGAAACCGTCTTTCAGTTCCTCCCACGCGCTGCTCGTACCAGCCTGCGCTGCACCATAGCGCTCGCCCAAAGTGTTCCGAGCCTCTCGCAGATCTCGCAGGCGAGCGCGGGCGGTTTCGCGCGCCGAGTCGGACATGGTCGCCCAGTCTTCGCGCAGCGCCTGTTCGCGGCGCTCGACCTGAGCATCGATTCGGGTGAGCACATCGCGCGCCTCCGCGAGCGCTTGCTCGCGCTGATGCTCCGAATAGCGAGCGATAGCATCGACGGCCTCTGAAATTTCGGCACGCACATCGTCGGCCGTGGTGGATGCAGAGCCGTCCTGGGCAGTGGCTGGCGCTACGGCAAACGCGATGGTGGCAGCGGCCAACAGGCCGCGAAGACCTGTAACGGTGTTCACGTACGTTTCCTCCTCATTTGAACCTGGATACGGCGCTTTCGAAGGCATTGGAGATGCTGTCCCACGCCTTGTCGAAACCAGCCTTTATATCGTCCCAGGCATCATCACCGGCATCGGCGATCTCTTTGAGTTTGGCCTCGGCATCATCGCGCTGCGCCCGCATTTCGTCGAGCTGGTTCTGATACTTGATCTTCGCGTCAGCCTCAGCCTCGTCGGCCTTGGCTTTCATTTTTTCGATCTCGGCGTCCCACTGATCCAGTTTTGCCTTGGCCTTGTCGATGTACTCTTGGCGATTAGACATGCCGACATCTCCTTTCGAAAACGACGATACCCAGTAACGCTAGCCCAATTATTCAGGCCACGCAACGCTGTCACCGGTGGGTGGCTGGCGGGGCTAGGAGCAACGCAGTTGAAGGACTAGCCGAAATCGACCACTCGATGTCAGTCCGAGTAACGTTGCTTGATGGGGCTGCTATATTTCATGCCATCGCGATCGGCCGGATCCCTCGCAGCACCATGAAACTCTTCGCCTGCCAGTCCTGTGGCCAACATGTCTATTTCGAAAACGTGCGGTGCACCCGTTGCGGGTACACGCTGGGCTTTCTGCCGGACCGGTTGGAGATCTCCGCGCTGGACGACGTCGGCGACGGGCTGTGGCGCGCGCTGGCTGCGCCCGAAGGCGGCTACCGCGCCTGCGCCAACTCGACGCAGTACGAAGTCTGCAACTGGATGGTCCCGGAGCAGGATCCCGACCCGCTCTGCCCGTCCTGCCGCCTGAACAACACCATCCCGGATCTCTCCGTGGCCGGCAACCAAATTTTCTGGCAGCGACTGGAGACCCAGAAACGACGTCTCGTGTACACCCTGATCCGCCTGGGCTTGCCAGTGCAGCCCCGTCAGCAGGATCCCGCCGGGCTCGCCTTCGATTTCCTCGCCGATCCCGATCCGGCGTTCAACGAGAGCGGGCGGGTGCTCACGGGGCATGCCGACGGCCTGATCACCCTCAACATCGCCGAAGCCGATCCCGCGAAGCGGGAGCGCATGCGACAGGAAATGGCGGAGCCGTACCGTACGATCCTCGGGCATTTCCGCCACGAGTCCGGTCACTACTACTGGGACCGCCTGGTACGCGGCAGCAAGTGGCTGCAGGACTTCCGCCATCTGTTCGGCGATGAAACCCTGGATTACGGTCAGGCGCTGGAACGCCACCACGCAAATGGTCCGCCGGCGGGCTGGCAGGAGCACTTCGTCAGCGCCTATGCGAGCAGTCATCCCTGGGAGGACTGGGCGGAGACCTGGGCGCACTACCTGCACATTGTCGACACCCTCGAGACCGCCCGCTCCTTCGGCGTCGGCGTGAGAACCGAGACGGGTGGCTCGGAGCCGATGGCGAAAGACTCCGGGTTCGACCCGTACGTACAATCTGATTTCGCGCCGAGCCTCGAACACTGGCTACCGCTCGCATTCGCACTGAACAGCCTCAACCGAAGCATCGGGCACGAGGACGCCTATCCGTTCGTTCTTGCGCCCCCGGCAGTGGAAAAGCTACAACTGGTGCACCGCGTCATCCACCCCCCGCAGGATACCTAGGAGCGGCCCGTGATCGCGACTCTGGTCGATTGCGATCCAACGTCACCCCCTTTCCCTGGTCGTCTTCGACCTTTGCGCGCGCAAGCGTCGGCTTTGATCGGATAATGGAGAGGAGGGCTGATCCGGAATCCCATGCGCCAACGAGCAAGAGCCATCCATCGGCACAGACCATCGAACACGTTTAAGTAGGCGAAAAGCGAGAAGATGAACAAAGAATCCGAGGCTGATTCGAACACCCCGTCCTGGGAGGTCGTGCCCATCGAGGATTTCAATCTTCCCGCCGATACCCAGCTGAACGTGGCGCGAAAAAAATGGCGATCCTTGCGAAGCTTGTTTCAAACGTCTCAGGAACCTCTCGAGACACACGCCAAGGCAGAAGAGGATCTGCGTGCGCTGCCGACCATCCAACTCGAAAATCTCGCACCTCCGGTTCATTGGGGTGCAGCCTCGACCGCGCTCGATCGATTCCTGACCGCACGGCCGGATGATGGCCCGGAATCCGAAATCTTCTTCCTCATCGGCCAGCCGCATGTCGATCAGGCCGCCATACTGCGTCACTGGGCAAGTTTTCGAAAGGCGGAAGTCCTGGAGGGACCGGATCCCGCCGCAATCCTGTCCGGACAATGGAACGTGAAGAAAGACCGGGAATCCGCCCATTCCGACTGGGTAATCCCGGAACTGGAGCGTTGGTTCCTCCGCCATGCGAATGGGCTCTGGCTGGTGCGTGAATTGCTTGAGCAGGTCGCCAGCGGCGAGATGGGCGGGGGAATCATCGGTTGTAACAGCTGGGCCTGGGCGTATTTGCAGCGCGTCTGGCCGATTCCGAAGCCCACCGCATTGGCGCTTCATGCCTTCGATGGGCGGGCGCTGGCCCGCTATTTCATGGTGTCGAGTCTGGCAGATGGGGAGAAGCAGGTATGCTTCCTGAATGCGCGTACTGGAGAACCGCTACTCTCCAGAAGCGGCGAGGAAACGGGGGCGGAAGAAGAAGTCAGTCGCGAGCTACAGCAATTGGCCGCGCATTGCCGAGGCAACGTGGCGATCGCCCGAGAATACTGGCGCAAGCGCCTACGGACCGCGCCGGAGTCCGAGCAGGCCCCGACCCACGAAGCCGACGCTGCATCGCCTGGACCGAGCGCCGGTGAAGACGTGGTCTGGCTTGCACCCGGTATCGAGGCTCCGGTGCTGCCGGTGGAAACCGGCGAGGACCTGATCTTCATCCTCCACAACCTGTTGCTCCACAATGGCCTGAGCGCAACCACCCTGGCAGAACTGATGCCGCTGCCGAAGACGCAGATCGTCTCGAATCTGCTCCGCTTGCAATCCATGGAACTGGTGCAGAGCAGCGAGGACATCTGGCGCGTCTCCGCCCTGGGGTATCCGGGCGTAAGGGAATTCCTGCGGTCGCACGGCTACCTGGTCGACGCGTTTTAAGCGAAGCGAGGCAAGCACATGGATACCGGTGTTGAGCTTTCCAATCTTTTCAACGAAATGGACACCTCCTCGTGGATCGAGATCGCGTCCGTCGTCGCGCTTGCGCTGATCCTGATCGTCGTATCGCAAAAGGCGCTTTCCTGGACCGCGAACCGACTGCACGACCGTCCGCGATTCCTGGTTTTCGCGGTGATACCGCTGACGCGCCTGCTGATCCTGGTGGCGGCCGCGGTCTGGATCGTGCCAATCGTGATCGAGCCATCGCTGCAGAACATGGTGGCGCTGCTGGGTGCAGTGGGCATCGCCATCGGCTTCGCGTTGAAGGATTACGTCAGCAGCCTCGTTGCCGGCCTGGTTTCGGCCTTCGAGCTTCCCTACCGCCCCGGCGACTGGGTCGAGATCGACGGCGTCTATGGCGAAGTCAAACATGTCGGAACACGCACCATGGAACTCGTGACTCCGGATGATACTTGGGTCAGCATCCCGCATCTGAAGATCTGGAACAAAGCCGTCCACAATGCGAACAATGGCGGTCCCAGCTTGCAGTGCGTGGCCCATTTCTACCTCCAGCCGGATCACGATGCCACTGCGGTCTCGCAGGCACTCAGCGATGTGGCCTTGACCAGTCCCTTTCTGGAGATCGACAAGCCGATCGTGGTCATTGCGCAGGAGCGTCCCTTTGGTACGCACTACCGCGTCAAGGCCTATCCCGTGGACCCACGGCAGCAGTTTCGCTTTGTCTCGGACATCACACTGCGTGGAAAGTCCGCGTTGCAGCGACTGGGTGCGATGGCGACCAGTGCCCCGATGTCGGTAAGTCAGACATCTTCGTGAACCCTGCAGCCCCGAGGGAGGACAGCGAAGACGTCCAACGAAAATGTGGGGTTTGCGCCGAGCGCTCGGGGATACGCAGGCGTTCGAAATCATCGGCCAGACCCTCCGGCTGATGGGCGCGGACAGCAGCGAGACGGCACGACTGCGCGCGGTCTACACAACGTTCGGACCGCCCCATGCGCGTGCTTCGTCGACCACCGCGGTCTTGATCACGACGCGCAGCGCCTCGTTCCAGTCTTCTGGGCCGGGCAGCACAGCCGCAGGCAGCAGGGGCGCGACTGGGCTAGGGTTTGGCCGCCCGGATCATGGTTGTGTCTCTTCGTCGCTCAATCCGCAGGCTGGAAGGCAAAGGGCTCGGCTGGTTCGAATGCCGCCGAGACTTCGCCCGATAACACCCGCTCCATATCCACACCGAGGTCCAACTTGACCACGTGGCTACCTTGCGAAAAGTCGAGGTTGTCCAGATCGACCCAGAACACGCTGGGCGAGATCACGGATTCGAGGTAATAGCGCCGGTCCTGGTGGTCGGCAACGACGCGCCACCGGGTCGTGGACAGGTTCGGTGCGTCCGCCACGCTGATTCCCCAAGGGACCGACGCCTGCCGGATCACGCTGAATACCGAGGCGGCTGCAATACGCGGATCGGCGCTCTGCGTCACTGCATTGATGTAGAAATGAGCCCGCACGAACCGGTCCGAGGCGCGCACCGTACCCGGCAGGAACTCGCGCGGGTTCACGTTCTGCCAATACTCCAGAACGGCAAGCTGGCGGTCATAGGTCGGCTCGTTGGTCATGATCTGATAGGACCGGTCGTGCCAGATCCTCATTTCGCCCTCGACGAACTCGATCACGGCGCTGTCACCGGTCGCGTCCGACAATGACACATGTACCGTCGCCGCGCGTCCCGGCGGGCCCACCGGCACCTCGCCGCCGGCTACTTCCACGGGGTTGTCCCGCAGGTCTGTCACCGCCTCGGCCACTGTGGCGAAGCGGTCGAGCAGATATTGCGGAAATACCGAAAGCGACACTCGCGGCGTTTCTCCGTCATCCTCGGGATAGGTTGCCTCCACTTCCCATAGCAGGTTCGCCACCAGGCCAGCCTCGTTCATGCCATCCGCGGTCGCGATGTCGTAACCGGTGACCACCAGACTACCGTAGCTGGAGGTCCATGTGGCTGAGCGCGGCCCGGCGACCCCGTTGCGTTCCATCCCGCGCGGAAATACCCACAGGTTGCTGGTCATCGGCAGCTTCCAGTCCATGCTCCGCCCGGTGAGGACCCGGTCCTCCGGGCCGAGATACACGGCGCGGGTGCAGGCCTCCGCCACTGGCCCGGCGATCAGGGCTGCCGCAAGAACCGGTGCCGCAAATGCGCGCTTCATCTTAATCATGGATCCCCCTACAGGTCATTGGTGGCCGTTGCCCGTCGCGCTCCCCCCTGCGACAATCGGCCTGGCTTGGCCGTTACAGGTCGGTCGGGAAGACCCGTCATACTGGCCCGGTCATGCCAGTGCCACCATCGTATCAGGAGGAGCGGTAATGTTCGAAGCGGCACTGGCTCAGTGAGCGGCGTACTGAAACACCTCCCCGCCCCACTTTGGTCTGCGCTGGTGCCGGTGCTGTCCCTGGCCGGTGCCGCGGCTTTCATGGTCTTCTGGTCGGGGGCTGTACCAGGGCTACTCGTGCCGCTTCTGGCCATCCTGCTCTTTGCCACGGTCCTGGCGGCCGTGCATCACGCAGAAACCATTGCGCGGCGCCTGGGTGACCCATACGGCGCCATTCTTCTTGCTCTTGCCGTGACCATCATCGAGGCCGCACTCATTGTCTCGGTACTGCTCAACGCGCCTGCAGGAACCAGTGAAATCGCTCGCGACACCGTCTTTGCGGCCATCATGATCGTGCTGAACGGCATTGTTGGGTTGTCCCTGCTGATTGGAGGCATTCGATTCCGCGAACAGGAATTCATTGCGCGGGGCGCAGTATCAGCCCTCGCCGTACTTGCGACGGTCTCCGTGCTGGCCCTAGTCTTGCCCAACTACACCGTAGCGGTGCCGGGCCCCGTCTACGCCACACCACAATTGGTGTTCGTGGCCTGCGTGTCCTTGGCTCTCTACGGCCTGTTCCTGTATGTGCAGATGGTGCGCCATCGCGGCGATTTCAGTGATCCACGACTGCAGGAACTGGAGGATCGCAAGCCGGGCCGGAGAGAGATGGCTACCGCGCTCCTCCTGCTGCCGATCGCACTCGTGGCCGTGGTCGTGCTGGCCGAGACTCTGGCGCCGACAGTCGAACATGCGGTTGCCCAAGCTGGCCTGCCCGCTGCCCTCGTCGGGGTGGTGATCGCGATGACCGTCCTCCTGCCAGAGGGAACCGCCGCGCTGCGCGCCGCGCTCGCCAACCGCCTTCAGACCGCCCTCAACCTGGCGCTCGGATCGGCACTGGCCAGTATCTGCCTGACCATCCCCCTGGTGGCCATACTGTCGATTGCATTGGGCCAACCGCTGACACTGGGGCTGGAGGCAGAGCACATTGTGCTGCTGCTGTTGTCACTCTTCGTGGCCACCCTCTCGCTGGCCATGGGGCGTACGACAATCCTGCAGGGAGGGCTGCACTTGGTCATTTTCGGCGCCTTTCTGACGATCGCTGCGATCCCTTGACGGTCTGGTCGGCGATGGCGGCTCTCCCTCCTCGCTGGCGGACTGATCATCGTCTTGGACCCCGCTATGTTTGCGCCGCATGCCGCCCGGGTTGAGCGCGCCGCGGCCGCGGACAAGATATCCGGACCTGTCTTCCGCGAAGACGCTGCCGTCCCGGGCGCTTTTCCCATGTGCTCGGCGCGCCTGGTTGGGGGCGCCGCGATTAAGGCCACGGTGGTCGACGAACCACGCGCATGGGGCGATCAGAACGGTGTGTAGACCGCGCGCAGTCGTGCCGTCTCGCTGCTGTCCGCGCCCATCAGCCGCAGGGTCTGGCCGACGATCTCGAACGCCTGCGTATCCCCGAGCGCCCGACCGAAGGCCGCTTCGAGGAAGTCCACTCCCGGCGGGCAAGCCATCATCGTGGTGGCAAGGCGCTCGAACCGCAGCGAGTCTCCGGTACGTTCGAAACCGCCGCGGAAGATGTTGCAGCCGATCGTGCCACTGACCCCCGGACGGTCGCCATCGCGAAACAGCAGGTGTGGCTCCATCCTGCCGGCGAGCGGGTTGACCGGCACGCCATCGAGATGGGTTAGCCGCCAGTAGGTATTGGTCAGCTCCGGGATGGCACGCTCGGAAGCACAACCTGCGTCCGGAGTGACGTGATGGAACCGCGATACCACGAGCGAGCGGCGCGGCGGACCTTCCATTGGCTCACGTTCGGTGATCGTGCCCTCGACCCGCACAAGAAGCGGTGCAGCCGGGGCGGGCGCGGCTTCCAGATAAGCCCGTTCGAGCGCCAGATAGTCTTCCTCCATCATCACGGGCCAGGTCTGGCCGGTAAGGCACTCGGTGAAAATCGCAGCGTCCGCGAAGTAGACGAGCATTCCCGAAAGGGCGAGGTGCGCATCAGTCGGGTCCAGCGCGCCGGCCTCGAGCGTGTAGTTGAGCTCGGATTCGATCGGCTCACCCGTCTGGTCGAGCTGGTGCAATGCCTCATTCGCGTCGATGCGCCATTCCGAGACGGCACCGGCCGAGCCGCGCAGAATCAGCGCGTTGCGGGCAGGATCGATATACCAGCGACCCGTTTCATCGACGACACGATCTCGGTCAAGGTATTCACGGCGCAGGACATAGCCCTGATCGGGCCAGACGTCGAGATGGTGCCGGATGCCTGGGCAATCGGCACAGGGCAGCACGCCCGAGAAACTGGCGGGCAGAGAAAGACCGTGAGCACCACGGTCCGCGGCGAGCGGGGTAGCGGCGGCAAGGGCGACGGCAGCTGCCGCAAAAATCAGGCTTCGCATCGAATATCCTCCGTGCTCATGCCGTCAGCAACCCAG
>JAABSN010000088.1 GCA_011390385.1 Thioalkalivibrio nitratireducens | reverse complement strand
ATGGCCGCTTCTCGCCTCGCCCGATGGGAGCCCCCGAGCGACGCCAGTGCGGCGTTGCAGCGATTGACAATGGAATGGCCATTGCGCTGCGCGCTGCGCCTGGCCCTGACGCCGCTCGGGGGCTCTGAAGACGTCATTAGACGTGTGACAGGACACCAGCGGGTTCGCGACGGTTGATAGTGGAATCGGGCGAAATCGATGCGGCCGATGATCCGCACTGCGCCGCCGCAGGCCGAGCAGGTGTCAAATTCGATACCGAAGGCGTGCCGGTGGCAGCTCCACGTTCGGCTATAGCCACTCCCGCTGTGGGCGCTACCAGAACACACTGAAGCTCAGTGATCCGTACTCGGAGCCTTCCGATTGCCCTCTGAACTCCCGCGTGCGGTAAGTATGAGTGTAGGCCAGGCGGAACCGGCGATTGGCTAACGCAAGGCCACCGAGGACCTCACCCACCCACGGCTCACGGGCTACGCTGCGGCTGCGCCGGAAGGTGTTGCCGTCCAGGAAGACGTCCCGGGCCCGGCCCTGAGCATCAATGCCGGTAAAGACGTACCAGCCCCAGCGCTCCGCGGGCACGAAGCGCATGGATCCGGGGAACGCGGGCTGGATGCGCGGCGGTGAGAAGTCATTGGGCATGTAGCGGCCAAAGCGCAGGGTCAGTCCGGTGCCCGCGAGCGTAAAGGGAGTCCCCAGGGTTGCCCCGAGGTGGCCATTGAGGTCGGCGCTCCAGCCGTCGATGCGTCGCGTCTCCCAGATGCGCTCGATCCGCTCGAGGCCCACCATCAGGGTGGGTTCGTTGCGTAACTGGGTCTTCCAGCCCTGGGGCTTGTCGGCGCCAACGAACCGGTGCACCGCCTTCTGGGTCCGATCGGCCAGCGATGCCGGGCCCACCATGCCCACTGTGACCGACAGTCGGGTCAGGCTGCTACTGCGCAACTGCCCGATGCCTGCGCTGAAGTGAAGCCAACCGGCGTAGGGCCGGTCGTTCTCCGGGGGATCTGGGTCGGTGATGTCCTCCGGGGCGTACATGTTCTGCCCCAGGGAGAAGCCGTAGGTAACGGGCTTTCCGGTATCGACCAGGGAGCTGCGCTCGATCATCCGGGTGACCAGGTCGTCGTTTGGTCCCGGGCGTCTTGTGCGCATCCAGGTTGCGCGCACGCCGTTGGTGTACCAGCGGTCATCTCCGGCGAACAAATCGTTTTCGTACTCGAGGATCAGCGTGGTGCCCGCGGCAGCCACCTGATCGGGAAGGGCTATGATTGCCGCCAGCAGGAGGCTGCTGAGCAGGGGGCTTCGTGGGTCCATGAAGGCGTCTGCCTCTGGCTATTACTGAGTCCCATTTCCCGGGACGGCTTGCGGTGGGCCTCGAGATGTCCACTACCGTAGGCGTGGACGCACCGAAAACCGAGCATCACACGGGAAGACCGTGAGCGTGCAGGATATCATCAGTTCCGAATCGATGGCCTCGGCACTCGGGAGACCCTCGAACCACGGGCGGGCACGGCAGTCCTTGAGCGTCGCTGCCAGGTCTGCCGAGAGATGGACACCATCCCGCGCTCCGGCGGGTGCGACCGCAGCAAGACCGGCGATGATGCAGACGGCCATGAGGAGGGCGTGCATTCAACTACTCTGCCGGCCTGGCTGCCGAGTCCTCGCTTGCCGGGACGACCTCGGTCACGGCTCCCGCGCGACGGAACATCATGTGACGGTTCCACCACACGACGATGACCGCCACGGCGACCAGGATCCAGGTATCCCAAGGCTGCGCGTCCGGCCAGAACGGATTGATGAGTTGCCAGTGGAAGAGCATCGGCCAAAGCAGGCTGCCGCGCGTCTGGTTGAAGATCGGCGTCACCAGCACCGCCAGCGCGACGTTGCCGACGAAGAACGGAAGAAAGTTCCAGTCGGCGAATACCGTGCTTGCCAGGAAGAACGCCGGCAGGTGCCACAGCCCCCAGGTCGCGCCGATCAGCAGCCCGGCCCAGATCGGCGCCATGTGCCGCTGAAGCAGGGGTTGCGCCACGCCTCTCCAACCAAACTCCTCGATCGGGCCGAGAAAGAGCATCATGAACAGAACCGCCACGACGACCCCAATACCCTCTGGCGGCAGCGGTGCCAGCATCGGACCCCCCTTGAGCAGCGATCCCGCGACAAAGACGACGGGCAGGCCGATCAGGATGAACGCCACCCATCCCGCCGGGCATCGCCATAGGAAAAGCCGGGACAGGAAGGCCCGGATGCCAGACATACCCGAGTAAAGGAACACGATCACGAAGGCGGCTATCGCGGGCGACCATGTTGCGAGGAAGAAGAACGGATGCGAGCCGCTGATCTCGCCGAACCTGGCGGCAGCGGCATCCGGGAAGAGGATGTAGACCCCGATCAGCCCCCAGGTGATCAGGAAGGTGATGCCGACAAACGCGATCAGCGCAGCGGTTGGTATCCGGACCCGATGTATTGAACGCGACTTGGTTGGCATCGGAACTCTCCCAGGGACCCGCACGGCGGAAGTGTGGCGCTTCCTTCGTCTGTAGCACAGCCCCGTGGATCTGGATCAGGGGCAGGCCATTCTCATAGGGCCCGGGGATCTGGAGCCCCCTACACCGCTCAATACTCAACCCGGGTGAGACGCGCGCGAAAGAACGGTGCGTACTCGGGAGTGCCGTACAAATTACCGATCTCCATCGCGGTGGGGATGGTGAAGCCCTGATGGGTGGCATGGGCCAGCGTCCGTCCGCCAAAGGGTTGCAGACGATAGGTCCGGTCCGGATTGGCGTCGGACCAGCGTAGCGTGGTCATCTCCAGGACGCGGCCGGCGGCGTCAAGGGTCAGGTGAATCGGCTCTGCGCCGGACACCTTCGGAAACCGGACCTCCGCCTGATCCGCGCCCGTCTGCGACCACACCGCTGCGGACTGCGGCAGCAGCGCGGCCGGCGCCCACACGGTCTCCATCACCATGCGCGCAGCGGCGGCGCGGGCGTGGTCTTCGGTGTCCGCGATCCGGGCGACTGGCAGCACACCCCACAACCAGAAACGCGTCCAGCTCGTATGTCCGTTCCGGTAGCCATCCGACCCGGAGAACCGGAGCAACCCCGCGCCCGCACGCGCGCGCCAAACGAATCCATGCGGCGGGGCGAGGATCTGCTCGGCACGCATGGGGAACTCGCGGCCGTTCAGGATCAGCGAGCCTTCCATTTCCAGCCGAGCCACCTCGTGCAGTGGCGTTCCTGGCGCAATGGCATTGGCGAAATAACGCTGCCCGATCTCGGGCAAATCGGCAACCATGGCCGGAGCGAAGTTTGCGGGCGTCGGCTCGCGCTGGCTCAGTAGCGCATCCCGGACCGTCTGGGCGTTTCGGGTGTCGCGCGCGCTGGACCACAGCCCGATCGCGATCCCCGCCAATCCAGCGATCAAAACAATCCACGCGACCGTTTTCAACAGGGCCAGTGCAAATGCCATTGAACCTCCCCTCCATTCCACGCAAGGTAGCCAACGGTGGCGAATATGGAGTCGGCGAAGACAGTATCCTGCTGTTCGTGCCGTGTCACTCACAGGGCGTCAATTCGAATTGGCCCGACGTGCCACGCTACGATCTGGCTCCTGCACTTTTCAGAGAGTGAAGACGCGCCATGGAATTCGTTGCCGAGCAACGGATTGCCTCTGCGGTACGCACACCGTCCGGACACAACACCCAGCCGTGGCAGTTCTCGGTACAACAGGACACGATCCGGAACGACCCCGATCTGCCCCGGCGCCTGCCGGTTGTCGATCCGGAGGCGGCTCGCGGTCCACATGGGCCTGACCGATGGACACCGACCGCTACTGCTGATACGGCTGGGATATGCGGGAAAGCGGCTGCCTCCTTCGCCAAGACGGACCGTGGATGGGGTGATCCGACAACCATAGCGGAACGCTTGGATGTGCACCGGGTCATTCGTTCATGCAGCCGATGTTCCAGTCCATCCCGGTCGTGCGACTCCATCCGGCTTGCCGGACCCGCCGAGACTGCCTGAATGCGCGAATGCGGCGGAACCCGGAGGCCTCCCGGGCTGACAAAATGTCAGAATGTGTGGGCTCGAGAGCGCCGTTGGTGGACGGGTTCCGGCAGTGCCATGCGCATGGGCCAGGGTCTTCGTCGGCAAGGAAGGCTGCCACAATGGCAAAATCCGGGTGAAGATAGCGGTGCGCGCGAAGCCGGTTTCTGCGGTGCTTCTGTTCGAATCCGGACTCGGTGTTGACCGGTCAGAACCAGGGGGGAAAATGTCGTTACGATTGATCCAGTCCGCGCAGCTCTTCTTGCGCATTGCGTTCGTTGTCCTTGCACTGACGGTTGTCGCCTGTGCCAGCGAGGACTCAGGGTCCTCCGCGGTACCAGCCGACTATCGCGTGGTGTCGCTGGCCGATGAACTGGTTCATCCCTGGGCTCTCGCGTTCCTGCCCGATGACACCATCCTGATCAGCGAACGTCCCGGCCGGCTGCGTATCTTCCGCGATGGCAGAATGCTGCCGGATCCGGTGCCTGGCCTGCCAGCGGTCGCCACGACCGGGCAGGGCGGACTGCTGGACCTGGTTCCCCACCCGGGGTTCGAGCAGAACCGCTGGTTGTATTTCACCTATGCGGCGTCGGTAGACAATGGTGTGACAACCCGTCTCGCGCGGGCACGTTTCGAGAACGATCGCCTCCACGATGTCGAGGTGCTGTTCACGGCGAAGCCCGCGAGCCGGGGTGGCCGCCATTTCGGCAGTCGCATCGTGTTCGACCGGGATGGCTTCGTGTTCGTGTCCGTCGGTGACCGCGGTGACAGGCCGCGCGCCCAGCGCCTCGATGACCACGCCGGCACGATCGTGCGTCTGCACGACGATGGACGGGTGCCCGAAGACAACCCCTTCGTCGGGCGCGATGATGTGCTTCCGGAGATCTATGCCTACGGGGTGCGCAATCCCCAGGGGATGGCTCTGCATCCGGGAACCGGCGTGCTCTGGGAGCACGAGCATGGCGCACGTGGTGGCGACGAGATCAATATCATCGAGTCCGGCCTGAACTACGGCTGGCCGGTGATCACCCACGGGATCGATTATTCCGGTGCGCAGATCGGCGACGGGATTCGCGAAAAGGAGGGCATGGAACAGCCGCTGCATTACTGGACACCCTCGATTGCGCCCTCCGGCATGGCTTTCTATCAGGGCGACGCCTTTCCGGACTGGGAAGGCGACCTTCTGGTCGGGGCATTGGCGCACCGTCACCTCGCCCGTCTAAGCTTCGATGCTGGCAACGAGGTCATGTCCGAGGTTCGCATGCTCGAGGCCTGGGGTAGTCGGATCCGCGACGTGCGCGTGCGCGATGGACTGATCTACGTGCTGACTGATCATGATCCCGGGGAGTTGCTGCGCATCGAACCGGTCGGTAGTCCCTGAGGAGATCGCAATGCTGTTCGCCGCCATGCACAAGACCCGGATGCCCGACGCCTCCGAGGCATTGCCCGGGCGTGATGCCGCGATGCCGGTCCCGGCACGGCATGCGGTCCTCGACGCACCCCTGGCGCCGCCGTACCCCGAGGGTATGCAGACGATCCACTTCGGGATGGGGTGTTTCTGGGGCGCCGAGCGGCTGTTCTGGTTGCGGTCGGATGTCTTTACCACAGCTGTGGGCTACGGAGCGGGTTATACCCCGAATCCGACGTACCGCGAAGTGTGTTCAGGACTGACAGGACACAATGAAATCGTGAGAGTGGTGTTCGACCCCGAAAAGGTTTCGCTCGAGAACCTGTTCAAGACTTTTTGGGAGGGGCATGACCCGACCCAGGGAATGCGCCAGGGCAACGATATTGGAACCCAGTACCGGTCCGGCATCTATGTTTCGGTTCCGGAGCAGCTGCCGTTGGCGGAGGCCAGTCGGGAACGTTTCGCGAGTGTCCTGCGCAATGCCGGCCGCGGCCCTGTGACGACCGAGATCGCGCACCTGGACCGTTTCTTTTTTGCCGAGGAGTATCACCAGCAGTACCTGGCAAAGAACCCTGGCGGTTATTGCGGTCTGGGCGGGCTGGATGTCGCCTACCCAGCGCGGGCCTGATCAGGCGCGTTCTTCTGCCATGCTGCGCATTGCTGCCTGCACCAGCGCCAGAAACAGACGTTGCTGCGTCTGTTTCTGGGGCAGGTATTCGGGATGCCACTGCACCCCGACGTTCCAGCCCTGCTCGGCTTCGATGGCCTGAACGACGCCGGTGGCCTCGCAGGCCGCGACGCGAAGGCCCTTTCCCAGCGTGTTGACGGCCTGGTCGTGCAATGCGTTCACCCACAGGTCTTCGCGATCGAACAACGCTGCCAGTCGGGTTCCCGGTTTCAGAGTGATGTGCTTCACTGGCAGCAGGCTGCGGGCTTGTGGAATCTCCGCGTAGAACCCATCCAGATTCCGATTCAGCGTTCCGCCCAGCACCACATTGAGAAGTTGCATGCCACGGCAGATGCCCAGCACCGGCTTGTGTGCGTCGAGTGCCCGGTTGATCAGGGCCTTTTCCAGGCGGTCGCGTTCCTTGTCCAGCGTGCCGCCGTGCGACTGAAACACGCGCCGCAGCAGCCAGAGGATCGGATAAAAGGCGTAACCGAACAGGCGTTGCGACCAGCGGCGCTCGGCCGCCTGGATGTCGCTTACGCCCGGACCTTCGAAATCTCCGTACATCGAAGGGTCGACGTCGGCGCCACCGCCGACAATCAGGGCATCGAATGGGCAGTGGTGGCAGGGTTGTGCGGGACGGATACGGACGGCTCGGCCACCGGCGCGGCGCACGGCCAGTGCCGTGAAGAACCATGCCAGCCATCCACCGTGGTCCGGACCGGTGACCGCGACCAGTGGCGGCTGCGGTCTGGAGTCGGTGTGATCGCCGGCAGAGCCCGCGCTGTGGAATTCAGAACCAGTCACGGATGCGCTTTGCCCATTCATCAGCGAGTTGCCCGAGGGCCTGAGCCGGCCGCTGCAGGAAATCCAGGCTTGCCGCTTCGAGGCGTTCCCGATCCGCGGCCAGATGTTCCACTTCGGCCCAGCCGTTGAACGGGCGCGCGAGAGTCCAGTCGGGATCGTCGATTTCGCAGTTCGGCAGGCGGTAGTGCAGGGCCGGCCGAGGTTTGATCAGTTCGCGCTCGACCGGTGCCGCCATCACGCGTTCGCGATCGATCTCGGCGAATAGAGGCAGCATGTCCAGCGGCCGGTTGCGGGTCGGGTTGTGCTCCAGGTAGTCGTCGATCAATTCGGTGATGCCGGGCCGATAATCCGGCTGCAGCACATGCCGCACGTAGCTTCCGGGAAACGGTTTGATGTAGGGCGAGAGCTGGCGGGAGAAATCGATGTTGCCGGCCTTGACCAGGGCCTCGTACAGCAGCACGAAGGCCTGAAGGATCGATGTCAACCAGGCGGCTTCCAGGCTGTGGGCCTCGATGTTCAACTGCAGGCCGAAGGCATACAGCAATGACGATTCGGTCCCGCGTGCACCCTGCTGCTGTAATGCCGCCCGCACACGGTCGATGCGTGGCAGAACATCCAGCGGTAGGGGCGGGGCGACGATCTCGTGCGGGATCAGCAGGCCGGCAGCGCTGGCGAGCCAGCGATCCAGTGCCGCGCTGTCGCTGCTGTCGAGTTCGATTCCGAGTCGCTGCAGATGCTTCTGAAATTCCCTGTCCTTCAGGACTCGTGCGTCGAGTTCCACCGCGAAGTTCCCGAATGAAGTGTCCTGGACCCGAGTCACGAAAGGTCCCTCCGAAGAGACCCGTCCGCCGAACTCCTGCCGCACCGCCTCGGCCATTGCGTCGAGTGTGACACCGGCCATCTCCATTTCAACACCGACTCGGCGCGCTTCTCCGGCGCTGGTGTTTTGCCAGGGAAGGGTTCGGAATTGAGTGGTCATGTCTCGATTCGTTTCCATTGTTCTCGGAAAGGGGTTGCCCGATCGCTTTCGGCCCGGGATCATAACGCACCCGGTGTCTCCCGCTCGATGTCCACTCGAAGTGGCATGTTCCGAATACACGGGACGGCACTGATCGCTGATCTGATTCGCAGACATCGCGCTGGGCCTGGTCGACGGTCGGGACACGACTGGCCGCAGGATCGCATTGCAATGCCCCCAGTCCGCAAGGTGCGTTCCATGCCACGAATTCAGGTGCGTGCGAGAGGACACCGCTGGGCCGTTGCCGCGCACCGGTACCGAATTTTCCGGGCGAACCGGGTATCCTTGCCGGTCTCCGTATCAATATAACGACTCGCCTGGAGGGCGCGCCATCCATGGATCAGATCTATCTGCGTGACCTGGAAGTCGAGGCAATCATTGGCGTCTATGCCTGGGAGCAACGCATCCTGCGCCGGTTGCGCTTCGATATCGAACTGGGCACCGATACCCGTGTTGCGGCCCGTTCCGGGGATATCAAGGATACGATCGATTACGGGGCGGTGGCGGAATGCATCCGCGGCATTGCCAGTCGTGAGCCGCATGTTCTGCTCGAGTCGCTGGCCGAGGAGATTGCCCAGACTCTGCTGGATCGCTTTGGTAGCCGTTCTATCCGGCTGGTCGTGGGAAAGCCGGGGGCGATACCGGGTGCCCGGGAGGTCGGTATCGTGATCGAACGCGGCCGGCCCTGACAATGACCGCGCCTCCGCGCCGGCGCGCCCTGATCGGCCTTGGCAGCAATGTAGAACCGGCCCGGCATCTGCGCGCGGCTCTCGCGGAGATGGATCGGGCCTTCGATAATCTGCGGCGATCGCCGGTCTGCGTGAGTGCGGCTGCCGGTTACGACGGGCCTGATTACTGGAACCTGTGCGTGGGCATCGATACGGAGCTGCGCGCCGGTGAATTGGTGAAATGGCTCAAGGAGCTGGAACGCAGTCTCGGCCGCAATCCACATGAGCCGCGTTTCTCGCCCAAGACACTCGATGCTGATCTTCTCCTGCTGGGAAACGAGATTTCCACGGACCCGGTATTGCCACATCCCGAGATTCTGACGCGTCCCTACGTACTGGGCCCGCTTGCGATGCTGGAGCCCGAGCGCATGATCCCCGGCACTGGTGTCCGTGTCAGGGACCTCTGGCGGGATTTCGGGCACAGGGATGCCCTTGCCGTTCTCGAGGCCGATCCACTCTGAAAGACTGACTGCCACGCCCAGGCCGCTCGGGCCTTTCACGCTGGCCTGAACCCGATTCCGCGGCCTCAATCGGGGGTGCACCAAATCGGTGCGATTGCGAAGCGATTTCCGATTCGTTCTGGTGCAGCTGGCCCGGGAATCTACCGTTGCAGACGACGCAGCGGCCCCCGAAGGCCGCTTCAAGCGGTTGGCACGGGCCGTGCAAGAAGCTCCTTGTCTGAATGACACAACTCGTCCCCCGTGGACACACCGGCTCTCTCGACAAGGAGTGAACAATGAAAATGATCACGGCGATCATCAAGCCGTTCAAGCTTGATGATGTTCGCGAAGCAATCTCGGAAATCGGCGTGCAGGGCATGACGATGACCGAAGTGAAGGGGTTTGGTCGCCAGCGCGGTCACACGGAACTCTACCGTGGGGCCGAGTACGTGGTGGATTTCCTGCCGAAGGTGAAACTCGAGGTCGCCGTCGATGGCGATCTTGTCGACCGGGTGGTCGAGGCCATCTCCAAGTCGGCGAGTACCGGCAAGATCGGCGACGGGAAAATCTTCATCTCGCCGATCGAGCAGGTGGTACGGATCCGCACCGGCGAAACCGGTGCCGAGGCACTTTGACGCCTGACGACTGAAATCACTTAACACTGGAGAAATCCGATTATGGAACAGCAAGTAACCGAACTTGCCTACGCCCTCGACACCTTCTATTTCCTGGTGTCGGGCGCGCTGGTCATGTGGATGGCCGCGGGCTTCACGATGCTTGAAGCGGGCATGGTCCGCACCAAGAGCGTCGCCGAAATACTCACCAAGAACGTCGCCCTGTACTCCATCGCGAGCATCATGTACATGGTCGTCGGCTACAACATCATGTACGGCGATGGTCTGAGTTCGCTCATCCCCGGCATCGGCGCCTTCATTACCGGCGACAACAGTGTCGAGGACGTGATGGCGAGTGGCGGCGATATCTACTACTCGGATCGTTCCGACTTCTTCTTCCAGGTGGTGTTCGTGGCCACCGCGATGTCGATCATCTCGGGTGCGGTCGCTGAACGAATGAAACTATGGTCGTTTCTCGCCTTCGCGGTCTTGATGACGGGCTTCATTTATCCGATCCAGGGCTTCTGGACCTGGGGTGGTGGTTTTCTCAGCGAACTCGGCTATTCGGATTACGCGGGTTCCGGCATCGTCCACTTTACTGGCGCCGTGGCGGCCCTCGCGGGTGTTCTGCTGCTTGGTGCGCGCAAGGGCAAGTACGGCCCCAACGGCGAGATCAATGCCATCCCGGGTTCCGCGATGCCACTGGCCACCCTTGGTGTCCTGATTCTCTGGCTCGGCTGGTTCGGGTTCAACGGCGGTTCCGAACTCAAGGTGTCCGACATCGCGTCGGCCAACAACGTCGCTGCGGTCTTTGCCAACACCAACCTGGCGGCGGCCGGTGGTGTGATCGGTGCGCTGATTGTCACCCGCCTGCTCTTCGGCAAGGCCGATCTGACCATGGCCCTGAACGGCGCCATCGCCGGCCTGGTGGCCATCACCGCAGACCCCCTGAGTCCTTCTCCCCTGCTGGCAACCGTCGTCGGTGCGATCGGTGGTGTGATCGTGGTCTTCTCGATCGTCGGCCTGGACAAGCTGCGGATCGACGATCCGGTGGGTGCAATCTCTGCCCATGGCACGGTCGGCATCTGGGGAGTGCTGGCGGTGCTGCTGTCGAACCCCGATGCGACCCTCGTCGGGCAGGTGGCCGGTCTGGTGGCGATCTTCCTCTTCGTGTTCATCGCCAGCCTTGTAGTGTGGTTCATCATCAAGCTGATCATGGGCATCCGTCTCTCCGAGGAGGACGAGTACATCGGAGCAGATATCTCCGAGTGCGGCCTCGAGTCCTACCCGGAATTCAGCAAGAAGACGTAAGTACCGCAACCAGGGTGTCCGGTCAGCGGGGCCGGGCACCCGAACGAGGTCTCCTCCAACACCGATCACACAGTCTCCCAGGACTTCCAATCGGTGATTTACGGGCGCGAAAGCGCCCGTTTTTTTGGTTTGTGGAGACGCCTTCGCGCCCGTTCGATGCCGATCCCCACTCTCCGGGATCCATGTTCCAACGCTCAGGGCCTGCGACCACCACCGACGATAAAAGGCGCAGGGTGCCAACGAGCGCCGCGCAAGGCGCGGGAGTCTGGGGGTGATGGCCGGCGTGGAGCCGATGGAAATCGCCTTGCGCCGGACGGCCTTCCGCAGAAGGACTTTGATGTGACACCGCCGGCAACTCGATTCCCTCCCAAGCGTGACAATCGTGGCAAGCCTGTATGATGGTACCCACGCCGCTGGGGATTCACTCCACGTTCATTGCCGTGGTGCAATCTGCCCACACCGTCCCAACCCCCTCAGGAGATTCTCGATGAGAGTATTCGTCACGTTTTTTCTGCTCTTCGTTTGGTCCGTCCCGGGCATCGTGCAGGCGCAACTCCCGAGTCGCGAGATGGATCCGCAGCAGGTCATTGATGATGCCCGCAAGACCCTGGCCGAGATGGCAGTGCATCCCGACTACGAAGCCTTGCGCGACGACCTCAAGACAGCCAGTGGTGTGCTGATCTTCCCCCGCGTGATTCGCGGTGGATTCTTTGTCGGCGGTTCCGGTGGCCTCGGTGTGTTCATGGCCTGGGATGACGACCGGGGCGACTACAGCCCAGTCGCTTTCTATTCCATTGGGTCGGTGAGTATCGGCCTGCAGTTCGGTGGCGAGGTCGCCGAAGTCGTTGTCGTGGCCCGAACCCAGAACGCAGTCGACTCGTTGTTTGCAACCGCAGTGCGGCTCGGTGGCGATGCCTCGGTGGCCGCCGGCCCGGTGGGCATGGGCCGGCGCGCGACGATCACCGCCGACTTCCTCTCTTATGCGCGTTCGCAGGGTGCATTCATCGGTATGAGCCTCGAAGGCTCGATGCTGCGCGTCCGGGACGACTTCAATGAAAGCTACTACGGGCAGAAGCTGCGGCCGGTGCAGATCATCGAGGCGCGGCGTGTGGATGATCCGCGCACGCAGGGTCTGCGCGACGATCTGCTCGGTTTTCGCCAGGGGCCTGCTGTTCCTGCGCCGGTTCCGGCGCCCCGGGACCACGAGGAATCCGAACTTCCGCGTGCTCAGGAACCCGAGTCGGTGGAGCCGGGTTCCGGTGGTCTGACGGTCGACGAATTCGAGGTCGAAAGTATCTGATCGATCTCGGCGTCGGACATGTCCGCGCCAATCGTCAGGACCAGGGCGTCAGTGCGATCGGCCAATGCAGACTGGTTGTCCATTGCGGGATGGGCGGATGCGTGGCGGCGGTTCAGAACCACCGCCGCCACTTCCAGACCGCGGCGGTCCAGCGCCTCGAGTGCGAGCAGGCAGCTGCTCAGTGTGCCCAGACGGTCTTCCGCCACCAGCAGCACCGGGTCTCCCAGCGCCTGCGCCAGATCGGCATTCAGGCCGTCCTCGCACAGTGGCGAGTAGAAGCCACCGGCACCTTCGGTAATGCGCCAGGCGCCTTCGGGCCGGCGGCTGGCGGCGATCAGATCCGCGAGGTAAAGCGGCTGGCCGGCGATCCGCGCCGCCAGGTCCGGGGCCAATGGCGCTGCCAGACGGTACCGGTTCACCTCATGGAGTCGGGACGTGGGCAGGCCGGCGGCCTCGGCCAGCAGCGCCGCATCGGCGGGAAACAGCTGGCCGTCCCGTTCCGGGCAGCCGGACTCGACCGGTTTGCGTGGCGCGACCACGATTCCACGGCTGCGCCAGAGCCGCGCGAGTGCGCAGGCGACGTAGGTCTTGCCAATCCCGGTATCGGTGCCGGTGACGAACAGGCCGTC
>JAABSN010000087.1 GCA_011390385.1 Thioalkalivibrio nitratireducens | reverse complement strand
GAAGAATGCGGGCCGCCCCGTGCTCACCGCAAGGTCGGACATCCGCTCCGCCTCGGCAAGATCGGCTTGAATCGCCCCGGGTAGTTCATCGCGGTACTGCAGCGCCGCCGCTCCAAAGGCGCCGCGCTGCGACTGGAAGTGATTGAGCAGGCGTTCCATCCGGATACCATGGTCGATGCCATGCGCCACCAGCGGAGCGTACGTTTCGGCGATCCGCTGGACGGTTTCGAGAACGCGGGCATCCTCGGCAATCACCCGCGCGAGGCGTTCCGGCTGTTCGGTCGCGGCATGGAAGTTGCCATAGCGCCGGGCAAGGTCCTGAAGCATCGCGAAATCGGCATCATATTCCGGGTAGGAATCCATGCGCGTAAGACGCTGCATTTCGGCATCAGCGATTTCGAGCCGGGAACGCTGCGAAGCGATCATTGCGCCCAGCGTCGCCAGTTCCTGCACCAGCGGCTGCACCTGTGGATGTCCTTCGGGAAGACCCGCAAGCTGCGCCATACCGCGCGCGTGGCGTGTCGCCGCTTCGCCCACGGCCGTCAGCGCCGCTTCGATTTCCCGGTGCTGCAGCGTTGAAGCATCGGGTCCTTCAACACGTTCCAGCGTCGTTCGGGCGCGGGCCGCAAACGCCTCCGCCTCGCGGAGGTGGAACCGGGCGTCTCTAAGCGCCTCCTCCTGACGGTAATCAAGCCGCGTCGGCACCGCCGGCGAAGCGGTGGGGCCCGAGGATCCCACGGTGCTGTCCGGACGAGGGGTTTCCGGCGGGGCCGTCGTCATTACGGACGGCATCGCCTCCTGGGCAGTTTCCGAGGGACTGACCGCCGCTGCCGGCGGCCGCAGGATGGCATCGATTGTCGACGCCAGGCCGGAGGCACGTGCGAAGCGCTCGCGGCTGGCAACCACATCGGGGTCTTCCTCCGGGAGATTCCCCAGCATTGCCTCCGCCTGACTCAATCGTTCGCGCGCCGAATCCAGACGCATCTGTGTCAGGCGCAGACGAGCACCGGTGGCAGGACGTTCCGCGGTTCCTGCCGAGCCCTGCGCGGCCTGCAAATCCGCCTCCGCGGCTCGGAGCGTACTTTCGACCTGTCCCAGCAACGACTGCTGCGAAGCATCCAGCGCCGCCCCGTTCATCGGCAAAGCCGCCAACGGCAGCAGGATCGCAAGAATCAGCATCCACCGATCGCGCACAGGCCTGCCGGGATCGTATCGCTCGAGAACTCGCATCTGAATCTCCCTGGAGGAATGAAATACGACGAGCGGGACGAAACCCGTTCGGCCCGGACAAATCAGTGGGTCACATGCAAAGGCTCAGTCAAGCACCTCAAGAAGTTCCACCTCAAAGATCAGGACCGATCCCGGTGGAATCGCCGGACTCGGGCTTCGGTCGCCGTAGGCGAGATCCGCGGGAACATAGAACCTGAACTTGTCTCCCTCCGACATCAATTGCACGCCCTCGGTCCAACCGGCTATCACGCTGTCAAGGGCGAATTCGGCAGGCTCGGCCCGATCGACGGAACTGTCGAACACTTCGCCGTCGAGACGGGTTCCATGATAGTGGACGCGGACCCGATCCTGCGCAGTCGGCGATCGCCCGTCCTCGGTCGCAACCAGAACCTCGTACTGCAAACCCGAATCGGTCACTACGACACCTTCGCGCTGAACGTTCTCGCTGAGGAACTCCTCACCTGCGGCCCGCGACCGCTCCTCTTGTTCGCGCTGTACCTGACGCTGGTTCGCCATCTGGATCTCGCTCAGATTCTCAATGGCTGCATTGAGGCGAGAACGAGACACCTCACTCTCCTCTCCCTCAAAGCCTGCCCGGACGCCCTCGAGCAACGCGTCGAGATCGAGTTCCAGACCCTGCGTCTGCGTGAGCAGATTCGTCGCAAAACTGTGGCCAAGACCATAGGCGGCGAGTTGCTCGTCGGTCTCAAGCTCCACGGCGCAAGCGGCACCGGTCACCGTCAGGATCGCCGCTGCAATCAGACTCCATCGTGCTTTCATGATTTTCCCTTGTATTTCGTCATCGTGCGGAAATGGGCGGGTTGACAGGCGTGCGGGCAATCCGTCCGGCTCCTCCATCAGGATCCGCGTCCCCGGCGTGGCCCACCCGCCAATGAGTGATCACTACCCTGGACAATTGTTCCCGAGCCTGTGCCTATTCTTTCTCTTTCCCGGACCCTGGATCGGTGCCGCCCTTGGAAAACTGCGACCAGAAGAACTTCTGCATCTGTTCGAAGCCCTCGAGTTGTGCGGGCAACCAGGTCTTGAACAGCGTCTCGGCGTCAACGGCCTGAAGGTTGGCCATCATGCGATCCTGGATCTCTTTCATCAGGGCATCCTGTACGGGCTTGACGTCGGGCAGCCCGAGGAAATGGCGAGCCTCCTCCGCAGTGCAGTCCACATCGATGGTAATCTTCATGATCTATCCTCCTGCGGTGGTTTCCTGCCGACCCCGGACCCGGAAATCTCGGCGCCGGTCATGAAGTTAGAGCAGCCAGCGACAGCACGCAACACTAGACCACCCTTGCCCACCCGCAAGGGGTCCGGTGAGGGCTGCCAATGGCACCGGCCGGAAGCGGCGACACGCGAACTCCAAGGCGCTCCCCGGTACGCATCGGTGGCTTCCCACGGCAGCTTGCCACAACACGATCTGCACCACCTAGTGGGCCATGCGGGCAAGCACGATCTTCCTGCCGGATGCCGGAACTTGGCAATCTCCGATATGCCTGCTAGGTTCTAGGGACAATCAAAGTAACGGAAAAGGAGGAAAGTCATGCCTGACCAGAATCCGAACCCGTCGCGGCGACGCCTGCTTCGCATAGGCCTGGCCGGTTTTCTGGCGGCCCCCACCGTACCCCTTGTCGTCGCTCCCGCGGCAGCGAATGAACGCCTGAGCGAAGACGCTCCCGAAGCAAGAGCCCTCCACTACCGGCACGATGCCGCTGATGTCGAACACGAAGCCTACGTGGAGGGCCAGAACTGCGCCAACTGCCAGCTGTACTCAGATCCGGACGCATCCAAGTGGGGCCCTTGTGACGCCTTCGGAGGCCGGCATGTCTCGGCCTCAGGGTGGTGCAACGCCTGGGTTGAACGCAGCTGACGTCCGATGGCCCGACCCCTGCACGAGAACGGCAGGCGCCGTTCTCGTCCTGACCGGTTGCGTTACCTTCAGGGGGGGCTTTGCGCGCCCTCCTCAGGGCACCTGCGTTCAGGACCATGGTGCCTGGAACTTTCCCGGAGGAAACCGCCATGACCATTCCTGCAAACCCCTATGCTCGGGTCACCGTCGATACATCGGCTCAGGTGGTGGAGGGTGCCGATACCTGGTACTAGCACCAGGTCGCACAGCCGGACGCGAGCGCGGCCAACTCGTTACGCACGGCCAATACCGGCACCGGCTATTCCGATTCGCCTCGATTGTGCTGCGCACGCCAGCGCTGATACTGCGGCCATTCGCGGTAGGCGCCGCTAGCCGCATATTCCAATCGTGCCAGGAAACTGTCCAGGAGATACCGCTGGGCGGTTTCTTGCAATTGCCCTGAATGATCGATCAACCAGGTACTGTCCATCCGGAAGGCCTCTTCCCCCTGCTCGGAGAAGAAGACGAGTCCAGGCTGATGGGCGAGCGCCAGCTCGCCGGCCAGTGCTTCGGCGGTCCCATGCCGGCCATCCGGCAGAACCACCGCCTCCGGATGTTCGATGTTCAGGCGCAGCGTGTGGAACCCGGCAAGTACCGACTGCACCTCCGGATGGGACAGAATCTGCTCGCGCAGCCGGTCACATTCCTCGCAATCGGGCCGCTCGAACAGCACCAGGGATGGACGCGGATTGGCGGTTCGCTGTGCAGCGAGGTCGGCCGGCGGTCGCTGGAACCCGGCGAGGGACCCGATCATCGACTCGCTCTCCGTTCCCGCATCGGCAGCGGCAGATGTTGCCGTTGCCCCATCCTCTCCCTGCAACCGGCGTGCGAAGTCGCGCAGCGATTCGTCGCGCCAGGCGTCGGATTCGAGGTAATCCAGAATGATATGCATGCGTTCAGGATCCGCGAAACCGACGAACCGCAGCATCCGCTCGCCAGAACCATCGATGAACAGCAGAGTCGGCGTGAACGTCGCCCGTTCGTGCTCGGAGAGTTCGCGCGCGCGCAGCGTCTGGCCATCGAGGGCCACCATGTCCACGTCGCTGAAGACGTCGACCGCGATCACGTCGAACTGCCCGGACAAGCGCCGCACGATGTCCGGGTCCTTGAAGGTGCTGCGCGTCATTGCAACGCAGTGCAGGCAGGTCTCGGCGCTGAAGAACAATGCGATGCCCCGCTTCCCGCGCGCGACGGCATCGTCAAGGTCGCCCGGCAGATCATAGAAGGTTTCCGCGAACCACTCCGGATACTCCAACCGCTCGCGCGCTTCACTGGGTGTGGCCAGCAAGACTGCGGCAAGGAGCAGCAGGGACAGCCCGGACACGGCGCGGAGCGCTGCCGAGACATGAACTGCCGTCGTATCGAAGCCCGTTCCCCGAATCATCGCCGCACGATTGCGGCAGATGCGATACGCGGACCCGGCAATTGTCGGGAAAATGGCGAAGGGCATGCGAATCTCCGGTGTACGAACAATTGAATAGACGCCATAGCAACGACGGGCATTCCGATCCCTTGCCAGCAACGGGCCGGCATGAACGGCATCCTGCTGGCCGAATTGGGCCAGCCAAATGCCATGCGCGGAAAGGGTCCGGGACAGGCGCAGGTCGTTTCGGCCATCAGCGTTGCCACCGCAGAAGGATCGAGGTCGTTCGCATGATGGATTCCTCCAGTAGCCTGTGGCAAGTACGGAAAGCCTGCGGGATTGGATGCGTTCACCGCCAAACGGGCTGGAAACTTTCCGGGTGGCGCACTCCGGCGCCATGAAGCGTTAGCATGGGAGGATACCCAATAAGATTCGATCCGGGGCTGAACATCCGTGTGGGAACGACTTGAAGGCTGGTGGGGAGAGCGGCTCGATGAGGCGCGCCTGCACGTTGCCCGGCCCGAGGCCCTGCTGCTTCTCTCGGGGTTGGGCCTCCTGACTGGCCTGATTGCGGGCACGGTGATCGTTGGATTCCGCCTGCTGGTGGAAAGCTCCCAGGGAAGCCTGCTCGCGGGTTCCGGACCGGAAGACTACGAGTCCCTGGGTCTATTGCAGCGTATCCTGCTGCCGCTCGCCGGCGCAGTCGCGCTGGCCGCCCTTTTTCGATGGGGTGCGAAAGGGCTGCACCGGCTTGGTGTCGCCCACGTGATCGAGCGCATGGCGCACCACCAGGGGCACATGTCGATGCGAGGATTCGTTCTCCAGTTCGTCGGCGCCGCGATCGCGATCGTCGCAGGCTACTCGGTCGGACGCGAGGGTCCGCATGTGCATCTGGGCGCCGCGAGCGGCAGCCTTCTCGGCCAACGACTCGGACTCCCGAACAACGCAATCCGTACATTGGTGGGCTGTGGTGCAGCGGCGGGCATCGCCGCGTCTTTCAATACGCCTCTGGCCGGAGTGGTGTTCGCGCTCGAGGTGGTCATGCTCGAATACACGGTCGCCAGCTTCATCCCGATCATCCTTGCAGCGGTGGCCGCCACCCTGCTGGCAAACGCAGTATTGGGCGACGTCGCTGCGTTCTCGATGCCGGCGTTGTCATTAGGCTCCGCAGGCGACCTTGTGTATGTGCTACTGCTCGGGATCCTGGCTGGGATGGTATCGGCCGCGCTGATCCGGCTGCTCCGGGAGACTGCAGTACGCAGTGCCATGGTGCCGATCTGGTGGCGGATGTTCCTGGCCGGAGCCGCCACCGGTGTTCTGGGAATGTCAGTACCAGAGGTGATGGGCATTGGTTACGACACGGTGGAACTGGCCCTGCAGGGCCAGCTCGCGCTTGGCCTGCTGTCCGTGCTGCTGGTTGCCAAGCTGGCAGCGACTGTAATCGCCATCGGCCTGGGCGTCCCGGGCGGTGTCATCGGACCCGTTCTGTTCATGGGAGCGATGCTCGGGGCACTGGTCAGCCATGCAACAGGGTTCTCCGGAGGCTCGGGTGCGACCGATATCGGGTTGTACGCGCTGCTTGGAATGGGTGCGATGATGGCGGCCAGCTTTCAGGCGCCTCTGGCGGCATTGATGGCGATCCTGGAACTCACCCATAATCCGGGTGTGATCCTTCCCGGAATGCTCGCCGTGGTGGTGGCCAGCCTCACGGCAAGCGAACTCTTTCGTCAGGAATCCCTGTTCATCGCGCTGCTACGGGCAGCCGGACGCGAACCCCGCGCAGCGCCGCCCAACCAGTTCCTGCAACGCCGGGGAGTAGCGAGCGCCATGGACCGGACATTCGCACGGGTACAGCGTGCCCTGACGCCGGAACAGGTGTCCCGAGTCCTTGCGAACCGGCCGACCTGGCTACTGATCGACGAAGGCGAGACACAGAGCACGCTGATGCCGGCCGTCGATCTCGTTCGGCACCTGGAATCGACCCGGCAGGAAAGCGGTACGATCGACCTCCTCGAGATTCCAGCCAAGCGGCTGCGCGCCGCACCCATCGATGTCCGGGAGACCCTGCAGCAGGGGCTTGAACAACTCGACCGCGGTGCCGAGGCCCTGTATGTGGAACGCGTCACGAGTCGCGGTGCCCGGCGGGTCTATGGGGTGCTCACCCGCTCGATGATCGAATCCGTCTACGGCTGACCGCTGCGACCGGGAACGGGGACTCCCGTTTCGCCAGCACCCCGCGTCCGGGAACGTTCGGGGAAACGGCGCCGGCTCATTCGTCCGGCGCCCTGGTCCCTACTTCAGCTTGACGGCATTCACGTGCGCGTCGGTACCGCCCAGACTCATGGTCATCGGCCAGCTGACGTAATGCCAGCGGGCGGTGGTGCTATCGTCATGGACCGCGAAACCCACCGGGTAGGTATTGCCACCCGCCAACGGCAGATCATCCGGATTGCCGCTGTTCAGCTTGCGCTTGAGCACGACCGTCCAGCGCCCACCCTCGAACGCAGCGGAGGCCTCATTGCCGGCAGCACTGCCTTCGGGTTGCTGGTTCCCGTACTTGTACATGAGATCCCCTTCCTGCCACGCGTGATCCGGATCGTAGGGGATGCGGTTTTCCGCCGTCAGGGTCGGGGCTTCGGGATTTCGAAAATCGGCCTCGGCCAACGCCATGCGGCCGTTGTTCACCGCCGGATCAAGCATGTGGCGCGGCTGGCCCTTGCCGCCATCCCAGTTGCCGAACCAGGCGTTCTTGCCGGCATCGAAGAGCCGGTATTCGAGCACGTAGTCATCACCCCCGAAGCCGACGGGGTTGGAACGGTTCGCACGCCATTGCCAGAGATCAAGGAACGCCTCATCGGCCTTCATCTGGTCGATTTCGGCACGGGTCCTGGTTTCCTCCCAGCCACCAGTGTCGCCCATCGCGGTGCGGGTCGCGGGCAGATACTTGCGGATATCGCTGCGTTTCAGGCCTTCATTACCCAGCAGGGAATGTGCCTTGACCTCGGAGCTGGACGGGGCGTTCGCCATGAACCGCATGTCATTGTGGCAGGTGGCCCAACAGCCCATGTCATTGAATTCCGGAACGCCCTTGCCATCGCCGACGAGCATCGAGAACCGATCCTCGTAGGAGGCCCTGGCTTTGCCGGATGCCACGACTTCCTTGCCGCGATGGGTCCCATATTCGACCCATTTGCCATCAGTAAAGCGGACGTACTCGTGGAATTGACCGGGCTCCCCGGTGGCAGTATCCCAACTCGTGCGGAGGTAGAGATATTCGTCATCATGCGCTGCCTGGACGGTCAGATTGACCAGGCCCCGCTTGCCGGGAATCGGGTGCGGCTCGAGGGCTTCGCCGCTGACGATCCGCTCGCCGATATCGGCCTCATCGCCTCCGTGGCAGGAAAGGCAGTTCCGGCCTTCCTTCACGCGACGCGAGCCGTCATGCTCCTCGCCAAGGACCCATTGATACGAGGCGTAACCGGGGAAGAAAAGTGGGATCTCACTGGCCGGAATCGCCGACCAGTCGATCTGATCGGTTTCCATCGCCTGCGCCATACCGTATGACAACATCAAGGCCGTGAACGCGGTGGGAACCGCGAGCATTCGAATCTTTTTCATGTGGTTGTCCACCCTGTTTCTGTACGTTGCGTTGTGCCGGGAGCATCCCTGATCAACCGCGTTGAACCGAGATGAAGGCCGCTTCTGAAACACGGGCCTCCTGGGGCCGGCAGTCTGAATCCCGGAGTTTCCAGCCGTGCAAGGAAACCTCCGAGACCCTGATCAAGCAGAATTCATGCCCCAGGGAAGGATGGGTGGCAAATGCCTGTTTCCATAGGTGATCACAACGCTCCCGGCAGGACGCCGGCGGGGGGGGTGGTGTCATGAAATACTGACAGGTGTCAGTAAATCAGGACAGCCTCCAGCGCTTCAGGCGAGCGTAGAGATTCTGGCGCGCGATGCCGCTGACGCGAGCGGCCTCGCTGACATTGCCACCGGTGGCGTCAAGCAGCCGTTCCATGTAATTGCGCTCGAACTGCGCCCGTTCCTGTTCGTACGGCAGTACACCCCGAACGCTTCCATCCGGTATGGCTTCCTCGGTGGAAAGCTGTTCCAGGTGGCTGGCGTTGATGGGTCCTCCGGGATGCAGCGCGACTGCGCGTTCGATGGCATGCCGCAGTTGTCGGACATTGCCAGGCCACGGAAAGCGTTCCATCAGGCTGATGGCATCCGGTGCGAACGGACCGGCATCCTTTCCGAACCGGGTGTTGAACAGGTCGAGAAAGTAAAGCGCGAGCACCAGGATGTCCTCGCGACGCTCGCGTAGCGGTGGGATGCGGAGCGCGACCACATTGATGCGGTAGAAAAGATCCTCGCGAAAATTCCTGGCGCGGACCTCATCGATCAGGCAGCGGTTGCACGCGCAGATCAGCCGGAAGTCACTGGATTTGAGACCATTTCCGCCCAGGCGATGGAACGTGCGTTCCTGGATGGCTCGGAGCAGACTGCTCTGCAGCTTCGGGCTCATGTCAGCCACTTCGTCGAGGAACAGTGAACCGCCATCGGCTTGCTCGAGTACGCCAGGAGTGCCCCGCGCCGCACCCGTGAAAGCACCCTTCTCGTATCCGAACAGGGTGCTTTCGAGCAGCGATTCCGACAACGCCCCGCAATTGACTTCCAGAAACGGGCCCCTGGCCCGATGGCTTGCAGAATGAATCAGCCTGGCGACCAGCTCTTTCCCGGTTCCGCTCTCGCCTTCCAGCAAGACCGAAGTGTCCAACGTGGCGATCTGCCGGATCTGCTGGAGCAGCGATTCGATCGCGGGGGACTGTCCGATCAGGGTTTCACCCTGTGCCTTGCCTTCGAGTGTGCGGTGCAGGGTGGCGATTTCACGATAGGCGCGATCGAGTTCCAGCGCCTTGTCGATACCCGCTTCCAGTACATCCAGATCGGCGAATGGCTTGGTCTGATAGTCGAACAGACCCTCACGGACTGCACGCACGGCCTCGCGAACGTCGGCATACCCGGTGATCATGATCGCGACCTGATGCGTGCGCTCGTGGCGCATCTCCTGCAGCAGATCCAATCCGTTGCCATCGGGAAGCCGTTGGTCCATGAGGATCAGGTTGTAATCATTGGCACGGAATTGCCGACGCGCGGAGGCGGCGTCCATGGCGATATCCAGCCGTTCGGGACGTTGCCGAAACAAGCCCTGGAACAGGCTCACGGTGTAGCGGTCGTCGTCGACCAGAAGAACCTTTGCCGTCACGTCGTCCTGCCTGTGTTTCCTGGTGTGCTCGGAAGCCACAACGCAAGAATTGCGCCACCATTGGAATGGTTTTCCGCATGGATCTCGCCGTCGTGGATCATGGCGACATGATGCACGACGGCGAGGCCCAACCCCGTACCGTTGGGTCGGGTTGTGAAAAAGGGTTCGAAGATCCGGTCGCGCGTTTCGGGTGCGAGTCCCGGACCCTGATCCTTGACCGAAAGGCACCAGCCGGGGATCCCCGCAGGACTCACCTGTTCTTCCATCCGAACCTCGACTCGCGCCCCTGGGGGGCTCACCTCGGCCGCATTGCTGACGAGATTGAACAATGCATGGCCGATCAGGACGCCGTCGATATCGAGTGTCACTGGCCGATCCGGCAATTCAGCCACGATGTCGGGGTGGCTCTGATTGCTTTGTTCGTACAGCGCGATGGTATCGCGCACCAGTGCCGTGACCTCGCTCGGTTGCCGCACGGACCGGGAAACGCGCGTGAACGCCAGCATTCGCTGCACGAAGGCATGGCAGTCACTGCCCGCCTGCCGGATGTCCCGCAGCAGTTGCCGTACGCGAACGGGATCATCGGCCTCGCGTTCGGCCAGCTGGGACATGTTGATGACTCCGACCAGCGGGTTGTTGATCTGGTGGGCGATTTCACTGATCGTGCGCCCGACTTCGGAAAGCTTCTCCATCTGCACGATACGCTGATGCCCGGTGCTCAGGCGCACGAACTCGGTCTCCAGCTCGTGTTGCCGCTGGTATTCACGCTCGATTCGCCCGAGGATGGCATACAGGAGAGCAAACACCATGCCCCCCGCGAGGAGGCTGAACAGAGCGACCGTGGCGAGCGATCGGCGTAGACGAGCCTGCAGGGGTGTCACGTCACGGACGAGCACCAGACGCCCGATCGTGCTCTCACCGGCGTCATGGAAAGGGATGGCGGCAGCATAGAAAGCTTGTCCATGATCACCCTGGACCAGCCCGGATTCCGTAATCGCCAACTGTTGCGTCAGGGCCTCGGGAATATCCGGATTGGTCGTGCTCAGGATCATGGAGCCGTTCTCCTGGTGGTCATCCCATGCCGTGGCGGCCTCCCGGTTCAGGAATTCGCGCTCGATCACGATCATGATGTCGAGGTCGAAAGCCGAGTGAATGTCGGAAGCGATGTGATGAAGTTCTTCCCCCAGTTCGAGAAAGCCGATCAGACGACCGTCCACATACCAGGGCAGGACGGCCCGAATGGTCAGCGTCCCCAGCGGACCGAGTTCGATGCTGTCGGTACTGAGCCCCGTATTCTGTGCGCGAAGCATCGTCGGGCGTGTGATCACGTCGCCGTGGAAATCCGGTTCGTGCACGCGCAGGACCACGACCCGATCGGGATCGACCAGGTAGAAATGCGTGACATCGAAGCGCTCACGCATTTCCTCGAACAGAGGCTGGACGAGGTCCATCAGGGCATCGCGCTGCCTGGATTCAAAGGCGTCCCGAAGTGCCTCGTCTCCGCTGAGCGGAAAGAGCGCGGCGTGCAACTTGGCCGCGTGGCTGTCGACCTCCATCGTCAGCATATGTTCGACTGCGCGCTTGCTGGCGGCGAGGTCCTGTTTTTGCGCCTGTGCTTCATACCCGTAGGAGATTGCGAGCAGCGCTGCAACCATCAGCGCGAGCACCACCGCGAATGGAATCAGAATGGGGCCCTTGACGCGGTCCCGTTGGTGCAAGCGAGCTTTCGGTTTCAACGCTGGAGAAGCACCTGAAGGTCGGGCCGACCACCCGGCGGCGGCGAGATCGGAAGGGTCGAGTCCATATTACGAAAGATCGATTTCCGCAACCAGCGGAAGGTGGTCCGAGGCGATCCGCGAGAGCGGTGTCACATGCCGATACAACCGGACCAGCCGATTTCCGGGCCTAACCCAGAGTCGGTCCAGGGCAAAGAGCGGGAAACCGGCGGGAAACGTCGCAGGGGACACCGTCCTGCCGAACCACTGGTGCAGTTGCCTCAGCGGCCTGCTCCAGAGGACCCATTCGTTCATGTCGCCCATCAATACGGTTGGTGTCGGATCTGCGGGGTCGAGTCGTTCCATCAGGAGACTGACCTGCGTCGCGCGTTCGGCCCTGCTCAGTCCGAGATGCGTGGCGACGACACGGAGCGGCAGCCCGCGACACTGCAGTCGCACATCAAGCGCGCCTCGAGGCTCCCGACCAGCGACGCTCAGGTCGATACGCTCGATTCCGGAGAAGTCACAGTTGCTGAGCAATGCGTTGCCGTAGGCCGCGTCGCCGCGAAGCATGGTGGGTCCGGCCAGTGCGCGCAGACCGGTTTCCGCGGCCAATACACCGAGCGCGCCCAGATCGCCACTTTCCGATTCAACTTCGTGAAGTGCGATAACTTGAGCTTGCAGTTCATTGATCACATGGGCGATCCGCTGCGCATCGAAGCAACCGTCACGCCCGATCCCGGCGTGAATATTGTATGTTGCAACACGCAGGAGACTCATGAATGCGGGAACCCGCGGGTGAAAGGCGCGCACGACATGCCGGACATCCGCGGCAGCCGCATGCCACGCACTTCTTTCAAATGCAGCCCTCGGATGGCTGGATTGGCGACAAGACGCTCACGAAGCTATCTTACCCGGGTCGAGACGATATCGCCTGCGATGGGTCTGACCCGGCAAGTGGGGTACCTTCGCCTGATTCGACTTCAATCACCGAGAAACAGCCACTCCCATGACCCTCAGATTGCAGCCTGGTAGCAACTGCTGGCGCGTCGAACATGCCACCCGTTTCGCGGTCGCGGTCGACGGAGAGGAGTATTTCGGCCAGCTCCGGCGCTCGTTGATACGGGCCAAGCGCTGTATCGCCATCAGTGCCTGGGACATTCACAGCGAAATCGAGCTTGTCCGGCCCCACCGCAATACGGAGCCCGCCCGGTGGCCCGACGACGATCTGCCCACGGCGCTCGGCGAACTCCTGCTGGCCCTCCTGGATCGGAATCCCTCACTGAACGTGTTCATCCTGCTCTGGGACTATGCACCCATCTATGCGCTGGAGCGTGAGCCGCTGTTCTTCGGCGATCCCCCCTGGGGCAAGAGCCTGTTCAGGGACGGCCCCAGGCACCCGCGCTTGCATCTGATTTCCGACAACGCACACCCGCTGGGGGGAAGCCAGCACCAGAAAATCGTTGCCA
>JAABSN010000086.1 GCA_011390385.1 Thioalkalivibrio nitratireducens | reverse complement strand
CCCGCTTCGGCCATGATGCGCTTGGCCCGTGCCTTCGACCCCATCGCTTCGATCGTCTCGGCTGCCGGTCCGATCAGGATCAGGCCGGCGTCGGCCACTGCGCGCGCAAAGCCGGCATTCTCCGACAGAAACCCGTAGCCCGGATGGATGGCTTCGGCGCCGTTGCCGCGCGCGGCCTCGAGCAGACGCTCGACATCGAGATACGACGCAGAGGGCTCTGCGGAACCGATTCGAATGGCGTGGTCGGCCAGTCGGACATGGCGTGCCTCCCGATCCGCATCGGAGAACACGGCGACCGTCTCGATGCCGAGCCTTCGGCAGGTTTCGATGACCCGGCAGGCAATCTCGCCACGGTTGGCGATCAGGATTCGTCTGAACATCTGGATTCCGAGCGGATGACCCCGTTATTTAACCACGAAGCGCAGCACGGGCACTCCGACACTGTACGCCGTGAATGATCCTCGTGCTGAATCGGGCGGATGACTCGCGGTCAGATGCCGTTGAACCCGGCCTTCTTGTTTGCCCGCAGGATTCTCACGATCCCGACTTCGCTGTCGGCGTGGTGAACGGTCGGATGATCTCGTTGCCGGCGCCGAAGATCAGGACTGGATCCATCCGGGTTTGCGCTTTTCAAGGAAGGCACGCAGGCCCTCCTGGCCTTCGTCGGAGGTCCGGATTCGGGCGATCCACTCGGCGGTGATTCGGTCGAGCTCAGCGGCATTTCCGTCGAAACGCTCGATTCGCCGGATGAGTCGCTTGCATTCAGCGACGGCAAGTGGTCCGGCGGCAAGCAGCGCGTCGATCACGAGGCTGACCTGTTCGTCGACTTGCGTGCGCGCGCAGCATTCGTGCACGAGGCCGATCTGCGCGGCCCGGCGGGCATCGAATCGCTCTCCGGTGAGCATGTAGCGTCGAGCGTTGCGGGTCCCGATGCGGGCGGTAACGAATGGTGCAATGGTCGCCGGAATCAGTCCGAGCCGGACCTCGGTCAGACCGAACATTGCGTCCTCCACGGCGATTGCGATGTCGCAGCATGCGATCAATCCGACGCCCCCGCCGAACGCGGGTCCCTGGATGCGAGCCACGGTCGGGCAGGGCAGTTCATCCAGAGACCGGAACATCGCGGCAAGTCGTTCGGCATCGGCCCGATTCGCCTGCCCCCCTGCATCGGCCATGCCCCGCATCCATTCGAGGTCCGCCCCAGCGGAGAACGACTTGCCTTCCCCACTCAGAACCAGCACTCGCGGTGGGTCAGCCGCCAATGCTGCGAACGTATCGGAGAGCTCGGCAATCAGTTCGGCGTTGAACGCGTTGTGCACGTCGGGGCGGTTCAGCGTGATGCTGACGATTGAGCGGGTGTCGCGGGAGAGTTTGATCAAAGAGTTCATAGTCAAATTCGGTTGCATTAGTAAACCACGAAGAACACGAAGGACACGAAGATTCAAAGCACGAATCGTTTCAACCCGTCTTTCAGCAAGCGGGCGTTGAAGTTGATCAACAGGCCGGTTCGATATCCCTTGAGCTTCATGTAGGTCAATCGCTGGGCCTCGTGGACAGGGTTCAGTCGATCAACGCTCTTCAGCTCAAGAATCAACTGTTCGCCGACGATGAAATCCGCGCGGAATCCACAGTCAAGCTTTACATTCTTGTACTCGACCGGCATCGGCACTTCCATTGCAAACTCGATACCGGCAAGTCGGAACTCATGCGCAAGGCACTGCTGGTAAGCGGCTTCGAGAAGACCGGGTCCGAGAACCTTGTGGACCTCGATTGCGCAGCTGATGACTTCTCGGGACAACGGGTCGAAACTCACTTCCTTCTTCGTGGTCTTCGTGTCCTTCGTGGTTTTCATCTTGTTGTCTTGCACCCCTACATCCGGAAGACCCCGAACCGGCCCTTCTCGATCGGCGCGTTGAGCGAGGCGGCGATGGCGAGGCCGAGCACGCGGCGGGTGTCGATCGGGTCGATGACACCGTCATCCCAGAGGCGGGCCGTTGCATAGTAGGGGTGGCCCTGCCGTTCGTACTGCTCGCGGATCGGGGCCTTGAAGGATTCTTCCTCGGCTTCGCTCCAGGCCTGGCCTGCCGCCTCCATTCCGTCGCGCTTGACGGTGGCCAGTACGCTTGCAGCCTGTTCGCCCCCCATGACCGAAATGCGGGCGTTGGGCCAGGTCCACAGGAAGCGCGCGCCGTAGGCACGGCCGCACATCGCGTAGTTGCCGGCGCCGAACGAGCCGCCGATGATGACGGTGAACTTGGGTACATCGGCACAGGCCACGGCCGTGACCATCTTCGCGCCATCCCGGGCGATGCCGGACTGCTCGTACTTCTTGCCGACCATGAAGCCGGTGATGTTCTGCAGGAACACCAGCGGAATCCCGCGCTGGTTGCAGAGCTGGATGAAGTGCGCCCCCTTCTGTGCAGACTCGGAAAAGAGGATGCCGTTATTGGCCACGATTCCGACCGGCAGGCCGTGAATGCGGGCGAAGCCGGTGACCAGCGTCGTGCCGAACCGGGCCTTGAATTCCTGGAACTCCGATCCGTCGACGAGACGCGCGATCACTTCCCGCACCTCGAAGGGGTAGCGGGTGTCGGTCGGCAGGATGCCGTAGAGTTCGTCGGCCGAGTAGGCGGGTTCCACCGGCTCGCGGACGTCCAGCGACCAGGGCGCCGGGCGGTTGAATCGCGCGACGATCTCGCGGGCCATGGACAGCGCATGGGTATCGTTCTCGGCGAAATGATCGGCGACGCCGGAAAGCCGGGTATGCACGTCGGCGCCACCCAGCGATTCCGGGTCGACCTCCTCGCCGGTGGCAGCCTTCACCAGCGGCGGTCCGCCGAGAAAGATCGTCCCCTGTTCGCGAACGATGATGGCCTCGTCGCACATGGCCGGAACGTACGCGCCGCCGGCCGTGCACGATCCCATGACTGCGGCAATCTGGGGAATGTTCTTCGCCGAAAGTCGCGCCTGGTTGTAGAAGATCCGTCCGAAATGTTCCTTGTCCGGAAACACGTCGTCCTGCATCGGGAGGAAGGCGCCGCCCGAGTCAACCAGATAGATGCAGGGGAGGTGATTCTCGAGCGCGATCTCCTGCGCACGGAGATGTTTCTTGACCGTCATCGGGTAGTAGGTTCCGCCCTTGACGGTCGCATCGTTGGCGAGGATCATGCATTCCGTGCCCTCGATCCGACCGATGCCGGCGACCACCCCGGCCGCGGGTGCGGCACCGTCGTAGAGACCGTGTGCCGCCATCGGCGCCAGCTCGAGAAACGGGCTGCCCGGATCAAGCAGCGTCCGGATGCGTTCGCGCGGAAGCAGCTTTCCACGCGCCGTATGTTTGTCGCGCGATTTTTCCGGCCCACCCAGCGCGGTTCGATGGAGCACGTCGCGCAGGTCTTCGGCCAGCGCCCGGTGGTACGCAGCGCGGCTCCGGAACTCCTCTTCTCGTGGATCGATCTGGGTGGTCAGCTTGGGCATCGGCAGCGGGCAGGCGGAATCGACTCGATAGTGTAGCCGCTCGTCTCGGCGCCGGCCCGGGGCCGCCTCGTTGCTCCATCGATTCGCAACTTGCCGGACTTGTGTTCATGCTGCGTCCAGGCGCACAATCCTTCCAGTCATCACGGAACCCGGGCCCATGCAACTGTTCGGAAGCTTCACCTCGCCGTATGTCCGTCATATTCGTATCGTTCTCGCCCGGACCGGGCAGGAATGCGATTTCGTGGAAACCGATTACGCCGCCAGCGCGGAGCAGTCGCCAGCGGCCCGTGTGCCGTTCCTGCACGATGGGGATCGAAAACTGACCGATTCGCTGAGCATCCTGCGCCTGTTACGCGAACGGGCCGGGCAGGCGTTCTTTCCATCACTGGACGAGTTCGACCGGTTCCTGCTGGTCGACACCACGATGGACACGGCGGTCAATCTTTTCCTGCTCGAGCGCGACGGGCTCGGCCCCGCGCAAGCGCCCTACCTCGAGCGGCAGCAGAGTCGTGTCCGACAGTGCCTGGAGGCCCTTGAACAAGCGCTCGAACCGGATCCGCCGGCACCCGACACGGATTTTGCTCTCCGACTGGGCTGCTTCCTCAGCTGGGCGTTGTTTCGTGAGCGCCTTTCGCTGGATCAGTTGCCGAGCCTGGCGATGTTCCAGCAGCGCTTCGAGGACGACCCGCTGGTCGCGGCGACTCATCCGTCGCGCTCGGGCTGAGCGCGGGGCGACGGGCCTGGATGCAGTTCTGATGTCACAGGATCGTCTTCGAAAAAGACCGATCTCCGTGATCAATTCCCGACTCGCTTTGCGTAATTCGACATGAACCCTCCAATTCCACGGAATGCGAATCATGCGAATCGGACTGCAGCGCGCGCTGGCGACTGGCGGGCTGACCTTGCTGGCGAGCACGGTCAGTGCACTGGATTTTCAGGTCAACACGACGCAGGATCTGCCTGAAACGAATCCGGGAGACGGTTTCTGCCAGCCCCAAGGGGCACCTCTCGGATTCTGTTCGCTGCGGGCCGCGGTCCAGGAGGCCAACGCCAACCCCGGCAACCATGTCATCTTCTTGCCCGGGGGCACGGATCAATTCATCCTCAGCCGCGATGATGCCGGGATCGAGGATCAGGCGGTGACCGGCGATCTCGACATCCGCGGCAACATCACGATCCGCAGCCTCGGTGAGCAACGCCCGACGATCTCAGGCGGATTCATTGATCGCGTATTCGATATTCTTCCGGGTGCCACGCTCATCATCGACAACGTCGACGTTGGCGGTGGGCGCAGTGTTCGCGGCGGCGCTTTCCAGGTCCGCGCAACCCAGCAGGTGCTGGGGCAGCTGGGGATTCAGAATTCCAGCATCTCGCTCAACCTCGCCAATGAGGGCGGCGCGATCTGGAACGCTGGCACTCTCGTGATGCGCGAGGTCGAGATGTTCAACAACGCGATCAGCGACGAGGAGTTCGGGCCGCTCGCCCGCGGTGCGGCGATCAGCAATCGTGGCAAGGCTCAGATCACGAACTCGACCTTTCGCAGGAACGGCGTGCTTCCCGGGGGCGGCATCGAACTGGTTCCGGATGCGCACGTGATTCACAGCGAGCCTCTAACCATGCCCGATCCGGGCTTGTTGATCACCAATTCGACGTTCTACGAGAACACCAACGGGATCCATTCGGACGGTGTCCCCACCTCGCTGATGCATGTGTCAATGAATGAAAACGGTCCGCAGGGCGTGGTTTTTCTGACCAGTCCCGAGTTGCCCGATCCCCAGTACTTGATCCGCCGCAGCGTGATCCATGGACATCTCGAGGACTGCAACGACTTGCCGGGCGACAGCGCCACCTTCTTGGTCGCGGAAAACTTCAACGCCAGCTCGGACACCTCCTGCGGATTCGGCAGCGTTGGTGGCTTCGAGCACATCCAGAACCCCTTCCTGGACGAGGCGGGCGATTTCGGCGGCGTCACCACCACACTGATGCCGGACTTCGACAGCGTCCTGATCGATCCGCCGGGCGCTGGCTGCCTCAACGTACTTCCCCAGGACCAGCGCGGGCTGCCGCGGCCGGTCGATGGCGATGACGACGGGGAGGCCATCTGCGATATCGGCGCGCTGGAATACGATCCCCAGATCGATCCCAACGACGTGTTCAACGACGGCTTCGAGAGCCCATGATCCAGTGCATGCGGATGGTAGCGCGGGCGGTCAGCGCAGCGCCACCTGAACGCGTCGGTTCTGGCGGCCCTTGTTCTCGATCTTGACGACCTCCACGGGTCCGATCTCGCCGGTGGACTTGACGTGCGTGCCGCCGCAGGGCTGTAGATCGATGCCGGGGATGTCCAGCAAGCGGATTCGTCCGACGCCGGAGGGCGGCTTGACCGACAGGGTCCGGATCAGCGCGGGGTCGAGATCGGCCTCGTCGATCCAGCGTGAATTCACCGGGTGATCGGCTTCGATCAACGCGTTCAGCGCCGCCGTGACCTCGCCTTTTTCGGCCGGGTCGGGCATATCGAAATCCAGCCGGCTCCTGTCGGCGCCAATCTTCCCTCCGGTGACCGGGAACTTCAGGACGGCGCCGAGCAGGTGCAGGCAGGTGTGCATGCGCATGTGGCGGTGGCGCAGGCCCCAGTCGATCTCGGCCTCGACTTCGTCGCCGACGGCCGGCAGCCTGCTCTCGGGGGCCGGCGCATGGAGAATCTCGCCGTCGTCGCGGCGATAGCGCGCGGTCGTGATTTTCACGTCACCCGCGGCGTGCCGGAGTCGACCGATATCTCCGGGCTGTCCGCCGCCGGTGGCATAGAATACGGTCCGGTCGAGAACGATGCCTTCCGGATCGGCCTCGACAACGACGGCAGTGCAATGGGTGAGATAGGGGTCGGACTGGAACAGCAGTTCGGCCATGCGCGTTTTCCGGTTGGAACCCGGGCGCCATTGTAGTCATCCATGCTGTCCTCGATCGCGTTACTTGACTGAATCATCAACCCGGAGCAGTGCATGACCAGCAGATTCTTCCTCGTCTTCTTCCTCAGCCTGATCATGGTCGGATGCGGACCGTCCGACCCCGAAACCGGTCGCGAGGCGCCCGTTGACGCCGCTAAGACTGCCGAAGCGCCGACGTCCGAGCCGGTGGCCGAGGAGCCGGCTTTCGAGACCTACAGCATCGAGCAGTTCATGGATACCGAAAGCCTGGTCGGCGCCAGCTTTTCCGCCGACGGCAAGCGGGTCGCGTACTCCAGCAACCGAAGCGGCGTCTACAACATTTACGTTCAGCGCACGATGGGCGGCCCCGCCGAACAGATGACGTTCTCGACCACTTCGCCGCGTTTTCTCGAGGGCTTCTTTCCGCGCGACGCTCGGCTGCTGTTCTCCGGCGACGAGGGAGGCAACGAGCTCACGCATATCTATCTTCTCGAGCGCAGCGAGGAGGTCGTTGACCTGACGCCTGGAGAGGGCCACAAGGCGGACTTCATCGATTTCTCCGGCGACGGGAAACGATTCTGGATCTCTACCAATGAGCGGGACAACGCCGTATTCGATATTTACGAGTACGAAGTCAGCACGCTGGAACGAGAACTGCTGCTGGAAAACCGTTTTGATGCCTTCCTCGGGCCGGTTTCTCCGGACGGACGTTACGTCGCGCTGTCCAGGGTTCACTTGCGCAGCGACACCGACATCCTGCTATGGGATCGCACCACCGGCGAAGCGACGACCTTCGTCGCGGATGAGGGGGAGGTCGCGAACACGGCCCAGACGTTCAGCGCGGACAGCAGCGCGCTGTATTACACGACCGACCGCGATTCTGAATTCAGGTACCTCGTACGCCGCGACCTGGAAAGCGGCGAAGAAACCGTGATCTACCAGCCGGAATGGGACGTGACGTCCGCGAACCGTTCGCGCGGCAACAAGTACCTGACTGCAACCGTCAACGAGGATGCGCGCACGACGCTCCGGTTGTTCAACGCCGAGACGCACGAGCCGTACGAGACCTCGCCCCCGGAAGGCGGCTCGGTCTCGCAGGCGGTGTTCTCGGCCGACGACGACCGCATGGTCTTCTATCTGAACGGGAGTCGCCAGCCCAGCGATCTCTACTACACCTCGCTGCTGATGGGCGCACCGCCGCCCAAGCCGCTGACCTCGGCGCTTAACGACGACATCGATCCGGAGCATCTCGTCGACGGCGAAGTGATTCGATTCGAGTCCTACGACGGGATGGAGATTCCGGGCGTCCTCTACCGTCCGCACTCGGCCAGCGCCGAGAATCCGGCGCCGGCGCTGGTGATGGTGCATGGCGGTCCGGGCGGACAGGCCCGGATCGGCTACTCGGCGCTCAAGCAGTACCTGGTCAACCACGGGTATGCCATTTTTGACATCAACAACCGCGGTTCCTCGGGCTACGGAAAGACTTTTTACGCAGCCGACGATCGCTGTCATGGCGAGTGTGATCTCGGCGATGTCGTGGCTTCGCGCAACATGCTGGCCGAAAAGGACTGGATCGACGGAGAGCGGATCGGCATCATCGGCGGCAGCTACGGCGGCTACATGGTCGCAGCGGCACTGGCTTTCGAGCCGGAAGTCTTCGAGGTCGGTGTCAATATCTTCGGCGTGACGAACTGGCTGCGGACGCTCGAAAGCATCCCGGCCTGGTGGGGCCCGCAGCGCGATGCGCTGTTCGCGGAACTCGGCGATCCGGCCACCGATGCCGAACGCCTGCGGCAGATTTCTCCACTGTTCCACGCCGACAACATCGTCAAGCCGATGATCGTGCTGCAGGGCGCCAATGATCCGCGCGTGTTGCAGGTCGAGTCCGACGAGATCGTGCAGGCGCTGCGCGACAACGGGATCCCCGTCGAATACGTCCTGTTCGAGGACGAGGGTCATGGCTTCCGCAATCGCGACAACGAGATCGAGGGCTACAAGGCCATCCGGGAGTTTCTGGCCACGCACCTGTAGCGGCTGCCTGTGAGGGGCGGGATTGGATTACAATCTCGCCCCTCCGTTCCGGCCGCCCGCTGCGGCCGCCGGAGCGCAACGGTTCGGAGAGGTGGCAGAGTGGTTGAATGCGGCGGTCTCGAAAACCGTTAACGGGTTATTCTCCCGTTCGGGGGTTCGAATCCCCCCCTCTCCGCCATTTTTGAAATAATTCAATAAATGGCTAGATCAGGAAGGTTCCACCTTGCAGGCTCCCTTCCAGAGCGTCCCCTGAGCAGTCAAGAACCCGGCTCCAGCGTCACTTCGGCATCGTCCCCGCTCATCATCCCGCAGTGCCCGGGTTAGGATGATCGTCGTGTAATTCTTGAAAAAGGTGGACTGATGGCGCTGATCGATTGTCCGGAATGCGGTCATCGTGTCTCCGACAAGGCAGCGTCGTGTCCGAGCTGCGGCGTCGGGATTCGCAGGTTCATCGAGGCCGATTCATCTGACGACCAGGCCACGACGATCCGACAGATCATCGACAAACTCCAGAATCATTCCGTGGGCACCGTGCTGATTGCTGTTTTCGGCGTGAGTGTGCTGATGGCCCTGTTCATCTTTGTCGTTGTGATGTGGATGATCCGGTCTTGATCGTCTCGAGGCCGCAGACTCTGTCCGGGCAATTGACCAGTCTGTAAACCCGTCTCGACGGCAGCGAAACCGACGCAACCTATGGCGTGGTGCTGGGCGATGTCGACGGCGATCTGGACCTGAATCGCAGGCGCTCGTGCTGACCTTTCCGGAGCGGCTGACGCCGATGGCCTTTCCACTCCGGGCCGATCGGCTTCGGGCCATGTTCACCCCTTGGTTCGTATCGGCAAGGGCGCCGACCGCGCCACGTTGCCCGCCTTTGCGCGCCGGAACGAGCACCTGGTAATGCCGGCGTTCGGACGCTTTGTCGGTGGATTCGATGGCCTCGCTCTCCGCGGCTGGTCCTGGTAGCCGGTGGCCGACGATCGGGTTTTTGCGTGGCCCGGTGACAAACGGTAACGATCACTACAATCAGGGCTACTGTCCTTGCATCCATCCGGGAACGCCGGCATGAACCTGACCCAGTCCAACCGCTCGCGCGAATTGCAGGCGCGCCTTGAACCCTTCGTAGAAGAGCGCGTGCTGCCGCTCGAGCGCGAGATCGAGCAGCAGGGGCGTACCGGCGCCGAGCGCTGGCAGGTGCACGAAGGGGTCTCGAATCTCAAGCAGGAGGCGCGCGCCCATGGGCTCTGGAACCTGTTCCTGCCGGATCCGGAGCATGGTGCTGGCCTGTCCACGCTGGAGTACGCGCCGCTGGCCGAGGTGATGGGACGCTCGATCCTCGCGCCCGAGATCTTCAACTGCAATGCGCCGGACACCGGCAACATGGAAGTGCTCTATCACTACGGCTCCGAGGCACAGAAGGCCGAGTGGCTCACGCCCCTGCTGGAAGGCCGCATCCGCTCGGCCTTTTGCATGACCGAACCGGACGTCGCGTCTTCCGATGCGACCAACATGCAGGCCACCGCCGAACTGGACGGCAACGAGGTCGTGCTCAACGGCCGCAAGTGGTGGTCCACCGGACTCGGACATCCGGATTGCAAGCTCCTGATCTTCATGGGGCTGACCAACCCGGATGCCGATCGACACCAACGACATTCAATGGTGCTGGTGCCGCTGGAAACGCCCGGGGTCCGGATCGAGCGCATGCTGCTTTCGATGGGATTCGACGATGCGCCCTACGGTCACGGGCAGGTAGCGTTCGACAAGGTCCGCGTGCCGGCGTCCAACCTGGTTGCCGGCCCCGGTCGTGGTTTCGAGATTGCGCAGGGACGGCTGGGCCCCGGGCGAGTGCATCACTGCATGCGCGCGATCGGGCTGGCCGAACGTGCGCTGGAGCTGGCCTGTCGAAGGGCGCTGGATCGGACGGCCTTCGGCAAACCGCTGGCGCGGCTGGGCGGCAACATGGAGCGTATTGCCGATGCCCGCATCGCCATCGAGCAGGCCCGGCTGCTGGTTCTGAAGGCGGCATGGAAACTCGATGAGTCAGGCATTCGGGGCGCCATGAACGAGGTTTCGCAGATCAAGGTCGCGGTGCCACGGATGGCGCAGGAGGTCATCGATTTCGCGATGCAGATTCACGGTGGGGCCGGCATGTGCGAGGACTTTCCGCTGGCCCAGGCGTGGGCCGGCATGCGCGCACTGCGGATTGCCGACGGCCCCGACGAAGTCCACAAGATGGTCGTCGGGCGATTCGAACTGGGTCGGTACCGCAGCGCATGAGCGCGGATCGGCAGGCATGGGTGGATGCGCCGCGGGACGTGCGCGACGAGGATCGCTTCGACGTCGTGTCGCTGCATGACTGGCTCAGCGACCAGGTCGAGGGGCTCCAGGGCCTGCCCGAGGTCGAGCAATTTCCCAAGGGCGCCTCGAACCTGACCTATCGATTGCGCTATCCCGACCGCGACCTGATCCTTCGCCGCCCCCCGCCGGGCACCAAGGCCCGTTCGGCCCACGACGTGCTGCGCGAGTACCGCATCCAGAAGGCCCTCAAGCCCGTGTTTCCGAAGGTACCGGAGATGCTTGCGGCCTGCGAGGACACCGAGATCATCGGCTCGGAGTTCTACGTCATGGAACGGCTTCGCGGCATCATCCCGCGGGCCAACCTTCCGCGTGGAATGGACCTCGAAAACGCACAGGTCGAGACCCTGTGCCGCAACGCGATCGACGCGCTGATCGAACTGCATTCCGTCGACGTAGCGCAGGCCGGGCTCACGGAACTGGCCCGCGGCGCCGGATACAACCGACGGCAGATCGAGGGGTGGTCCGCTCGTTTCCGCAAGGCGCGCACCTGGAACGTGATGCGTGGTGAGAAGGTCATGCGCTGGCTGCTGGATCAGCTCCCCGATGAGGTCGCGATCCGGATGATTCACGGCGACTACCGCTTCGACAACCTCGTGCTGGACCCGGACGACCCGCTCAGGATCATCGGCGTGCTCGACTGGGAAATGGCCACGCTGGGCGACCCGCTGATGGATCTCGGCAACGCGATGGCGTACTGGGTGCAGGCCGATGACGACCGCTACTTCAAAGGCTTCCGTCGTCAGCCGACCCATCTGCCGGGCATGTTCACGCGTCGGCAGGTGGTCGAGTACTACTGTGAGCGGACCGGGCATGACATTGACAACTGGGCCTTCTACGAGGTCTACGGCCTGTTCCGACTGGCCGTCATCGCCCAGCAGATTTACTACCGGTATCACCACAAGCAGACCCGCAATCCGGCTTTCAAGCGCTTCTGGATCGCGGTGAACTACCTGCTTTTCCGCTGTGGCCGGATCATTTCCCGGGCCGGATGAGATCTGGCGCGGCCGCGCCACGCGCGCAGTCCGGGGTGATTTACAATTCGTAGCCCACCGTGCGGATCGGGAATCGATCACCCGACGTTTCACTGCAGGGCGGGGAAGACAATCTGAAAGCGTTTCCGCGGAGAGGTGCCGGAGTGGTCGAACGGGCTCGCCTGGAAAGTGAGTGTACGGGTTGAACCGTACCGAGGGTTCGAGCCGAGCGTTAGCGAGACCGATGCGGAGCGCGCAGCGCGCGGTACGCACCCGGAGGGCAAGCGCTGAAAGCGCGCAGTCAATCCCTCCCTCTCGCGGCCCGCAGAGGGCCGCAGGTCTGAAAGGACGAGTTGTTGGTTACAATCTGAAAGCGTTTCCGCGGAGAGGTGCCGGAGTGGTCGAACGGGCTCGCCTGGAAAGTGAGTGTACGGGTTGAACCGTACCGAGGGTTCGAATCCCTCCCTCTCCGCCATATCTGTCTCATTAACCCGCAACGAAATACCTACGGTGTCCGTTGAACGGCATTTGCGGTACAGGCCCGCAAACGCCTTCGCTTCGCGGTCCCGTCTCAGGCCTGCTTCCGTGCCACGTTGGCAGCCTCTCGTGCCTGAGCAAGGGGCGTGGCTGGAAAGCGGCCCGATCCCATCTCGTGGCCAGTACCGCCCTGCAGGATTCCACTCGATGCGGTGGATGGCTGCTCGCTTGCGTTTCTATCGAGTATGACCGCAATATCCAGCGCCCGTGGGGCGCATCCATTCGCAACCGGAGTCACCGTCATGAATGCACCGATCTTCTGGGCCCTGGCCCTGGCCCTGGTGTCTGCCCCCGCGCTGGCCGATCCCGAGCTCGACCCGCTGGTCGGCGAATGGTCGATTTCGACGACCGAGGAGCCCGGCGACTGTGCCGATACGCGCATGGTCTTCGATTTCGAGGGTGCCTACGATCTGCGGGTGGCCGAGGACGGACGTTGGAGACCTTTGTTCGGCGGCAACTGGTCGCGCGACGGCGCGGTCGTGACGATGCGTCACGAGGCCGGTGCGGAACGCTTCGAGTTCGAGCTGGAGAGCGACGAGCGCCTGGTGCTGGTCGGTATCGATGGCCCGATCGACCGTGAACTGGGCGTTGGTTATCTCGATCTGGGACGCTGTCCGGCTTACTGAACCGGCATTTCGGCGTCTGCGCGTTCGTGATGGGCGCGCAGCCAGTCGTTGATCGTGTTGGCCAGCATGCCGGCGCCACCCCCGGATACGGCCCAGCCGGTCAGTGGCACTTCGGTAGCCGGGCGGGTGTTGGTAAACAGCAGGTTCAGCGAGCTGGTCGGGCGACGGGTGCTGCCGGCGCTGCCCGAGCCACTGCTCCGGTGGCGTCGGCTGACCGCGACGGAGGCCGAGTCCAGGTGCTCCAGCGGGAGCTGTTGGCGTTTTTCGTCGAACATCGTCGTGCGCAGGATGCGCACCGTGCCCTCCTTCGCGGTCAGCCACAGCCGGGTGCGCTGGGTCAGGAAGTAGCGGCTGCCGACCACCAGCGCGGCGATCACCGCGCCGGTGGTCAGGGCATTGAGGAACTCCCCGCCCAGCAGCAGAGCCAGCGTGAACAGGCCGCCGAACAGCGCGATCGGGACGGTCATGAACAGGACAATGAAGCGCGGGATTTCGATCAGGATCTCGAGTTCGTCGGGGGTGTTCTTGACGACGTTCATTCGTGCTCGTCTCCGGCAGGCCTGGCGTGTGCCCGGAATTGCTTCAACCAGGCGTTGATGGACTCGGCCGCCTGCAGCAGATCGGCCGGGTCGGGCTTGAACAGGGTGATCGGATGGCGCTCGCTGCCGAGCTTCAGCAC
>JAABSN010000085.1 GCA_011390385.1 Thioalkalivibrio nitratireducens | reverse complement strand
TGAATCGGCCGCTGGAGTTCAGTTCCTCGAGACTGGGAAACTGGTGAGGAAACGCGATGATGGTATGGGTATGCGCGATCGCGTTGCACTCTTCCGGACTGAGCGCCTCCCGATCCGGATTGTCCGAGACCACCAGGGCATAGGCGGCCTGCATTGCATCCCGGCGGGCCGTCCAGGTGATATCCGTCGAGCGCAGGAATCCGTTGATACCGGCGAGCGCCTCGTCGCGCAGGCGCTCCAGGTAGACGCGCTCCAACGCGCTCTCTTCCCGATCGGCATTCCAGTTCGCCACCTGGATGCCGATGAACACGCCGACCACGACGATCACGAAATCGAGAAAGACCGCGGTCCAGTTCTGCTCTCTTACATGCTCGATCATCCGGCGCAGCAACATGGCTTCGTCTCCCGCAATCGTGGCGTTCAGATTATTGCTGATTCAACCAGGCGATACGACCCCCCGGATGAACGACCCCGCTAACGAACCGACTCGGAAACAAGGATCGATGATGACATCATCTCGGCCGCTTGTTCCGCAGACAGTGGCCTTGAATACAGGAATCCCTGGGCATACTGACAGCCTGCCTGGCGAAGTCTCTCGGCCTGTGCTTCGGTTTCGATGCCTTCGGCCACCAGGGTCATCCCGAGACGATGACCGAGAGCAATGATGGTATGGACGATGTTCCTGTCTTCATCACTTTCGGTCAGGTTGCGAACGAACGTCTGATCGATCTTGAGCGTATCCACCGGAAAGCGATGGAGATAGCTCAGCGACGAGTATCCGGTGCCGAAATCATCAATCGAAAGGCCCACGCCGAGGCGCTTCAGTGACGTCATCAGTTCGTGAGTGGATTCAACATCCCGCATGATCATGCTTTCAGTGAACTCCAACTTGAGCGCGCCCGGCTCAAGCCCGGTGCTCAACAGGCCCTGGCGCACCGTATCGACCAGCCCGGGCTCGTTGATCTGTCGGCCGGACAGGTTGACGTGGACCTTCAGATCGCGTTGCAGCGCATGCCCACGCCATTCCGCAACCTGGCGACAGGCGGCTTCGAGAATCCACTGGCCAAGCGGCACGATCATTCCGGTTTCCTCCAGGATCGGGATGAAGTCCGCCGGACCGACGAGGCCGCGCCCTCGACTTTGCCAACGCAACAGCGCTTCGAAACCGGTCAGCGCGCCGGTCTCCAGACGGATGATCGGCTGGTAGACCAGAAAGAATTCCCGGTCACGCATCGCATCGAGCAGTTCGCTCTCGAGATCCAGCCGCACCAGAGCCTGGTCGCCCATATCGGCAGAGTAGGTTTCGAGCTGCACTTCCTTGCGTGCCTTGGCCCGATACATCGCGGTATGCGCATCTCGAAGTAGTGCCTCCGGCGCCTGCGGTTGGTTCCTGTCTGCATAGGCAACGCCGACGCTCACCGCAATGCTCAGCCTGCGCGAGTCGAGTTGCAGAGGCTCCGAGAGCATGCGACGCATGTCGCGGACGCGACCCTCGACCGCCGACGCATCGAGATTCCGGAACAGCACCGCAAATTGGTCACCACCAATCCGGGCCAGGTCTCTCACGTCCCCGAGCCAGCTGCACAGCCGCCGCGAAAGCAGGGCCAGCACCTGATCTCCGGCAGCGTGCCCCATGGCCTTGTTGATGACCTGGAATCGATCGACGTCCATAAAGGCGATCGCAATCTGGCTCGCGCCCCCCGCAGGGGTCAGCGCCGCACGAACTCGGTTCAGGAACACCTCGCGTCCGGGCAGACCGGTGACCTCGTCGTGCGTTGTACGCCGAAGGGTCTTCTCTACGCCAACGATCACTGAAGCCAGCAGCGCGGCGAGTCCCGGCGCAATCAACGGCGGCCAGAACAGGCTTGAGACAGCAAACCATCCAACGACGGCGATGAGGAGCGGCACTACGGGTACCGAAACGAGCGTCAGGACCGGGTGTCGCGTCGACCAGGTCATCCATGCCGCCAGCAAGGCCCACATCGCCATCCAGGCGATCTCGCCGAACCGGGACAGGAAACGATACTGCGCCGAACGGCCTTCGGCGATGTCGAGCAGCTGGCTGATGATCTGTGCATGCACGACGACACCGCTCATCGTGAAATGCTCATCTTCGAGTCCCGTGCTGTAGGGCGAGTAAAACTCGTCGGTCAGGCTGGCATCGGTCTGACCGATCAGCACGATTCGCCCCTGGATCTGATCGTGTCCAACGCGCCCGTCCAGCACGTCACTGACCGGAACGATCTCCGCCGGTTGACGGCGGGACCAATATCGAAGCACGGTCTGGTAGCCAGCATCGTCTGCCTGCGCATATCCACCGGAGAAATCGCGCAGTCGCGGAATGGCCTGCTGTCCGAAGTACAGCGCCTCGTCGGCAACGCGAAAATCGTTGTGTTCCGGCGCCAGACCGATCTGGACACTGCGCAGCGCAAAAGAGTAGAAACCCGGATCTCCGCCAACATACAACAGTGCGCGTCGAACGATGCCGTCCGGGTCAATGACCAGGTCGCTGAAACTCACTCGGGCTCGCGGCAGCGCCGCCGGCGCAGGCACCTGGCCGATGGCCGGATCCATGCCGACGTACCGGATGCCGACCACTTCCGGCGCCCGCCACTGCTCGGCCAGCCTGTCGGCGCCCGGCGGGTACTCGATGTTTCGATAGAGATCGACGCCGACGGCGCTCGGCGCTTGACTCCGGATGCGGGCAATGAGTTGTGCGAGCGTGGCGTCATCGAGCGGATTGCCTAAGGCACCTCTGAACAATGATGCACGGGCGCGACGGCGTCTTTGCGGGATGCACAGGCGTGGCTTCGGCGAGCGCGGTTTGGTCATTCCAAATGAGCGAGTCGAAACACGACTGAGCGCCCGCAAAGGCCCGTCCCGAAGGGGTTTCGCCGGAGAATCCGCATCTCGTACGCCGCGAACCTCGGACGTAGCGACGGCTGCTGTCGCTCGGTCCGCTGCATACGATCTGCGGGTTCTCCGACTGAAACGCGCTCCGCGCAGCATTGTTCAGAGGCTCCCTAGCATTCGCTCGTGTCGACTCAGTAGTTCCGCCGTCGCATCATATCCTTTCATCTGCAGCATGTAGTTTCGTACCGCCGCCTCGGTGATCACCGCCATGTTTCGACCCGGCAGTACCGGCAGCAGCACCCGCGGAATGTCGAGATCGAGTACCCGTGCCGAGTCGGTCCGACCGGAGAGACGGTCAAGGCCAGGATCCAGCCGGGTTTCGGGCTGCTGAAGGTGCACGATCAGGCGAAGGTACTTGTTCGACTTGACGGCCGCATCGCCGAACATCCTTCGGACATTCAGTACCCCGAGCCCGCGCACTTCCAGGCAATCGCGGAGCATTTCCGGGCAGCGGCCGTCGATGGTATCGGGCGCAAGCTGCGTGAACTCGGGGCTGTCGTCGGCGATCAGGCGATGCCCGCGGGTAATCAGTTCCAGGGCCAGTTCGCTTTTCCCGGCGCCGGCGTCTCCGGTGATCAGCACGCCGAGCGTGAAGATTTCCATGAACACGCCATGCTGGACCGTGCGCCGCGCCAGCATGCGGTGAATCTCGTAGTCGAGCGTCGAGACCAGTTCCCAGCCGGGCCGGGGAGAGACCAGCAGCGGGACTGCACTTTCGCGCGCCTGCTCCTCGAGATCACGACCCGGATCTGCACCGCTGGCAACGATCAGCGCAGCCGGCTGCGCGGCAATGATCTCGGCCACGGTTGCCCAGCGCTGTCGCGCATCCAGCTGATCCAGCCACTCCAGTTCCTCGCGTCCGAGAATCTGGATCCGGTTCGGATGGATGAGATTGAGATAGCCGACCAGCGACGGGCGGGTCTGCGAACTGGCCAGCGAAAGGCGGCGAACCTGTGCGCCCTGGCGTCCGCACATCCAGCTCAGTTCGAACCGGTCGGCGAACTGCTCGAGCAGCGCCGAAACGGTAAGGGATTCCATCAGGAGGTCGCCGAGTCGCCGGCTCGCTCCAGAATGGAGACCAGTTCGTGATAATCCGCGGCTCCCCGCAGTTGCCCGCGATTGTCGGCATCGCTGAACAACTCGGCGATTCCGGCCAGCAGCTTCAGGTGCGCATCGGTGCACTCGGCGGGCACGGCCAGCGCAAAGAACAGATCCACACCCTCCCCGTCGGGACTGTCGAACTCGATCGGGCGCGGAAGACGGATGAAGGCGGCAACGACCACGGACTGGCCCACCCGGCAGTGCGGGATCGCAACACCATGCCCCAAGCCGGTCGACCCGAGCCGCTCGCGCTGGCACAGGGCCTCGAAGATATCTCTGCGCTCCGCGCTGTTCTCGTCCTGGGCCAGCAATGCGGCCGCCTTCTCAAGCAGCGACTTCTTGCTCGACAGACTGAGGTCCAGCGACACCCGGTCTGCACCGAGCAATTCAGCAAGCGGAGGGGTCTGGGCCACGGCGAAGACTCGGTGCGCGGCGGCGCTGTTTCAGCCGACCTCGGGTGAACGGTCGGGGCGGTGATCCGTCACCTTGTCCTTGTGACGACGCACCTGGCGATCGAGCTTGTCGGCCAGCAGGTCGATGGCCGCATACATATCGCTTGAATCGGCCACCGCGTGAATGTCGCGCCCCTTGCCAGCCACGCGAATGGTCGCTTCTGCCGTGTGCTCCAGCTTCTCCAGCCTGAGAACGACGTGGGCACTGGTCAGGTTGTCGAAATAGCGCTGCACCCGATCCAGTTTCTCGGTGACATAGGCACGCAGGGCCTGCGTAACGTCCACGTTCTGCCCACTGATTTCGATTTGCATGAAGCTCTCCAGAATAGGGGCCTGCCCGGCCCGGACATCAGAACGCCATGGTATACCAGTCGAGACGATGATTCAGCCCGATCCCTGAGTTGCCAGCCTGCGCCTGCGGGACGAATTGGGAATCCCGAGCTGTTCCCGATACTTGGCCACGGTTCGTCTCGCCAGAGAGACACCCTGTTTGCCCAGCGCTGCGGTCAACGCCTGATCCGACAACGGCTTCGACGGAGGTTCATTCTGAATCAGGCGCTCGAGCCGTGCGCGCACCGAGACCGCCGAGACCTCCCCGCCATCCGTCGTCGGAATACTGACGGAAAAGAAATGCTTGAACGGGAACGTCCCGCGGGGTGTATGGAGATACTTTTCCTGTGTGGCCCGCGAAACCGTCGATTCGTGGACGCCGATCTCGGCCGCCAGTTCCTTCTGCAGCAGCGGTCGGAGCGCGACTTCTCCGTCGTCCATGAACCCGGCCTGGTGACGCGCAATGCCGAGTACGACGGCACTGAGCGTCTGGTTGCGCAGTTCCAGGGAGCTGATCAGCCACTGCGCCTGGCGAAGCTGCTCCCGCAAATATTCCCGGTCCTCGCCTCGCGTCGATCGAATCATCGCGCGGTATGCACCGTTGATGGCGAGTGAGGGCTGCTGGGCACGGTTCAATGTCACGCGCCAACCGTCGCCCTCCGGATGAATGAAGGCGTCGGGAACGATATAGTCCCGCGAATCGCCCGAAAAACGCAGTCCGGGGCGGGGGTCGAGGCGCCGAATGACCGCCAGCGCCGAATCGACCTCCGCTGCGGTAAAGCCGGTGTGGCGGACGATCCGTTCGGCATCGTTGGCCGAAAGCAGATCAACGTGGTAATCCAGAAGATGCCGGGCGAGGCTTCGCCCGGCCGTTCCAGCGGGCAGGGCCCGGACCTGAATGGACAGACATTCCTGCAGCGACCGGGCCGCGATGCCCACCGGCTCGAAATGCTGCACTCGCTCCAGCACCGCCTGGACTTCGCCCAGCTCGGCCAGGATTTCGGGGGCCAGCGACCGCCGCAGCTCGGGAAGGTCCTCCTGCAGCATGCCGTCCTCGTCCAGAGCATAGACGATCGCGCGGGCGATGGCCTCGTCGGTCGCGGTGAAACCGGCCAGGTTGACCTGCCAAAGCAGGTGCTCGGTCAGCGATTGCTCGCTCGGATCGGCGATGAAACGATCGTAGTCCGGCGCATCGCCGATCTCAGAGAATCCCTCGGGCAGATCATTCCATGCATAGTCGTCGCGCTCGAAATCGACATCCTCGCTGGACCAGTCGATCTCTGACGGTTCCTCGACCCCGTCGTCGGACCCGGTCGCATCCTCGCCAGCCGTCGGTTCGAGTTCAAGCAGGGGATTCGACTCGAGGGCCTGTTCGAGATGCTCGCGAAGCTCGAGGCGATTGAGTTGCAGCAGCGCGATTGCCTGGCGCAGTTGCGGAGCCAGCTTGAGTTGCTGACCCAGCTTGAGCTTCAGTCCGGGCGACATCGCCATGCCGTGATTGTAGGGCAAAGAAGGAACCTGCTTCCGGCTTAGCCGGCAACGATCATCCGTTCTCTTGCATCACTTTTTCGAAGGCCGACCGGAGCCGCCACCCTGGGCGCACGGCGGCGATGGACTCTCTCGTGGCATTCAGGGAGGTGGTGCAAGCACTCCAGCCGGCAAGCGACGCGCCGTCGCGACGAATCCCGGTCCAGGTTTTCGGAGCAGTCCCTTCGGGATCGGCTTCCGTGGCCGTGCGCTGCCCCGTTACGACAACCGCGCCAGCACCCGAGCCCGAGCCGATGCGAGGGGATCGGCCTCGATGTAGCGCGTGACTCGCTCGAGGTACTCCGGATGACGTGCAAGCAGACGCTGCATCGGCCCTTCGCCGGGCGCCAGCCCCAGTGGGCCGAAGCTTGCGTTCCCCTCATGAGCGACGAACGCATCGTCGCAGAGCACATGCTTCCAGCCGGCATGGCTGGCCCGCATGCACCAGTCGTTCTCCTCACCGTAGCCCCGTCCGAAGGCTTCCTCGTCGAAATCTCCGACCTGGTCCAGCGCTGCTCTCCGAAGAAACATGCAGAATCCCACTGCGGTCGGCAACTCCGGATAGGTCGGGGCGCCGGCCGCAACACAGGCCTGCGCCCAACGCTCGGGACGCTCCGGGACCGGGTTGTTCCGGCAGAACACCGGAATCGAGGCGATCTCGCCATTGTTGGTCCAGGGCGTGATCGAAGCTATCGCGGGATCGGAGTGCGCGCAGGCCGCGATCCGCAAGAACCAGTCGCCGGCCGGGATCGTGTCGGAATTCAGCAGGATGAGATCCTGCGCTCCGACATGCCGCATCCCGGCGTTCGCCGTCGCGACGAAACCGCGGTTCTCGATCTGCGTCAGCCGCTCCCAGCACTGCGGGAGCGCGTTCAGCACTTTGCCGACGTCCGGATCGGTTGATGCGTCGTCGATCACGATCACCCGCGTGTTCTCCGGGACCGTTGCCGATAGCGCGTTCAGACAGCGGGACAGCGGACCGGGGGCGTTATGCACGGGAACAATGACGGCAGGCAGAGCGTCCACGTCAGCGTTCCAATGCAATCCAGCGGTGGGGCAACTTCACCAGACCGAGCGCCCGGGTTCGACCACGGACCGTGAACTCCTGTTCAACGGTGTCCGTCACCCGGAGTCCTTCCGGGTCCATGGCGTGGGCGCGAACGACGTATCCGCCTGGCAGGAGCGGGAGCTCCGGAAACTCGAGCCGAACGGCGAAATCACCCGCTGGAGTCTGCGTTGGCTTGATGTCGTCGTGATCCGTGGCCACACCGTAGACGGGTGTGCCGTCGGCACGCACCAGTCCAACCAGCGCAACGGGCGGTCGAGCGTCCGGGGACGTCAGTCTCAGATCCACACGTAACGCGTCGCCTTGCTGGATGACGGTGGGACCTGCTTCGGCCTCTCTCGGATCCAACCGAACCGAGTTCAGGCGGCAGATATTCTGCTCGGGCCCGGGACGTCCCTGGGTCTCGGCTGCGTCCTTCCGCTCGTGCCACGCCAGGTACGACTGAGTTACATCGAAGACATCGCCGTACTGCCGGACACGGCCGCTCTCCAGCCACATCGCATGCCGGCAGAGCTTCTGCACCTGGTACATGTTGTGGGAGACCATCAGCAAGGTCCCGCCGTCGGCAAGATAGCCCTCGACCCAGCGAATGCACTTCTTCTGGAACGACTCGTCCCCAACGGCAAGGACCTCATCGGTAATCAGCAGATCGGGCTTGACCGAGGCGACGACGGCAAAGCCCAAACGCACGACCATGCCCGACGAGTAGTGCTTGATCGGCTCGTGAATGGCCTCGCCGATGTCCGCAAAGGCCAGGATGTCATCGAGCCGATCATCAATCTGTTGTTTCTTCAGGCCGAGAAACGTCGCGTTCATGCGCAGGTTTTCCATGCCGGAGTACTCCGGCTCGAAGCCGGCGCCGAGTTCCAGCAAGGCCGAAATCGTCCCGGTCGCCTGAAGCGTCCCCGTGCTCGGAGCCATCACGCCGGTGAGAATCTTCAGTAAGGTTGACTTTCCGGCACCATTCGCGCCGATGACGCCCAAGGACTGTCCGCGCTCAATCTCAAAGGAGATGTGACGCAGCACGTCCGTCCCGCGGCCCGTCTGGCCGTGTCGGAGCACGGACCACATTGCCGCCAGACCTCGCCCCGAGGTGCCCGTTGGCGGAAAGGTCTTTCCGATCTCCCGCGCCGAAAGCAGAAGACTCAAAGGAAGTCCTCGAAAAAGGGGCTCAGGCGCCGGAAGAACCAGAGACCGGCTGCAAACAGGCAAAGCGAAACCGGGAGCAGGATCAGGGTGGACGTCCCGGGCCATGCGTTGCCCTGCAGCAGGGCGCCGCGAAGATCCGTCATCAGGCCGGCAAGCGGATTGGCGAACACCAGAAGCTGCAACTCGTCAGGCAAAAGCGAGGGTGCATAAATGATGGGTGTGAGGAAGAACCACATCATCAGCAGCGTTGCGAGGAGATGCTGGAGGTCGCGCCAGTACACCCGGACAGCGGCGGCAAATAGACCGAGGCCCAGAGCCAGGATCGCCAGGGTTGCGATCGCCAGCAACGCAGCAGGCAGGCCGACGACATGAATCCGTGTACCCAGCGCTGCAAGCAGCAGCACCACCACGAGATAACCGACCAGCTGGAGAACGAAGGCCGCAATCGCACTGGCCAGCGCCAACTGTTCGCGCTGCATCGGCACCTTCGAAATCAGGGCCCCATGCTCCGGCATGCTTTCACTGGCGCGGAGAATCGCATCCTGAAATGCTAACCACGGCCAGAGTGCGACCGCAAGCCATGAAACAAAGCTGACTTCCAGATTGGCTGGCGCTCGGGCCTGGAAAATCACACCAAAAACGAGCGCGTACACTGCGAGTAGCAGCGCAGGAGTGACAATCAGCCAGAGCCATCCGGACGAGCTGCCGACAAATCGGGAACCAAGTTCCCGAAGAACAAGGGAGATCAGCATCTCACGGCTCCCCTGACAATGAGCGGCTCACCTATCCAGACGGATTTCGTAGTTGCTCAAACCGCGGCTTCATTGCGATCGAGAAAGGTCCGAAATGGCCTGTTCGATTGCAGTCGAATTGAAATCGACGGGATTGGCGTCCAAAAGACGCTTCACGTGACGCTCGTACTGCTCGACCCCGGTATCCAATCGGATCTGGCGCTCCAGATCTGCCTGCACTTCGGCAAAAGAGGGAATGGTTGCTTCCTGCCTGGCGTCGAGGCGGACAACGTGCCAGCCGAGACGGGTTTTAAACAGTTCTGATACCTGACCTGGCTCGGTGAGCCCACTCAAGATCGCGCGGAACTGACCGTCGATACGTCGCAAAGCGATATCCTCGTACTTGCCTTGATGGCGCTCGAGTCCCGGTTCTTCCGAGAACTGCAGAACAAGTTCATCGAACGACGTCCCGGATTCGATTTCTCTTACGAAATCGGAATACACGGACTGCGCCTCTTCCTTCGTTTTCTCTGGACTGAAGAATACCTGGGTGAAGCTGACGGTCTCGGGTTCTTGAAATTGTTCGGGATTCGCGGTGTAGCGCTCTTTTGCGATGACTTCGACGTCAATGTTGTCGGGGAGCTCCATCAGTTGATCTCTGAACTCTTCGGAAAGATGAAGAACGATCCTGTTCTTCAATCGTGCGACCACATCTGGATTCTGAAGCGCACCCTCGGCAATGTAGTCCTCCGCCAAGAGACGATGAATCAGTTGATCCTGAATGACTTTATCCACGCGGGAGTTGTCGGACAAGAACGCAGCGCGATCCTCGGAAGGGATCATTTCAATGAAACCGGCAAACTCCGCCGCGGTGGTTTGGACGTTGCCACGGGTCGCCAGCGTTGTCGAATCCGGCTCCGGGATGATGAACGGGGCCTCCGCGGGCCCCGCCGTCGTCTGCGCCGCCAATGGAACGGCTTGCGTCAACCCGGTAAAGGCGCCCAGCAAATAGATCGCCATCTGTACGAATCGCAAGTTCATCGCGCAAGCTATTCCTTACGCATTCCGAAATCGCAGGCAGATTGATTGGGGTCTCCGCTACAAAGCCAATCGACGTTCTGCGAGGCCGGGAGCGGATCCGAACGCGAAGTACCGGCGGGCACCAGGTTGAGGTAATAGCGAGTGCTCGGCTGCAAAACACAATCGAATGACTCGGCGGTTGCCGGTTCCGACCAGGGGAAGGAGTTAAACAGGGTCAGATCACGATATTTCCGGCAATTGGTGGGCACGGCCGGTCCGAAATCGCCCGGACACTCGGAGATACTGACCAGCATCGGATTGGCAAGTTTCTGCACCGTGGTCACTTCTGCGAATTTGAGGCGTCCATCCTCTCCGCCAAGAAACTCCGGCGTGACAAACTCCACAGCTGCGTACTGGTCATTGCCAATTCTATGAATTTGTACGATTCCTGTGCCATCGGGGAATTCTGCGCCGAAAAGCTCGGTCCACGTTCTTGTGGTGGACGGATCATCACGCAAGATCGTGACATCCCGGTTCAGTCCGGACGGCGGGGTCCGTGCGGAACAGTCGCCCGTTGAAACAGGCAGCACTTCGATTGTCAACGCGAGATTCGCGGGCACGCTTCCGTTTCGGCATTGCAATTCTAAGGTGTAGTTCCCCGCGGCCAGATTGTTGACTACCAGCCGATAAGGCGAGGTCGGCAACTGTTGTGTCGGCAGCGTGTACTCGGTCGTGGACCAGCCCAGGCTCGTGAGTCCCGGTCCGCCTCTGCATTCCCAGGCCCCACGTGTGGACCAACTCAGGTCGATTGTCGTCCCGTTGAACACAGAGATCACCCCATTGACCGGTGTCGGCTGGGCGTTGAATTCGACAATCTGGACTTGTGTATCGTCACATCCGCCTCCGCCTCCTTGACAGGCCTCGAGCGGATTGGCCGGAAAAATGATGACGTCCCCCGTCTCCGGGTTGATCTCGACGACACGATCGGGATCAAGGGCGATCGTCTGGGGCGGATCACTTCTCAGATCAAGGACGGGTGGAACGTCCTGAGAGAAAGACGCAGTAGCGACCGCAACCAATAGCGGTACAACCGAGAAACGAAGAAGGCGTTGATTAGTCGATGTCACTGGGCGATCACGATGGGGGAAAGGGAAAAGGGAAAAGGGCTATCAGTATTTTCTGCCAACAAAGGTACTTCGTAGGGCCTTAAAAGTTCGCTAAAGTTCCAATAGTGAATTGAATTCTTGGCCTGTATCTCACAAGAAAGCCACCCGAAGTTGGGTGGCTTTCCTGAATCAACACCGGACCCATTGAGTGGGCCCGGTGCGTTTTCGTCATCACGCAGTTGCGTGACGCTGACCTCTGCAGGATCTTACTGCGCTGTCGGCGCTGAGATCACGCGGGTCGCACGGTGGTCGAAGCTACCACCATAGTTGGACTTGACACCGTCCCCAAAGGCGGCTCCGAGCTCAAACGTGTTGACCCAGAAACCAACTACTGGAAGACCCGTGTACACGCGACCAGCATCGTCAGCCAACGAAGTCTGGTTGAACGTCATGCGTGCCCAACCTTCGGTGATTCCACCCGTGTCGAAGTTGGTGTAACCCGCGTAAGGCGTTCCGTTGGCCAACCGTGCGCCAAGGATCTCGGTCTGACCCGGGATATCGTCTTCGAGGTTGGTGAACCGAATGACGTTTGCTTCCCAGCAAAGCTGGAACGGCGGATCCTCTGGCTCGGTCGGCGTCGGCGGACGCGGAGACACGACCGGCGGACGAATATCGGTTTCGGGATCCTCGGCGAACGGTCCTTCTTCCCGGTCCCAGATTCTCAGGACGCCCGGCTCGCAAGCAATCAGATCGTCAAGGAACGGAAGGGTATCCGTTGCCGGATCAAAGGTATCGGTGCCACCGTCCCAAATGTCGGTAAACGGTGCGATCGGCGTAACCCCCTGGACGTGCGGGCGCTTCGTCGGGAACGTAACGACCCACTCGGACCGGGCCGATGCGTCACCCGCCACGACATACTCGTTCATGATCGTGTCGTGGGTCAGAATCGCATTCACAGCAAGAATGCCCTGAAGCGAATCACCGCCGGCCGTAGCCCAGCTGCTCGTCGTCGGCAGGGTCTGGCCGCTCACGAACACCGTGCTGGAGCCCTGCGCGTCCAGAAGGCTGGGATCCACAAACCCGGGGTTGGTATGAATCTGAGCAGTCCGGAAGTTGTCGATTGCGGTTGCGTTGTAGGTAAACATCGTTCCCTGCGCAACATCGACGATGGAACCGCCACCGAACAGACCGCCCGCAGGCGGATCGGTATCCACAGCCGGGTCGACAATCCAGTAGTTGTCCGGATCATTCGCGCCAGCCTGGAGGATTTCCGTCCATGCATCAACCAGCTGCTGACAGTCCGCGGGAGCGCCGGTGCTTTCGATGTGAGTCAGCGCCGTTGCGGAATCTTCGGTTTCGTCGGTGATGACCGCCATCTCGATCATTTCGAGATAGCCGGAGGCGGTACGAGCCATGTCGACCGGACCACCGTCGCCTTCGATGTCGATGTTGTCGGTCGGGTCGAGGTCACCCAGTGCGAAGGTCTGGAACTCCTGCTCACCGATCGTGTTACCGGCGGCGTCAGTGCTGTTGCCGAAGAAATACGGCACGGTGCAGGAATTGTCATAGGTGATCAGGCGCGCGCCGGACGAACCCGGAGCATCATCCTGTTCGATCGTCGTGACACCCGCGGTCCAGACGTCGAAAGGCGACAGGTACAGGTTGAAGTCAAGAACTTCGGTTGAGTTCATCGCTTCGAGGAAACGAACCTTGACCGCCTTGGCGTCGCTGGTCGTGTTGACCACCGAAATCAGCGTGTCATTTCCGCCTCGAGCGGTGTAGTAGGGATAAATGAGAACCTGGCCCAGGCCGTCCGGATTGACATTAACCGCGCTGGCTGTTCCCACCAGCCCGGCGACTCCGGTCAATCCAGCCAGGACCGCGGTCGTCAAGGCATTTCTTTTCATTACAACACTCCTAGTTGAGTTTACACAGGGCTCTGTGATCACGTGCATCCACGCACAGCTGATCACGCTGTCCTCAGATGCGCACGTAAAGTCTAGCTTATTCCAATTCAATTTGCAAAGCAAGCGCGCCCGATCCGCTTTTTACTGTCGACGGCCTCGCCGACGGGTGATCTCGTCACCCGCATTCACGACGAGACATGCCACCAACCCCCGTCCGACCGGATCCAGGTCTCCATGACGCTGCGCTGGCCGCGTGTCCCCCGCAGCATCGCCCCGCCCCGCGCCAGCTCGTAGACGATCAGGACCGCGACATTGCACCGATCCACTTCGCATTCGATGTCTTGAACT
>JAABSN010000084.1 GCA_011390385.1 Thioalkalivibrio nitratireducens | reverse complement strand
AATGCCGAGAGGAAACACGCCAGCACGCGAGGAATCCCCTCGCCCTCGATACCGGGCAGGAAATCCATCTTCGGACCAAAAAAGTTGAACGGCCGAATGACACTGAATGGCAGACCGTGCTCGAAGTGGCAACCGTAGATGTAGCGCTCGGACAGCTGTTTGGCGCAGGCGTAGGACCAGCGCTGGTTGTGTACCGGTCCCAGAACGAGGGGTGTGGTGTCCTCGTGCATCTCGAACAGGGCCGGATTGCGATAGTCGTCGTCCCCGACATAGCTCGACAGGGTTCGCCCGTAAACCTCGCTGGTGGAAACATGAATCAGCCACGTGTTGTGCGTGGTGCAGAGGTCGACCACCTGCATGGCGTCCAGAAAGTTGGAGCGGATCACACCCAGCGGCCTGGTGTTGTATTGCGAAGGATTGCAGATCGCCGCCAGATGAATCACCACGTCGGCCGTTGCCACGTCGGCTTCCAGGATCGCGTCACTGTCCACCGCAAAGAGATCGCGGCCCCGATAGGTCAGGCGCTCATGTCCCAGCAGGTGTTCGATCCGCGTCGTATCGTGGTCCCAGCCGACGATGCTGTGCCGCGCGTCGGGTAACAGGCGTTCCAACAGGTGGCTGCCGATGAATCCGCCGCAACCAGTGATCAACAAATTCATTTTCGAAGCGCTCCTGAGTCCCGTCGGACGGGGTTGTTTCCCCATGGGCCATCGCTGCAGCGCGACCGTCCGACGGAAGAAAATGGCAAGGCATCCTTCCGGTCTCGTGAACGCACCGAGCGTCAGAGACCATTGGCGGCAACGTCATCCAAGAATGCAAAGTTCGTCACGAGATCGTCGAACCCGTGCGGGTCCATCAGATTTTCCAGTTTATACTTCAGATAACCAATGTGAAAATGCAGCATCCTTTCGCGCAGGCGATGGCGCGGCTCAGAGCCCCCGGGCGTGGATGCGAGAGACATCGTGATCTCCGGGGCTCCCCCGACACCCTACAGAATCGAGCCTGGCGGCACCGTTCGGCCCGACAGCTGTCCTTCTCCTGCACCAGCGGGTTTGACGGCATCGTTGGGGTGAAGCCGGGCAAGGCTCGATAACGGGTTTTCGGCCTCGCGCAATCGAAACCAGGCGGCGATACTGGCGCGCCAGCGCCGGGTCGGCAGGACCGCATGCGGAACGTGCTGGCTCAGGAACAACACCAGCGTTCCGGCTTCGGGGAGGATGCGCGTTATTTCGCGCCCGTTGCTGTCGTAAACCGCGAGTTCCCCTCCCTGGACGCGACGCCAGTGGCGGTTCAGATACAGCACTGCCGACAGGCGGCGGGGGTTGTCATTCTGGAACGCATCGACATGACGCTGATAGCCGGCCCCCGGGGGATAGAGGGCAAAATGTGCCTCGATTTCGAAAAGCCCGAGCATCAGGGACTCGTTGACCTCGCGGCGGATCCGTTCAAGCTCCCCGAGCAACAGCCGTTGCGCATCCGTCGAGCCGTCGAGCCAGCGAATCCAGTCACCGCGAACTTCGGAAACAACCCGATGACCCCGGCCCCTGCCGACGCCTGCCTGCCGCATTCCGGTCAGCGCGCGGCCGGCCTGAACCTCTTGCCGCAGCGCTCCGACCAGAAACGGATCGACATACCCGGGCAACACGGCCAGCCCGCTGGTTGCGAGCTTTTCGAGAAAACCGGGGCCAGGAAGACACGCGGCAGGTTCCACGTGACGTACTCCGAAGTCAGACAGGACAAGGGGAAACCCGGCGGGAGACCAAGGACCCTGGCGCCGTCGGGAAACGGGAGACAGTGTAACGGAACGCGTGCGGCTATAGTGTCCTGTCAGACGTCATAATGGCGTGCTATCACCATGATCGTCAGCGCGGCGGTAGGATTTCCAGATCCTCATCATGCGCGACGAAACCAAGCGTCACCAGGGAACGCCTGAGGTCGTCGAACGCCGCTGCCACGCGTTCCGTTTCGCCGCGAACCCCCAGTTCGATCCGTGATTGACCCTCCTCGGTACCGGGGAGGCTGGAGACACGCAGGTCGGCATACCGTTCTTCCATCGTCTCCAGCAGTGGCACAAGGCGGCTCTCCGGGATACCGAACACGCGCAGGCTTCGCTCCGCCGGGAACCGCAGCGGGGAAATCGAGGCGAGCTGCGTGTCCAGTACCCAGCGCACCATTGGCTCCGCCATTGCGGGGAATCCCGGAACGCAGAAATGTCGTTCGCAACTGAAACCCGGGATACCGTTCACGGGATTGGGAATCAGCGTCGAGCCTTCGGGCAGTTCGGCCATCCGGACCCGATGCGGGTAGGCATCCGCTCCAAAGCGGGCTTCCAGAAGCGCGACGAACTCCGGATGCCGCACCAGCGGACGACCGAGCGCGCGGGCCAGGCAGGCGCGGGTCCGGTCGTCCGGTGTCGCCCCGATGCCGCCAAAACTGAAGACCCAGGAATCACGCCGGACTGTTTCGCGGAAGGTCTCGGTCAGCAGGTCGGCGCCGTCGCCGACGATCCGCACCCATCCCAGTTCCAGACCGTGCTCGGCCAGAGCAAGGATCAATGCGTTCTGATGCCGGTCCTGGCGCTTGCCGCTCAGAATCTCGTCGCCGATGATCACCGCCCCGATTTCAGGATGGACAATCATTTCCGAGTCCCGCAGTGCAGCTCGCACAGGCAACGCTATCGCGCAGCACCGATCGCCAGTGCACGGTCGCGCGCCCGCGCAAGCGTTTCCGGATCATTGCTCAGCCTGTCCAGCCAGGGCCGTGCATGATCAAGAACCAGTTCGGTCAGGAAATCCAGGTGGTCGGGCCGGTCGTTCAATGCCGGAATATAGCTGAAGTGCTCTCCGCCCGCCTCCAGGAAGTAATCCCGGTTCTCGGCTGCGATCTCCTCGAGCGTTTCCAGGCAATCCGCGGAAAAACCCGGGCAGATTACATCGACACTCCGGACCCCTTGTTCAGGCAGAGCCTTCAATGTCTCGTCGGTGTACGGTCGCAACCACTCCGCGCGCCCGAACCGCGACTGGAAGGTGACCTGCCACTGCCCCTCCGCCAACCCCAGCGCTTGTGCAAGCTGGAAACCCGTCGCATGACACAGGCAGTGATAGGGGTCTCCTGCCAGCAGATAGCGCTTGGGCACTCCATGAAACGAGATGATGAGGCGTTCCGCGCGGCCATTCTGGTCCCAATGTTCCTGCACGCTGGCCGCAAGGGCATTGATATAGCCGCCCTCCCGTTCGTACCCGGCGACGAAGTGCAGGTCCGGTATCCAGCGCCAGCCGCTCAACTCCGCGCCCACCGCGTCCAGGGTCGACCCCGTGGTACTGGCGGAGTACTGCGGGTACAGCGGCAGGACCAGCAGCTTGCGCACACCCTGCTGGCGCAACTCGTTCAATGCATCCGGAATGGAGGGATTGCCGTAGCGCATGCCCACGGCCACTGGTATGTGATCGGGCGCCCGCTTGGCCAGGCGCTTGCGGATACCCTCGGCCTGGCGCTGCGCGATCACCAGCAGCGGCGAACCCTCGTTGGTCCATACCGTTGCGTACTTTGCGGCGCTCCGCCGGGGCCGTATGTTCAGGATCACACCGTTCAGGATCAGCCACCAGAGCGGCCGCGGCACCTCGACAACACGCGGATCCCACAGGAATTCCTTGAGATACCGGCGCAGCGCCTTCGCTGTCGGAGCATCCGGGGTACCCAGATTCGTCACCAGTACGCCGATATGGCTCGCGCTTCCATGCCGGTAGTCGGCTTCACCGAGATATTTCAAGGGCATTCCTCATTCAGGAGGCGTCGGACGCATTTCGAGCAGCCCGACCAGCAATGCACGATACCGCAGGCGGGCTCCTGAGCAAATCCTCACCCGATTGGCACAGAAGCTCCGCAACGACGAACGTGAAAGAACCCGCGTAGGGTGAGGCGCAGCCGAACCGCACCGGTATCACGCCGGTCCTGGCTCCCGGGCCTCGAACGGCGCAATTCGCTGCGCTCATTGACACCCTACGCCTTTCATCGTCCGTGGTGGCGCGCCTCGGCATGTCTGTTGGTGCCACGCTGCGCGCGCCATTGGCGGGCTGAGTACAGGCGCGAATCCGGCTTGCGGAGCATTCGTGCCAATCGACCATCCTTAATGAGCGATGGGCTCACGCAGGCGCGCGCGCAAGGGACTGCTGCGGGGGAAGTGGGCCTGCAGGAATTCCATCTGGTCGGCCAGTACGCGACGGCCCTTCAGGTAGATGTACTCGGCATGGGTAGGGCGGAACGGGATCGCGAGCAGTTGCATCCCGGCCTGCTCGGGCGTGTGCCCCGCCTTGTGATTGTTGCAGCGCTTGCAGGCCGTGACGACGTTGGTCCAGGTATCCTCGCCCTGCTGACTCAGCGGTGTCACGTGGTCGCGGGAGAGTTCGGGTTCCCTGAAGTGGTTTCCGCAGTACATGCACGTATGGGCGTCGCGACGGAACAGGGTCGCGTTGTTCAGGGGAGGCACGTACGCCCGGGGAATCGCTCGGCAGGTTCCGTGCGTCGCAATGATCGAATTCACCTCCACCACGGACTGGCGGCCGGTAAACGAACTGATGCCTCCACGAACGCGGTAGAGCAGGGTGCCGCAGGTGTAGGAAACCTGCCCCCCGTGATAAAGACGAACCGCCTGCTGGTAATCGATCCACTCCAGCGGCATTCCGGCGGCGTCAGTGCGCAGGACCTGCTGATGCAGCGGCACCATCGCGGTTACTCCCAGTCACGCCCGATCTTGGTGGACAATAATCAGGGACGCGACAGAAAGCAATAATCACGCCGCGAAGATTCGGGGGCCGCGGCGCAGAGGGCCCGCCATCTTGTCGGAACACCGACGTAATGCCGATGCCGATCCGGGCAGGGTTGGCGTGCAAGAACCCGCGCAGGGTGCCGTGAGACGCAGCCGAACCGCACTGATACCACGCCGGCCATGACCTCAAGGTGCTCAGGCCTCGAGCGGTGCAATTCGCTGCGTCCATTGACACCCAGCGCCCTGCGTCCTCAAGGGGCGCTGCGGGCGCTACGGCGAACGCCCCTGGTCCGGTTTATGCCGCCAACCGATTCGGCTACACTCCCCATCCATTTTTGCTCGCGCTGCACCAATGGGGTGCGCTGACGCATCAATCTTGAATTTCCGCCAACGCGGCCTGGCGACGGGTATCCGTCGCCAGGCTCGGGAGAGAACGAATGCCAGTCAAGTTATCGGTTCCGAAGGAAATCGCGAGCGGCGAGCGCCGGGTCGCACTGGATCCGACGGTTGCCGCCCGCTTCGGGAAAATGGGCGTGAGCGTGCTGATCGAAAAGGACGCCGGGGCCGCCGCACGGTTCCCCGACGCCGCCTATACCGACGCACAGGTGCTGGACACGGCGGATGTGTACGCGCAGGCCAGCATCATGGTCCGCGTCGCCCCGCCGACGCCGGCCGAAATCGAGCAACTCCCGGAGGGCGCGACCCTGGTCGGCTTCTTCCACGCCCATCGCAGCCCCGAAGTGGTCGCCGCACTGCAGAAACGCAGGATTCTCAGCTTCGCGATGGAACTGATCCCGCGCATCTCCCGCGCCCAGAGCATGGATGCCCTGTCCTCGCAGGCGGCGGTGGCCGGATACAAGGCCGCGCTGATGGGTGCGGACCTGTCCTGCCGCTTTTTCCCGATGCTGACTACCGCTGCCGGCACCATCCGTCCATCCAAGGTGATCGTGATCGGTGCTGGCGTCGCCGGTCTGCAGGCCATCGCCACCGCCCGTCGGCTGGGCGCAATGGTCGAGGCCTACGACGTCCGCTCCGCGACCAGGGAGCAGGTCGAGTCGCTGGGTGCGAAGTTCCTGGATCTCGGTGTGAAGGCCGAGGGCGAGGGCGGCTACGCCCGCGAACTGACCGACGACGAGAAGAAACAGCAGCAGGAGGCGCTGGCCGGCTTCATCGCCAAGGCCGACGTGCTGATCACCACCGCCGCGATCCCCGGGCGCCCGTCGCCAAAGCTGATTCCCGCAGACATGGTTCGCGGCATGAAATCCGGCGCGGTGATCGTCGACCTTGCCGCCGAGGGCGGCGGCAACTGTGAACTGACCGAACCGGGCAAGACCATCGAGCACGGCGACGTGATCATCCACGGACCACTGAACGTGCCGTCGCAGGTCGCGCTGCACGCCTCGGAGATGTACGCCAAGAATCTGCTGAACTTCCTGACTCCGATGATCCAGGACGGCGAATTCAAGCCGGACTGGGACGACGAGGTCATCGCGAAGAGCTGCCTCACCCGGGACGGCGAGATCGTCCACGCCCCCACCCGCGAAGCGATCCAGGGAGACGCATCATGATCGAGGGTTTCGTCGCGCTGTACATCTTCATGCTCGCGGCCTTCACCGGCTACGAGGTCATCTCCAAGGTACCGGTGATCCTGCACACCCCGCTGATGTCGGGCTCGAACTTCGTCCATGGCATCGTGCTCGTGGGCACCATGGTCGCGCTCGGCCACGCAGCCACCCCGCTGGAACAACTCGTCGGCTTCATCGCGGTCATCCTCGCGGCCGGTAACGCGGTCGGCGGTTATGTCGTGACCGAACGCATGCTGGAGATGTTCAAGACCAGCAACAAGGGAGGCAAGTAATGAGCCTGGTCATGACCGTCATCAACATCGCGTACTTCATCGCCGCGATCCTGTTCATCGTCGGCCTGAAGCAGATGGCCTCGCCGACCACGGCGCGGCGCGGCATCGTCTGGGCGGGCATCGGCATGGTGCTGGCTACCGTCGTCACCTTTGCCCACCCGGAGGTCCACGGTACCGTCAACTACCTGCTGATCATCCTCGGCATCGCGATTGGCGGCGGTCTCGCCTGGTGGAGCGGCAGGAAAGTCGCGATGACCGACATGCCGCAGATGATCGCGCTGTACAACGGCATGGGCGGCGGTGCCGCAGCCGGTATCGGTGCCATTTACCTGCTGCAGGCCGACCCCGAGACGGCCTCGGACGTAATCCTCGCCATCGCCGTGCTCGGTTCGCTGATTGGCTCGATCGCCTTCTCCGGCTCGATGGTCGCCTTCGCCAAGCTGCAGGGGCTGATGGACAAGACCGTGCATTTCCCGGCGCAGCAATGGGTGAACCTCGGCCTGTTCGCGCTGATCATCATCCTCGGGTTCTCCCTGGCCCTGAGCGGCGGCGACGTGAACAGCGTCGTGCTGCTGCTGTTCTTCGTGCTTGCCCTGGCCTTCGGGGTGCTGATGACGCTGCCGATCGGCGGCGCCGACATGCCCGTCGTGATCTCGCTGTACAACGCCCTGACCGGCCTTGCGGTCGGTTTCAAGGGTCTGGTGCTCGACAATCCGGCGCTGATGATCGCCGGTATCGTGGTCGGTGCCGCCGGCACTCTGCTCACCCAGCTGATGGCGAAGGCGATGAACCGCAAGATCAGCAACGTGTTGTTCAAGCAGTTCGGCAGCAGCAGTGGTGCGGAAGCCGAAGCCGTGGGCGGCAGCCTGAAACCGATCGATGCGCCCGACGCCGGCATCATGATGGCGTTCGCCAACAAGGTGATCATCGTCCCCGGCTACGGAATGGCCGTGGCCCAGGCGCAACACAAGATCTGGGAACTCACGCAGCTTCTGATCGATCGCGACGTCGCGGTGAAATTCGCGATCCATCCGGTTGCCGGGCGCATGCCCGGGCACATGAACGTGCTGCTCGCCGAGGCCGGCGTTCCCTACGACATCATCTACGACCTCGACGAGATCAACAACGAGTTCAAGACCGCCGACGTCGCCATCGTCATCGGCGCCAACGACGTGGTGAACCCGGTCGCCCGCACCGATCCCGACAGCCCGATCTACGGCATGCCGATTCTGAACGCCGACCAGGCAAAGAACGTGATCGTGATCAAGCGCGGCCGCGGCGCCGGGTTCTCGGGAATCGAGAACCATCTGTTCTACGCCGACAACACCCGGATGCTCTACGGCGATGGCCAGAAAGCCGCCTCCGAACTGATCCACGCGATCAAGGAAATCGGGTGAATGGTGGATCTCGTAGGGTGCGGTGAGGCGCAGCCGAACCGCACCGATACCACGCAGGCCTGGACCGCAGGCTACCGGGCCGCGACCGGTGCAATTCGCTGCGCTCATTGGCACCCTACGGGCTTCATCCTGCGGGGTGTCGTGACGTTTCTGCCTGGCCATCTGCGCCATGACTTCCGCACGAGGTTTCATCGTCTCTGTCAAGTGATTGGCGACCTTTACGCCAGAAGTTATGCACAATCCGGGTGCAAGGCCCCGTCGAGGACCACTTAGCCTGCATTTCCTTGGCAAAATTTTACGAAATGTTCATAGTTAATTGTTTTTATTAGTTATTTTAAAATTGAACGTTTTTTGACCGATTCGAGACAAGTCCTTATGGGACAAGGCTCTCAAGCCACTACCCCACGACTATCCACAGACTTATCCACAGGATTGGTGGATAACTCGGTACCCATTCGGCCAGCACCGCAGCCCATCGATAGCACCCTTGCCGTAGACTTGTTTTCCATGCAACGGCAGGCATTCATCCGAGTGGCGCTGGACCGACCGCTGGACCAGCTTTTCGACTATGCCTGCCCGGATGGCAGGCAACCGGCCGTTGGCCAACGCGTCCGATTGCCCTTCGGTCGCTCCGAGCAGATCGGTATCGTCCTCGAGACGGCCGAGGCATCAAGTGTCGACCCGGCTCGAATTCGCCCCGTGGACGAAGTCCTGGACCCCGGGCCGATCCTTCCGCCCACGATTCTGGAACTGCTGCGCTTCGCCGCCCGCTACTACCATCATCCGATCGGTGAGGTCATTCTGAACGCCCTGCCGCCGACATTGCGTGCAGGCAAGGCGTTACCCGCACCAGAACCGCCGGACCTCCCTTGGCAGTTGAAAGAGACCACGCAACCGACACGGCTGGGTCCGCGTCAGCAGGCCGTCATTGAAGGGCTGCGGAGTGCGGACGCGGCGCTTTCGCTGGAAATCCTGAACGACTTGACCGGGCTTGGACTGCGCCGGAGCGAGCTCGAACGTCTGGCAACGCGCGGCTTGATCGAAACCGTCGAAGCGCCGACCGAGTGTCCACCCGCGGGCAGCCCCGCAGTCGGCCTGACCGGGGAACAGCAGCAGGCCGTCACCACCATCGCCGGGCACTCGGGCCAGCGCGCCGTATTCCTGCTGGACGGGGTTACCGGCAGCGGCAAGACCGAGGTTTACCTGGAGGCAGCGGCGCACATGCTGGCCCGGGATCTTCAGATCCTGATACTGGTTCCGGAGATCGCCCTGACACCGCAGCTCATCGGGCGGATCAGTCGACGTTTCCCCGGTCAGGTCGCAGCGCTGCACTCGGGACTTGCGGCGGGCGAACGGCTACGGGTCTGGGACAACGCCCGCCTTGGACGCCGAGGCCTGCTGCTCGGCACCCGCTCGGCACTGTTCACTCCACTGCCCCGGCTCGGGCTGATCATCGTCGACGAGGAACACGACCCGGCCTACAAGCAGCAGGACGGCCTGCGCTACCATGCGCGCGATCTTGCCATCATGCGTGGTCACATCGAATCCATCCCGGTCGTCCTCGGCTCCGCGACACCGACACTGGAGACGCTGCTGAAGGCACGCGAAGGACGCTATCGGCACCTGCACCTGCGTACCCGTCCGGATGGTTCACAGCCACCGCCCGTGCGCTGTGTGAACACCCGCGTGCACCGTCCCGACGAAGGTCTTTCCAGCCCGCTGCTGGATGCGATCCGCGAAAACCTGGCCGCGGGCCGCCAGTGTTTCATCCTGCTCAATCGCCGGGGGTTCGCCCGCGTGCTGGCCTGTGACCACTGCGGATGGGTTGCCGACTGCCCGCACTGCGATGCGCGCCTGACCGTGCATGCGGCGGCACGACAGTCGATCTGCCACCTTTGTGGTTTCAGCGCGCGGCTCGCCGACTCCTGCCCGCAGTGCGGCCAGCCACTGACCCACCAGGGATTCGGAACCCAACGCCTGGAACGGGCGCTTTCGCGTCACTTTCCCGAGGTCCCGATGGTCCGGCTGGATCGGGACAGTATCCGCCGGCGTGGCGAGCTGGAACACTGTCTGGAAAGCATCCGCGCGATGGATGCCGGCATCGTGGTCGGCACGCAGATGCTCGCCAAGGGCCATGACTTCCCCCGGGTCGGCCTGGTCGGGGTGATCGACGTCGACCAGGGGTTGTTCAGTGTCGACCTGCGTGCGACCGAACAGACCCTGCAATTGGTCCTGCAGGCGGCCGGACGCGCCGGCCGCGGCGGCGAACCCGGTACTGTACTGGTACAGACCGGTCATCCCGAGCACCCGTTGATGCTGAGCCTGCGTACCGGCGATTATCCGGCCATGGTCGAGCCCCTGCTGAACGAGCGCCGCAGCAGCGGCATGCCACCGTTCGGTTTTCTTGCCCTGATCCGCATCGACGGTCCAACCCCCGACGCCAGTGCACAACACGCCGGGGAGATCGCCGAACAGCTGCGCCGCCACGCCGGCGATGTCCGGGTTCTCGGACCCGCACCGGCGCCCCGGCACCGGGTAAACCGTCGTTACCGCGAGCAGATCCTGCTGGCGTCGGCCAGCCGCAAGCCCCTGCATCGGACGCTCACCAATGCGCGCGAGCACTGGCAGCGGAACCCTTCCCCACGCAACCTTCGCGTCAGCATCGACGTCGACCCCATCACCCTTTCCTGACCCCGTTGGAGCGGCTTCCAGCTGCGATCAGCCGAACCCCGAATCGCGACCAGAGGTCGCTCCTGCACGATATGAATCACGCCTGATGGGCGGGTTGGGTTAAGATAACGGGCTTTCTTCCGCAATCGGTTATCACGGCATTGAAAGAAATCCTCGAGCAGGCGCTGGAGTCGGCGCTCACCCAACTTGTGCACGACGGTGTCGTGCCGGAAGACCACGGCATCGAGGTGCGGCTGACCCGTACCCGCGAGCGTGACCACGGCGATTTCGCGGCGAACCTGGCCATGCAACTCGCGCGTCCCGCGCGGCGCAAGCCGAGGGAAATCGCCGAACGGTTGCAGGCCGCGTTTCCCACGGTACCGGGCCTCGCCGCCGTCGAGATTGCGGGACCGGGTTTCATCAATTTCCGGCTCGAGGAGAGCGCGCGTTTCGCAGTGCTGCAGGCCATCGCCGCCGCGCGCGCCGATTACGGGCGTTCCGACATTGGTGCCGGCCAGACCGTCCAGATCGAGTTCGTGTCGGCGAACCCGACCGGACCGCTACATGTCGGTCATGGACGCGGCGCGGCGTACGGTGCCACCGTCGCTGATCTGCTGGCATTCTGCGGTTTCGACGTCACGCGCGAGTATTACGTGAACGACGCGGGACGGCAGATGAATATCCTCGCCGCGAGTGTCTGGGTACGCTACCTGGAGAAGCGGGGTGTCGTCCTGCCGTTCCCCGCCAACGGATACCGCGGCGACTATGTCCGCGATATCGCCGATGATCTCTCGGTGCTGCTGGGCGATGCCGGCGCGCACCCGGCGGAGCAGGTGCTGCACGGCCTGCCGCCCGACGAGCCCGAGGGGGGCGACAAGGAGGCCTACATCGACGCCCTGGTGAATCGCGCCGTCGACCTTCTCGGACCGAACCTCTACCGGCAGTTCTTCGACCATGGCCTGAACGCGATCCTCGATGACATCCGCGGCGATCTCGGGGCCTTCGGAGTGCAATACCAGAACTGGTTCTCCGAACGCAGCCTGGCGGACTCCGGGGCCATCGACGCAGCCGTGGCCCTGCTGCAGGAACGTGGCGCTCTGTACGAGAAGGACGGCGCCCTGTGGTTCCGCTCCACCGATCACGGCGACGACAAGGACCGCGTCGTGCGCCGCGAGAACGGCGAGTACACGTACTTCGCGTCCGACATCGCTTACCACCGGGAAAAGTTCGAGCGCGGCTTCGACCGGATGATCAACGTCTGGGGCGCCGACCACCACGGCTACGTCGCGCGGGTACGCGCCGCGCTGACTGCGCTCGGCCTCGACGACAGCCGCCTCGACGTGTTGCTGGTACAGTTCGCCATCCTTTACCGCGGCAACGAACGGGTACAGATGTCCACGCGCTCCGGCAGCTTCGTCACCCTGCGCGAACTCCGCGAGGATGTCGGCGACGACGCCGCGCGCTTCTTCTATGTGCAGCGGCGCTGCGATCAGCACCTCGACTTCGACCTGGAACTGGCCAAGAGCCAGTCCAACGACAATCCCATGTACTACATCCAGTACGCCCATGCCCGAATCTGCAGTGTATTGCGTGGGGCGGCCGACCGCGGGCTCGATGCCGCCTCTGCCGACGGCCCGGAGATCGCCCGGCTGAATCTGGATCCGGAAACCGAGCTTCTGGCAACACTCGACCGTTTCCCCGAAGTCGTGGCCGCAGCTGCAATGGCCTACGAGCCGCATCAACTCGCCCAGTATCTGCGTGATCTCGCGGCCGCTTTCCATGCCTACTACAATGCGGTTCCATTCATGAACGCCGAGGAAGCGGAACTGGTGTCCGCGCGTCTGGCACTGATCGTCGGGATCCGGCAGGTGCTGGCGAACGGCCTGAAGCTCCTCGGTGTCAGTGCACCCGAAAGCATGTAGGATCTGATCATGGCGCAGGCACGCAAGGTTCGGCGCAAGCCGGCGTCCACCGAATCCAGACGGCCGACGCCGGGGTGGGTGTGGCTGCTCGCCGGCATGGTGGTCGGTCTCGCCGTGGCCGCGGTGCTGTACCTCCAGGGCGCAGACCGCATGGGCCAGGATCCTGGCTGGCTGACCCACGGCACACCCAGTCCCTCGGAACCCGCCCCGGAAGCGGCGCCGAAGGTCACGGCGCCCGCCCAGGAAACCACCCGTTTCCAGTTTTACGAGCTGCTTCCGAGCGACGAGGTGCGCATCCCCGGGCCAGCGCCGGAACAGCCTTCGGCAGCCCGCCCGACTCCGGCACCGACTCCGGTACCGCAAACGACTCCGGGTACGGGAGGCCGTGTGTTGCTGCAGACCGGCTCCTTCCGCCAGTTCGCGCAGGCGGACGAAATGAAAGCGCGGCTGGCCATGGTCGGCTTGCAGGCGAATATCCGTGAGGTCCGGGTCAACGGCCAGCGCTTTCATCGCGTCTATCTGGGTCCGTTTGCCAGCGAGACCCAGGTGAATAACGCGCTGGAACGTCTGCGCAGTGAGAATATCGAGGTGCTGCGCCTCCCTGCCTCCTGATGGGAGAACCCGATGCCGTTGCCCCGGCCCGGCAGATCGAGGCCCGTCTGGAGGCAATGCTGCGGGCCGACGAGCCCGCAGTGCAGGAGCTCCTGGAGCGCGCGAAACGGCGCCTCGGCCGTCGCCAGCCCGCGGACCGCCTGCTCGACCAGGCACGTCAGCGCTTCGATGCAGCCATCCGGAAAGCGGAGGCATTTCGATCGACCCTTCCGGCAACGCGCTATGCCGGCGACTTGCCGATTCATGCCGAGCGCGACCGGATCGTCGAGGCAATCCGCGATCACCCCGTGCTTGTTCTCTGCGGCGAAACCGGGTCCGGCAAGACCACGCAACTGCCGAAACTCTGCCTCGACGCAGGCCGCGGCCGACGCGGCCTGATCGGCCATACCCAGCCCCGGCGGATCGCCGCCCGTTCGGTGGCCGGGCGCATCGCCGAGGAACTGGGATCGGAGATCGGCGCCGCAGTCGGGTACAAGGTGCGCTTCGGAGATCAGACCGGCAGCGACACCCACATCAAGCTGA
>JAABSN010000083.1 GCA_011390385.1 Thioalkalivibrio nitratireducens | reverse complement strand
CCGGTGCCTGGACATACGGATCTTTACGTAGCGTGCAAGAACCCGCGTAGGGTGCCGTGAGGCGCAGCCGAGCCGCACCGATACCGCGCCGACCGTGGCTCCCGGACCACGAGCGGCGCAATTCGCTGCGCTCGTTGGCACCCTACACTTTCGTCCAATGCCGACTAACGGACGTGAAGCCGCTGCAACTGCAACAGGTCTATCCCCCGCAAGTCTCGTCAAGCAACTTTCGCCACGCCGCCTGTTCGCGTTCGACGGTGAACAACGGCCGGCGGTGAGCACACGCATTCTCGAGGGAACGGTAGAACATCGGGTCGGACTCGGCGCGCAATAGTTGCTGTCGCAGGCCCTCGGTATCGCCCACCGTGAAATACCCCGGGTAATCCTCGCCGAGCAGTCCCACCGACCCGGCGATCCGCGAGGCGATGACCGGAAGCCGGGCCATGACCGCCTCCGAGATCACGTTCGCACCCCCCTCCATGCGGGACGGGAGAACCATCAGCCGTGCGGCCGCAAAAATCCGACGAAGTTGGTAACGCGGAACCTCGCCATGCCATTGATAGCGTGGATTGCCTGCCATCTCGGACCGAGCCGCGTCGGCCCAGTCTGGTGTATGCGCCCCGCCGTAGTGGTCCACCCGAATGCGGCTTTGCGCGGGGAGACCACGCACGGCGAATGCGGGCCGCAGCGAATCCTTTTCCTCGCGCAGGTGCCCGGCCACGCAGATACGGAAGCTGCGCCGCGCCGGGCGGCGCGCGAGACCGGGCGGCGCCGATTGGTGAATCACCCGCAATCTGGAGCGTTGATCCGATGTCAGGACATCGCCGATACGGTCGTGAAGTCCGATCAGCACGTCGGCGAGTTCCAGCGAACGCAGCGTAGTCTCGGGATGGCTGTGGATGAAGCGGTACGCATCGGTTCCGGTCAGGGCGACGATCAGCGGTTTCGATGGATGCATCTCGGCGAACCGGGCGATCGAATCCGCGCTGCGCCAGGCGTGCAGAGCCACCATCAGATCGGCCGATTCACCGCCGTAAACCCGGGTGACCCGCACCCGGTGCCCCAGACGACGCAGAATAGCCGCCCAGCGTGCGGCCGTGGTCCAGTTGCCGCCCTTTGCCGAGGACGGTACCGGCGTGATCAGGTGAACTCGCATCCCGCACTCCAATATGCGAACGTCGCCGTCTGACCTTACCCGAGGAGTTGGGATCGATGCACCTGGCCAGTCAATCGGCATTGATCGCGCAGATGAACGACAGCCGCCAGCGGACCCTCGCGCTGATCCAGGACCTGGACCACTCCCAGCTGCTCGGTCCCAGGCTGCCAACGGTGAATCCGCTGCGTTGGGAGATTGGCCACGCAGCCTATTTCCACGAATACTGGGTACTCCGGCAGCACCTTGGCGAACCCGCAACCCGGCCCGACGTCGATCGACTCTACGACTCCATCAACATTGCTCACGACACACGCTGGGACCTGCCGCTTCCCTCGCTGGAAGACACGCTCGCCTACATGGAACACGTTCTGCAGCGCGTCCGGGATCACCTCGCAAACGACGGTCCGGACCCGCAGCGGGACTATCTCGTCCGCTACGCGGTGTTCCACGAGGACATGCACACCGAAGCCTTCACCTACACGAGACAGACGCTCTCCTACCCTACCCCCGCCATCGGCGCGCCGGTTGATCGCCGCTGGCAGGCTGGGAGCCTCGAAGGGGACGCCGAGATCCCGGGTGGCGAATTCGTGCTTGGTGCCAGCCCCGAGGATGGATTCATCTTCGACAACGAGAAATGGGGGCACCCGATGCAGGTGCGACCGTTCCAGATCGCCCGCGCCGCGGTGAGCAATGCCGAGTTCGCCGCCTTCGTCGAGGACGGAGGCTACCTTCGACCGGAACTATGGGACGACGCGGGATGGCAGTGGCGGGCCGGTGCCGGGCTCGAACACCCGGTGTACTGGCGCAAGAGCGTGGAAGGCTGGGAGTGGCGTCATTTCGATCGGTGGGAGCCACTACCTGCACACGCCGCGGTGGTCCACGTCAGCTGGCACGAGGCAAAGGCCTGGTGCCGCTGGGCGGGCCGACGCCTGCCCACGGAACTCGAGTGGGAAGTGGCCGCAGCCGGCAAGCCGGACGCCGACGGGCAGACCCTGGCACCGGTGAAGCGGCCCTATCCATGGGGCGATGATCTGCCCGACCCGAGCCGCGCAAACCTCGACGGCGGCGCGCTGGGTACCATCGATGTCGCGGCCCTGCCCGCAGGCGACAGCGCCTTCGGTTGCCGACAGATGCTGGGCAACGTGTGGGAGTGGACCGACACCGTGTTCGAACCCTATCCGGGGTTCACGCCCGACATGTACCGCGATTACTCGATGCCCCTGTTCGGGCATACTCGCGTACTCCGTGGCGGCGGCTGGGCCACCCGCTCGCGGCTGATCCGGAACACCTGGCGCAACTACTATGGGCCGGAACGCAACGACGTCTTCGCGGGTTTCCGCACCTGCGCCCTTTGACCGCATGACGAACCCGGCGAAGCGAAAAATGAAGGACGTAGGGTGCCAATGAGCGTAGCGACTTGCGCCGCTCGAGCACCGGGAGCGTCGAGATCGGGGCCGGGGCCGGCATGATCTCGGTGCGGTTCGGCTGCGCCTCACGGCACCCTACGTGATGGACGGTCACGATCCATCGGCATGTTGCACGGATGGGCCGAACTCGCGACTTTCACGTTAACGCCACTGGACTAAGGGAATTTCCTGATGCAGAAGACCAACGCGCCCGTCGCGAAGGACCTGGTGCTGGTCGGCGGCGGCCACTCCCACGTCGCGGTGCTGCGCCGCTTCGGCATGCGCCCCCTCCCCGGCCTGCGCCTGACGCTGATTACCCGGGACATCCACACACCGTACTCCGGCATGCTGCCCGGCTACATCGCCGGACATTATGGCTTCGACGAATGCCATATCGACCTCGGTCCGCTCTCGCGTTTCGCCGGCGCCCGGCTCTATCACGGCGAAGTCGAGGGCCTCGACCCTGAAGCGCGTACGCTGCAAGTCGGGGGCCGCCCGCCGGTGCACTTCGACCTGCTGTCGATCAACACCGGCTCGCGGCCGGGCACGTTGGACGTTCCCGGAGCCGCTGAATTCGCGCTGCCGGTCAAGCCCATCGACGCTTTCCTGCGCGGCTGGGTGCGCCTGATCGAGCGGGTGATCGAGAGTCAGGGGCGTTTTCGTATCGCGGTGGTTGGAGGCGGTGCCGGCGGCGTCGAATTGGCGCTTGCCACCCAGTACCGGCTGCAGAGGCTGCTGGCCGAGCGCGGCGATGATCTGGAGCGCCTCGAATACGTTCTGTTGACCCAAGGCCCGGAGGTGCTCCCGACCCACAGCGAAGGCGTGCGCAGGCGCTTCGTACGGGTGCTGGGTGAACGCGGCGTCCGACTGCTCACGAACCACCGGGTCACCGAGGTTCGCGCGGGATCGGTTCTCGCCGACGGACATGCCGAGGTGTCCGCGGATGCTGTGCTTTGGGTGACCTCGGCCTCGGCACCCACCTGGCCCGAGCAATCGGGCCTGGCGGTGGACCCGGGCGGTTTCATACGGGTGGACGCCAACCTGCAGTCGGTATCCCATCCGGGGATCTTCGCAGCAGGCGATGTCGCGGCCCTGCCGGATTCCCGGCCCAAGTCCGGCGTATTCGCGGTGCGCCAGGGACCGGTCCTCACCGACAACCTGCGCCGGGCCGCCACCGGCCGCGCTCTGCGTCCGTACCGGCCCCAGCGCAACTTCCTCGGCCTCATCAGTACCGGCGATCGCTACGCGGTGGCCTCCCGCGGCAACTGGTCGATGGAGGGTTCCTGGCTGTGGCGGATGAAGGACTGGATCGATCGTCGGTTCATGGACCGCTTCAATGAACTGCCCGAAATGGATGAAGACGCCGGGCCGGAACTGGCCTCCGGCGTCGCCGACCAGGAGGCGATCCGGGAGCTCTCGACACTGGCCATGCGTTGCGGTGGCTGCGGGGCCAAGGTCGGCAGCACGGTGCTCACTCGGGTGATGCAGCGTCTCCCGGTGACCCGGCGCGACGACGTGGTGCTGGGCATCGATGCACCCGACGACGCCACGGTGCTATCGGTGCCGCAGGGGCGCCTGCTGGTGCAGAGCGTGGATTACTTCCGCGCCTTCATCGACGACACCTACACTTTCGGGCGCATCGCCGCCAACCATGCCCTGGGCGATCTCTTCGCAATGGGTGCGGAGGCGCAGTCGGCACTGGCCATCGCCACCGTCCCGTACGGCCGGGAACGCGTGGTGGAGGAATCGCTGTATGAACTGCTTGCCGGGGCGCTGGCGGTCCTGCAGCCGAGCGGCGCGGTGCTGGCCGGCGGGCACTCGAGCGAGGGCGCGGAACTGGCCTTCGGGCTGACGGTGAACGGCCTCGTGGACCCGGACGCGATCTGGCGCAAGGGCGGCATGTGCCCCGGAGATGCGCTGGTGCTGACCAAGCCGCTCGGGACCGGCACCCTGTTCGCGGCCGACATGCGCCGCAAGGCCAGAGGCCGCTGGATCGAGGATGCGATCACGTCGATGTGCCTGAGCAACCAGGCCGGCGGGGAAGGCCTGCGCCGATTCGAGGCCACGGCCTGCACCGATGTCACCGGATTCGGGCTGCTGGGCCACCTGCTGGAGATGACGCGCGCATCCGGGGTCGATGTCGTACTGGAGGTCGACGCATTGCCGCTTCTGGACGGCGCAGCCGAGACCGTAGCGGCGGGCATCCTGTCTTCGCTGCAGCCGCAGAACCTGCGCCTGCGCCGGGGTGTGGGTGACCTCGAAAAGGCAGCCCGGCATCCGCACTTCCCCCTGCTGTTCGACCCCCAGACCGCCGGCGGCCTGCTGGCGAGCGTGCCCGCCGCACAGGCGCAAGCCTGCGTCGACGAACTGCATCGACTCGGCTATCCGGCGGCGGCCATCATCGGCCGCGTCGAGGCCCGCAGCGAGGCTCCCGAGCCGGTCCGTCTGGTGCTTTGAGGACCCGGCGCAACGAATGATCAACCCTCCCGGACCAACGAAGGGGCGCGGTGCGGTCAGCAACCGCGACGGGCGCTTCGAACCCACATGCCGCGAGGCGGTGGACGACGGCTGGCACCGGGACGACGACGAGCTGCCACCGCTGCGCACGACAGTCGGCGTCGACACCGCGCGCAGCGTGATCACCCGCAACGACTCGCCGGATGTCCCGTTCGGGCAATCCATCAACCCCTACCGCGGCTGCGAACACGGCTGCGTGTACTGCTTTGCCCGGCCCAGCCACGCCTACCTCGGTCTGTCCCCAGGCCTCGATTTCGAGACCCGCCTGTTCGCGAAGCGCGGCGCGGCGGAACTGTTGCGCCGCGAATTGTCCCGGCGCGGATACCGTTGCACCCCGATCGCACTGGGCATCAATACCGACGGCTATCAGCCGGTGGAGCGCGAATTGCGGGTGACACGCGAACTGCTGGAGGTACTATACGAAACCCGCCACCCGGTCAGCATCGTGACCAAGTCGGCACTGGTCGAGCGCGATCTGGACCTGCTCTCGGAGATGGGCCGCGAGGGGCTGGCCCATGTGGCGGTGTCCATCACCACCCTGGACCGCGGCATCGCTCGGCGGATGGAGCCTCGGGCGGCCACACCTCAGCGGCGCATCGAGACCCTGCGGCGTCTGAACGAGGCGGGAGTACCCACGGCGGTGCTCGTCGCACCCGTGATTCCGGTACTGACCGACCCGGAACTCGAGGCGATCCTGGAGGCGGCCGCCACGGCCGGGGCAGGGTCTGCCGGCTACGTGATGCTTCGCCTGCCGCACGAACTCGCCGAACTCTTCCCGGAGTGGCTCGAGGCCCACGAGCCCCTGAAGGCGAGCCATGTGCTGAACCGGCTGCGCGAGATGCGCGGTGGAGCCCTTTACGACGCCAGCTTCGGCAAGCGCATGACCGGCGAGGGTCCTTACGCGGAGATCATCCAGCGCCGCTTCCGCGTCGCGCGCCAGCGCCTCGGCCTGAACCGCCGCCTCCCCGAGCTGCGCACCGATCTCTTCCGACCACCGTCCCCGACCGGCCAGTTACCGCTCCTCTAGCTGTCGTGGCCGACGACCACTCCTGACGATGAAAAGGCGCGCCGCCGCACTCCAGGGGCACTGGTGCGCCGGACGACGATCCGGGTTGCGGCCCCCGACCTCTCGTACTACGATCTGACTACCCAACCATGGAGCCGCCGGCGATGCCCGTAGCCACCTCGATCAAGCTACCCAGCAAACTCAAGGCCAGAATCCAGCGCCTTGCGGACCAGAGCCACCGTTCCGCCCACAGCGTGATGATCGAAGCCCTGGAACGTGAGGTCGCACGGGAGGAACGCCTGTACGCATTCGTTCAGGAGGCCCTGCGGTCCGACCGCGACATCGAGGAAGGCGGCAGCATCTACCGCGCCGAGGATGTCCACGCGTGGCTGCGACGATTGTCCGATGGAGAGCCCGTGGAGAGGCCGGCGCCTTGGCGCGAGTAGTCTATTCCGAGAACGCGCTGGCCAACCTGCAACGCGCCTTCGACTTCCTCCTCGACCAGGATCCCAACGCCGCGAGGGAAGCTGCGACAGCGATCTCAGGGGCGATCGAACTGCTTCGAGTGCACCCGTTGATCGGGCGCCCGCTCGAAGGCCCACTGCGGGAGCTGGTCATCTCCTTCGGAAAGACGGGTTACGTTGCGCTATACCGCTTCATACCCGAGCGGGACCAGATCCGCGTGCTCGCCATCCGTCACCAGCGCGAACTGGATTACCCGATCTGAGATGAAAGGCGCACCGACCGGGTGACCCGATCGCCTGGCTCAACCCGACAGGGAGGAGGTTCGAAGGTACGGTAGTCCCAGGAAGAGGGCGCAGAGCGTCTTGGCATCGGTGATACCCCCGTCGCGGGCAGCCTGCTCGGCCTCGTCGATTCCCAGGTGCAGGATTTCCAGGAATTCGTCGGCGTCAGGCCGGGCGCCGACCTCGACCAGGCCCCGGGCCAGAAAGATCTCGATCCGTTCGTCGGAGTAGCCGACACAGGGATGGATCATGCCCAGACGTTGCCATTCCCCCGCCTCGAAACCGGTTTCCTCGATCAGTTCACGCCTGGCGCAGTCCAGTAGTGCCTCGCCGGGATCGATGCGGCCGGCCGGGAGCTCGAGCAGCGCATCGCCCACCGGGTAACGAAACTGCCGGACGAAGAGAATGCGTCCGTCGTCGCGTTGGGCCAGGATCAGTACCGCCCCAGGGTGGCGGATGCACTCCCGGACCGCAGTGTTGCCGTCGGGAAGGCGCACCCGATCCCTGCGCACTTTCAGAAGAACGCCGTCGAAGACCTCCTCGGAGGCAAGGGTCGTTTCCGCGAGTCGGTCGGTTTGTGGCTTGGTCATGGCCTACGGCTGGTTCGAAGATGTGAAGGGCTGACAGCACACCTGCAGCATTCGAGGTCAGCGCAGGGCCGGCGGTTCCCGCTCGTAGCCACAGCTCCAGCACTGGGTGAACTGGCCCTCGATGCGTTCGCCGCAGCGGGGGCACTTCCACTCGCGGGCATCGGGGTCGGCCTCGGCCTCGAGATATTCCTTGATCACCGCACGCGCCTGCTCTGCCTGCTCGGTATGCACCACCACGACACGAGCCCAGCATTCGTTCGGCGGTATCTCGCCGGCAGCGCCGTACAGGCCGGCCTGCATCACGTGCGCGCGAATGCCGGCGTTCTGCAGCACGCCTTCGATGAAGCCCGCCATGATCGGATCCGCTGCGGTGTAGACGGTTTTCATGCATGCCTCCGGGCCAAGGCTGAATAACAAGCATACCGGACCCAGTGATCACATGTGCAGAACCCGAGGTTTCGCGGGTCCCCCTGCACGATGCGAAGCAGGGGTTCCCAAACCGCTGGTGCCTTGCCGGCGCCGAGCCAGGCAGCCCTCAGGACTGTCCCTGTGCGCCACCTGCGCTCTGGAAGTACTCCATGGCCTTCTGGATCGCGTAGAACGGGGCCTCCTCGGCCGCCGCCGCGGTCTGCGGCAGGTTGATGTCGGCGTGGTACTTGCGGAATGCAAGCAGGTGAATGGGCAACTCCCGGGCGAACATGTCGTTCTGGGCAATGAAGTACTGCGCCATTGCCAGCACCAGCGCATGGCGGGCCTCGTGCGGCAGGATATCCGGGCTCACGCGGATTCGGGGCAGATCGCCCGCGGCTCCATCGACCTGAAGCTCGACGATCTGTCCGGGTTCCGGTGCGGCCGAATCCTCACCGGGCAACGGCCTGACCAGTTCCAGGTTCTCCGACAGCCGCAAATGTCCCTTCAGGCGGATATGGTCCCACGGCTGGAAAACCTTGCTCGACATGTTCACCGCCCAGAGCTCCAGGGTCTCGCGCAGCTCCGCAGCGAGCGGGCTGTCACCCAGCGCGAACAGCTGCTGGGCATAGAGCATGTCCCACACCCAGACCTGCCCATACTCCGGGAGATCCCCCTCGGCATGAACCGATACCCGCTGATGTTCCGGATTCTCGGGCGCGCGCGGATGCAATTCCAGGGTAAAACGAGTCACGACTTTCTCCGGCACACTGACAACAAACACAAAGTATAGCCGTGCCGATCAGCCCGCCCCATTTCGCGCGGGTTCCCCGCGGATTCTTCGCGGATTACGCAAGGCCCAGAACAGGCGCATCCCCAGAAGGGTGGTAAGGGCCAGGGCATAGAGGAAGGCCTCGCGGTAGTCGGCCCGTGTCAGCCAGACGATGTGCACGATCCCCAGGATGCCCGCCAGGTACACCAGTCGGTGCAGCCGGGTCCAATTGCGCTTCAACAGGGTCATCGCGGTGCGGGTGGAGGTCGCCGCGAGCAACAGCAGTATGATCCAGGCGGCGAACCCGGCCATCACGAACGGCCGGGTGGTCAGGTCCTCGATGATCAGTTGCCAGTCGAAGAAGAGATCGACGCCGAACCAGATCAGGAAGTGCGCGGTTGCATAGCCGAAGGCCAGCAGACCGATCATGCGCCGCAGCCGCAGGATCGGGGCCAGCCCGGTGATCCGTCGCAGCGGTGTCACCGCCAGCGCCGTCAGCAGCAGGATGATCGTGTAGGTACCGGAGTCCCTGAGCAGTGTTTCGATCGGGTTGACCCCGAGCCCCCCGAAAGCCCCCGCGGTCCGGGCGGCGAGCCACAATGCCGGCGAAAGGCCTGCAAGCAGCACCAGCCACCACAGTACGCGCGGCCATTGCTGGGCCCTGCCGCTGCGCCGGCCGTGGCGGGCACGGGTTGCAGGTGACGCGGTGCTCACGAGCTGCGGCCTTCGCTACCAGGAACCCGAAAGAGTAACACTTTTAGAATCAAACTGTAACGCAAGGAATCAGAAGTACTTCTTCAGGTCCATTCCCGCGTACAGACCCGCCACCTCGTCACTGTAACCGTTGAACATCTCGGTTCGGCGCCGGCGGAACTCGCCGATACGGCGTTCGGTGCGCTGCGACCAGCGCGGGTGGGCCACCTCGGGGTTCACGTTACTGTAGAAGCCGTATTCCTTCGGCTGCGCCTGATTCCAGGCGGTCGGGGGTTCTTCCTCGGTCAGGGTGATGCGAACGATCGACTTGATGCTCTTGAAACCGTATTTCCAGGGCACGACCAACCGCAGTGGCGCCCCGTTCTGATTCGGAAGCTCCTCGCCGTACAGGCCTACGGCGAGAATGGTCAGCGGGTGCATGGCCTCGTCCAGCCGTAGACCTTCCGTGTAAGGCCACTGCAGCACCGGGCGCTGTTGTCCGGGCAGGTTTTCGGGATCCATGATCGTTTCGAAGGCCACGTAGCGCGCCGATCCCGTGGGTTCCGCCCGTTTCAACACCTGGTTCAGCTCGAACCCGACCCAGGGAATCACCATCGACCAGCCCTCGACGCAGCGCAGGCGGTAGATCCGTTCCTCCAGCGCGTGGGGTTTCAGAAATTCCTCGAGTGCATGGCGTCCGGGGTTGGCGCAGGCACCGTCGACGACGACCGACCAGGGCTCGGTACGAAGCATCGCGGCGTTGCGGGACGGATCGGACTTGCCCGTGCCGAGTTCGTAGAAGTTGTTGTAGGTGGTCACGTCTTCCCAGGGCGTCTTCGACTCGTCGGTCGAGAACGGGCCCGGGGTGAACTCCAGACCACTCTCGCCCTGGGTCTGAGCCAGCCCGGGCAGCAGCAGACCTGCTCCGAGGGCAAGACCGCCACGCATGAAATTACGGCGCGCGACATAGACCTCTCTGGGGGTGATCTCGCTGGATCTCGGTTCCGACCGGACGTGTCTGCGAATCAACATGGGAGTCCTCAGGGCTTGGGTATCCGTAACCGGCTGGTTTCGTTGAGACTGGTCACCCGCAGGCAAGTTCGATGCAGCGGTCTATTTCTGACAAATAAACTCAGTTAATACCGCATAAGTTTTTTCTGCTTGCGCTCCATGAGTAAACGCTTATAAGGGCAGAAAATCCACGAAATCTCGAGAGACAGGAAAACATGAACTTGACCGACGACCTTGCCATGGACTTCGATGACGATCTGCCGGAGGCGAGCACCGCGCCACGGCCCCTGGTCAACCCGCTGGCGGCCCGGCGCTCACTGGAGCGACTGCTGGAGCAACGGGCACTGCGCAACCGCCTTCACGATGATCTTGACGACAGTCATTCGCTGGACGAATTGGACTGGTGACCCACGAGAGCCAATGCCGGCCCGGGTTTTCCACGGTTTCACATGAGCCACGCCAACGCGGCGCAATTCGCTCCGCTCATTGGCACCCTACGCAGCGCACGGCAGCGCGGCAAGTGACGTAGGGTGCCGTGAGGCGCAAGCCGAACCGCACCGGGAAGGCCGACCCGCTTCCCGTGTATTCCCGACGCCGAAACGGCGCAATTCGCTGCGCTCATTGGCACCCTACGGGGCGCAACCGACGAGGAATTCCGTTCATGGCTCGTCGTAGCCGGTGAGTTCGACGAAACCGCGGCCCAGGCGGGAGCCGTCCGGATCGCGGATATCCACCGCACCCTCCCAGTAGGGGATGAACGACTGCATCTCCTGCTGGTCCAGCACCGCCTCGATCCGCAGATCCGTGTCGAACGCCGGCAATGACAGACGCCACGCCACCGGGTAGCGCCTGCCCGAGGCCATCCGCGAATAGCGCAGCGGAACCAGCTCGACATCGTCCGGCTGCAGCAGGCGGTCCGGTCCGTCCGCCGGCATCCAGCGACCCTTGGAAAGGGGGTCCGATGAACCGTCGGAACGCCGCAACTGGTAATACATGATGTCGGTGCCGTCATCGAGTTGCAGTGCGAACCAGTCCCAGCCGACCTGATCCTCGTCGAGCGCGCTGGTGCTCCATTCCCGGTCCAGCCAGGCCTGCCCGGTAACCGGCTGTTCCTTGCCTTCCTTGCGTATCGAGCCTCGTACCGCAATCCGTGGCACGGAATAGTAGTACGAGGCATTGCCGGGTTCCCTGCCCTTCTGGCTGAGGCCATCGTCACCCTGCAGCACCGGCCCTCGAGCCGGCACCAGTTCAAGGTTCAAGGCATACGGACCGGTGTCCAGGACCAGCCGCCAGGTGTCCTCGTCCATTCCGGACAGGCTCCAGTCCTCCAGCCAGACCTTCTCGCCATTGTCGATCGCGCCGGCCAGCCCGGCTCCTTCACGGGCGAACCGTTCCCCGGAAACGTGGCGGCGGCCGGCGACATCGGTGATCGCGGCGTGTGCCATCCAGATGTGCCGTGCCGACCAGGGTGATTCCCGGAACGCCTCGTCCCCCTCGAAACGGGGCGCCAGCGCAACCCGGAAGAAGGTGATGTGAAATCCGAACCGATCGCCATTTTCCGCATCCAGATTCCCGGTGACGTACCACCACTCGTTTCGAAAGCCCGTATGCGGCCCATGATCCGCGGGAAACATGAAATCGCGGGGGCGTTCCGCACGCAGGTATCCTTCGGTATCCGCGCCACCCAGGGCCTCGGTGAGCCGGGTCACGGTCTCTTCCGCGTCCGAGACCGAAGCAGGTTCCGGCGCACAGCCCGCAGCAACCAGTGCCAGCAGCATCGATCCGATCGTCCCGAGCAACGTGAAACCGCTGCGGAACCTGCGCTGCATGTGCCGCCCTCCCGTCATGACGTCACCCGCAGCGCCGGCACCAGCGGCATCCGAGCCAGCCGCCAGGCCGGATAGATCGAAGCGAGCAGCGCGGCTCCGAGGCCGAGAACGAGGTTCTCCGCCAGCGGAGTCACTGGCAACAGCACGTCCATGCGCCAGCCGAAGGCCTCGCGGTTGATCACCTCGATCAGCATCCAGCCCATGCCCAGGCCCAGCGGGATTGCCACCAGCGCCGCGAAAAGACCCAGCAACGCACCCTGCAGGAAGACCAGGCGCAACACTCCCGAGGGCAGCAGACCGGTGCTGCGCAGCACCGCATATTCCCGCGCGCGCTCCATCTGCAGCGCCACCAGCGCGCTCAGGATCGCGACGAAGGCCACCAGCAGGGTGATCGCCCGCAACAGGTGCGTGATCGCGAAGGTCCGGTCGAAGATGGCCATGGACTCGGTCTCGATGGCGTCCGGACGGGTGACCAGGGCCGGCGTATCCTGGTCCTGCAGCCAGTTCTCGACCCGCGCCTCCAGGGTCTCCAGCAGCACCCCGTCGGCCGCGCGCAGGCCCATCGAGCCGAACCCGGGTACGGAGCCGCCGTGATAGCGCTCGGCGCGCATCAATACCGTGCCGCCAGGGTTGCTGTAGTCGCGGTAGACACCGGCGACGTCAAAGGTGCGCCGGCCCTGCGGGGTCGTGATCTCCAGGCGGTCGCCGACGCGCAGATCCTGATGCGCAGCGAAACCCTCGGTGATCAGGACTGCATCCGTGTCACGCAGGCGCGTATCCAGACCGGCGGCGTTTCCCTCCATCAGCGGCAGGTGCTGCAGCCAGTCCGGGTGCGGGCGCAACACGAACAGCTGGATCAAGCCACGCCCCGAGACTGCGTCCACCGTGGCCCCGGTACTGACCGTGTCCACCTCGGGCCAGGACGCCATCGTCTCGGCCCAGTGTCCCGGCAACCAGGCGGAGCCGCGCGCGGAAGCCGGACTGGCGGAAACCACGTAGACGTCCGAAGTAAGGGTCTGGCCCAACCAGACCGAGACACTCACGCGGAAGCTGCCGACCAGCACGCTGACCCCGATCGCCGCCGCCAGCGCCAGGGTCAGGGCGACCACCGCGGGGCCGCTGCGCGACAGGCTGCGCTCCAGACTGCGCCCCGCCAGTCGCGGCAACGGCCAGTCGAAGCGCTCCGCCAGCGGTCCGCCGAGCCAGCGCAGGCCTGCCGCAAGCAGGCGCGGCAGGAGCAGCAGGAATCCGGTGATCATCAGGAACAGGGCCACGAAGCCTCCGACCAGCGCCCCCAGACCGAGCGCCGCGATCGCGGCACCCAGCAGCAGCGCCAGCACGCCGGCAAGAAAGAGGAGGCCGGTCAGACCGTGGGCCCGGCGTTCCAGCGCCGCGCGACCGGACGAGCCGATCCCCCGCCCGCGCGCCGCCTCCCAGGCCGGGGCAAGCGCCGCCAGCAACGACAGGCCCACACCCAGCGCGACGATCGCGACCAACGCCAGCGGCCGTGGCTCGACCGCCGTGACCGCCACCACGAAGAAGTGATCGGACACCGTGCGCGCCACCTGCCCCACCAGACCCTGCGCCAGCCAGACCCCGGCCAACGCACCCAACACGGTCCCGATCAGACCCACCAGCAGGGCTTCGAACAGTACGATTCCGACCACCTGTTCCCGGCTTACACCGAGCAGGCGCAGGCTCGCCAGGACCTCGAGCCGGCGCAGCACCGAGAACGTCTGGGTGTTGTAAATCAGAAAGGCGGCGATCAGCAGCGCCAGCAGACTCATCGCGGTGAGGTTGATCCGAAAGGCCTGCGCCAGTTCCCGTGCCGCGGCATCCCGGGCCGCGACCGGCACCAGGTCCAGCCCGGTCGGAAGCAGGGCTTCCAGCGCCTCGGCCTGTCCGGGCGCCTCCAGCCGGGCATCGATCCGATCGAGCAGGCCGACGCGGTTCA
>JAABSN010000082.1 GCA_011390385.1 Thioalkalivibrio nitratireducens | reverse complement strand
CCCATCCCGAGCCGGCGGCTCAACCGGAAAATCCCGCCGGGACGGCGGTCCCACAGGTTCGGTTCGGGTGCTGCATGATCGAATTGTTACACTTGAAACCAGATTCAGGCCCGGGTCACAGCGCTCGGGCTCGCAGCGCAATTTCGCAGGAGAGCAAGATGGGGCTTTTGATCAACGGTCAGTGGCACGACCAGTGGTACGACACGAAGTCCACCGGTGGGCGCTTCAAGCGGCAGGAGTCGTCGTTTCGGCACTGGATCACAGCCGACGGGTCGGCCGGGCCGTCCGGCGACGCGGGTTTCCAGGCCGAGCCGGATCGCTACCATCTGTACGTGGCCTACGCCTGCCCCTGGGCGCACCGGGCGCTGGTCTTCCGCAAGCTCAAGGGGCTCGAGCGCTTTCTGCCGGTCTCGGTCGTCAATCCATTGATGCTGGAGAATGGCTGGACCTTCGAGCCGGGCTACAAGGTCGTACCCGATCCGATTCACAAGGCCCGCTTCATGCACCAGGTCTACACGGCCGCCGATCCCGACTACACCGGGCGCGTGACGGTGCCGGTGATCTGGGACAAGAAAAGGCAGACCCTCGTCAACAACGAGTCGTCCGAAATCATCCGGATGCTCAATTCGGCGTTCGACGGCCTCGGTGCGCGAGCCGGCGACTACTACCCGGAAGCCCTCCGCGAGGAGATCGACGAGATCAACGAGACCGTCTATCACAAGGTCAACAACGGGGTCTACAAGGCCGGCTTCGCGACCACGCAGGAGGCCTACGAAGAGGCCGTCATTCCGCTGTTCGAGACGCTGGACTGGCTGGAGGAACGACTGGATGCCCGCCGCTATCTGTGCGGCCCGCGCGTCACCGAGGCCGACTGGCGGCTGTTCACGACGCTGATCCGCTTCGACGCGGTCTACGTCGGCCACTTCAAGTGCAACATCCGGCGCATCGACGACTACCCCAACCTGTCGAACTACGTGCGCGAGCTGTACCAGTGGCCCGGCATCGCCGAGACGGTCGAGTTCCACGCCATCAAGCTGCACTACTACGGCAGCCACGACACGATCAATCCAAGCGGCGTGGTCCCGATCGGGCCGGCCATGGATCTCCATCGCAAGCATGATCGGGACCGGCTGCCGAGCACCCCGCCCGAATAGCCCGTGTCGGGCACGCGCCTCTACTTCGCCTACGGTTCCAACCTGCATCCGGCCCGGCTGCAGGCGCGGACGCCTTCAGCACGAATCGTCGGGGCCGCGGAACTGCCGGGCAACCGGCTGGAATGGCACAAGCACGGGGCCGACGACAGCGGTAAGTGCGACATCATTGCTACCGACAAGGCGACGGACCGGGTGCACGGCGCGGTCTACGAGATCGATGTCGCCGACTGGCATCACCTGGATGTCGCCGAAGAGCTCGACACCGGCTACCACGCCTGTCGCGTCGAGGTCCAGCTTTGCGGCAGCACCATCCAGGCACACAGCTACCGCGCGCTGGTCGTCAACCCGGCGCTCCGCCCCTTTGACTGGTACCAGGTCTTCGTGGTCAAAGGGGCAAGGGCGCATGGGCTGCCGGAACCGTATATTGCTTCCCTCGACCAGATCGAAACCTGGCCCGATCCTTCGCAATCTCGTGCCCGGTTGAATCGGCGTCTGCTCGCGCACTCCGCGGGGTCCTGAATCGCAACTCGCCGGTGCGCCAACCCGGTAAAGTGGTCCGCATGAGACTCCGCTCGGACGCGGGCCAATGAACGCCCGGAACCCGGTCGCGCTCCCCGCGCGCGGGCGTCTTCTGCCCAGCGGCTGGACCGTGCTGACGGTGGCCGTCGCGGCCCTGGTCGCGCTGCCGGTCGTGACCGTGCTGGCCCACGTGCTGATCCCCTCCGGCGCGGTCTGGGGCCACCTGGTCGAGACCGTGCTGCCCGGCTACATCCTCAACACGGTCGGGCTCGCGGTCGGCGTCTCGCTGGGCACGCTGATCCTCGGCGTCGGGACGGCCTGGCTGGTCGTCATGTGCCGGTTCCCGGGCAAGCGCGTGTTCGAATGGGCGCTGCTGCTGCCGCTGGCAGTGCCGACCTACGTGATCGCCTACGCCTATACCGATTTCCTGCAGTTCACCGGACCGGTGCAGAGCCTGCTGCGCGAGACCTTCGGGTGGGCCGCAGGCGACTACTGGTTTCCGGAAGTCCGTTCGCTGGGCGGCGCGATCACCTTGATGAGCCTGGTGCTCTACCCCTACGTCTACCTGCTCTCACGCGCGGCCTTCGTCGAACAGTCGGTCTGCGCGCTGGAAGTCGGTCGGTCGCTCGGACGTGGACCATGGCGGCTGTTTGCCGGCGTGGCCGTGCCGCTGGCGCGGCCGGCCATCGTCGGCGGCGTGGCGCTGGTGCTGATGGAGGCGCTGAACGACTTCGGTGCCGTCCAGTTCTTCGGTGTCGACACCTTCACGACCGGCATCTACCGGACCTGGTTCGGGCTCGGCGAAAGTGCCGCGGCGGCGCAGCTGGCGGCCTGCCTGCTGACCTTTGTCATCGCCCTGCTGGCGCTGGAGCGGTATTCACGACGCAAGGCACGCTTTCACCACGCTTCCACCACGTACCGGGAGCTGCCCCAGTACCGACTCTCGCCGGTCCGCGCCGGGCTCGCCTTTCTCTGCTGCCTGCTCCCGATTGCCGTCGGTTTTCTGGTCCCGGCGCTGGTGCTGCTGAAGATGCACGTCGACGTCGGTGACGCACTGCTCGGCACGCGCTTCGCCGACTACGCCATCAACAGCCTGACGCTGGCCACGGTGACCGCCGTGATCGCCGTCGCACTGGCCGTGCTGGTCGGCTACGGCATGCGTCTGCGACCCGGCCGCGTCACGGCCATGGCCGCACGGCTGGCTTCGGTCGGCTATGCGGTTCCGGGGTCCGTCATCGCCGTCGGACTGCTGATTCCGCTGGGCTGGATGGACCAGCAGATCAATCTGTGGGCGCGCGAGCAGTTCGACATCCTGCCCGGACTGATCCTGACCGGCACCATGGTTGCGCTGGTCTATGCCTACGTCGTGCGCTTCCTGGCCGTGTCGTTCAACGCGGTCGAGGCCAGCCTCGGGCGCATCACGCCGAACATGGATGCCGCCTCCCGGACGCTGGGGCACACCGCCGCCGGAACCCTGGCCCGCATCCACCTGCCGATGATGCGCTCCAGCCTGCTGGCGGCCGGCATTCTCGTGTTCGTCGACGTCATGAAGGAGTTGCCGGCGACGATCATTCTGCGGCCCTTCAATTTCGACACGCTGGCCGTCCGCGCCTTCGAACTGGCCTCGGACGAACGCCTGGCTCAGGCCTCGACCTCGTCGCTGGCCATTGTCGTGGTCGGAATTCTCCCGGTGGTGCTGTTGAGTCTCGCAATGAGGAAGTCTCGACCGGGCAGTGGCTGAATTGCTGTTCCCGATTCCCGCCGGGACGGCGGTCCCACAGGAGTCGGCGAGCCCAGGGGGCCGATGGGCTGTGGGAGGCCCGTCTCGGGCCGATGGGTTCTCTTCCCAAGCCGGCGGCTCAACCGGAAAATCCCGCCGGGACGGCGGTCCCACAGGAATCGGCGAGCTCAGGGGGCCGATGATGGGCTGTGGGAGGCCCGTCCCGGGCCGATGGGTTCCCATCCCGAGCCGGCGGCTCAACCGGAAAATCCCGCCGGGACGGCGGTCCCACAAGTGTCGGCAAGCCCAGGGGGCAGATTGGCTGTGGGAGGCCCGTCTCGGGCCGATGGGCTGTGGGAGGCCCGTCCCGGGCCGATGGGTTCTCTTCCCAAGCCGGCGGCTCAACCGGAAAATCCCGCCGGGACGGCGGTCCCACAAGTGTCGGCAAGCCCAGGGGGCAGATTGGCTGTGGGAGGCCCGTCTCGGGCCGATGGGCTGTGGGAGGCCCGTCCCGGGCCGATGGGTTCCCATCCCGAGCCGGCGGCTCAACCGGAAAATCCCGCCGGGACGGCGGTCCCACAAGTGTCGGCAAGCCCAGGAGCAAGGTTGGCTGTGGGAGGCCCGTCCCGGGCCGATGGTTGCTGCGGAGGCTCGCGCCTGCGCTCACTGCCCAGGAAAAACAAACACCTGAGACGGGTCGACCTTCAGTTCGACACGCTGGTTCTCTTCGGGCAGGAAAACCCCGGGCATCAGCGAATGCAGGTGGAATTCGCGATTGGCTTCGTCGTGCATGCAGACGTGGACCAGGCTGTTGCGCCCCAGCAGGCGCGACATGATGACGTGGCTCTCGCGGTGGGCCTCCGACGGGCCGGCGATCACTTCGACTCGAACGGCTTCGGGCCGGACCAGGACCTCGGCCGCGCTGCCTTCGGGCAGGCCGGGTGCGTCGATTTCACCCAGCGGGGTATGGACGCGCCCCTGCTCGACGGGTCCCCGGATGCGATTGACCTCGCCGAAGAATTCGGCCACGAACGGATCGGCGGGTCGGCAGTAGAGGTTGGCCGGGCTGTCGAGCTGGAGAATGCGGCCGTCCTTCATCAGCGCGATCCGGTCGGCCATGAACATGGCTTCTTCCGGGTCGTGCGTGACCATCAGGGTGCCGGTGCCGGCCTGCTTGAGCAGGTGCAGCGTATCGTCGCGCACGCGCTCGCGCAGGCGCGCGTCGAGCGCCGAGAACGGTTCGTCGAGCAGCATGAGCGCCGGCTTCGGTGCGAGCGCACGGGCCAGGGCGACGCGCTGCTGCTGACCGCCGGACAGGTGGTGCGGGTAACGATTCACCGAGTCGACCATGCCGACCTTTTCCAGCAACTCAATGACGCGGCGGCGGCGGTCGCCGTTCTTGCCCCGCTCCAGCCCGAATGCCACGTTGTCGGCCACGGTCAGGTGCGGGAACAGTGCCGAGTCCTGGAACATCAGCCCGACGTTGCGCCGCTCCGGCGGGAGCGGCCGACCCGAGGGCAGGCAGAGGTCCTCGCCCTGGATCATGACCCGCCCATGTTGCAGTTCCTCGAGCCCGGCGGCAATCCGAAGCAGTGTCGACTTGCCGCAGCCGGAAGGGCCGAGCAGACAGACGACCTCGCCCGGCCGAACGTCGATCGAGACGTGGTCCACGGCCCGCAGCCGGCCGAAATCGTGGCAGATATCGGCCATCGTCAGCAGCGGCTCAGCCGCGGAACGACCTGCGGACGATTCGGCTGCGTCTGGCAGCGTGCTCAGAACGTTGGCGGACATGGGTGCAGCGCGCTGGACAGGAGAAATCTCCGGTGCGGGGGCGGATTGGTGAACCGCCATGGTATGCAAACAAGAATCATTTGTAAATAGTATACTTCGCAGGTACCTTCCGGATGACTCGGCGGATCGGACGATCGATCACGTTCGGTGCAGAGCCGGGCCGTTGCGCGGCCCGTCCCGCCCGTTCGGTCCCAGCCGCCCGGACAACACGTCACCAAATCACCGCGGAACCAGGAGTCCTTCAATGAGAAACGCCCTGCCCTTTCTGATCGCTGTCGTTGCGGCGATGGCGATCCAGCCGGCTCAGGCCGAGCAGCTCAACATCTACTCGGCCCGCCACTACGACGTCGACGAGCAGATCCATGCCGCCTTCACGCGCGAAACCGGGATCGAGATCAACGTGCTGCAGGGCAGTTCCGACCAGCTCGTCGAGCGCATCCGCCGCGAGGGCATCGCCAGCCCCGCCGACGTGCTGATCACCGTCGATGCCGGTCGCCTGTGGCGCGCCGAGCAGGCCGGCATCCTGCAGCCGGTCGAATCCGGGATTCTGGACGCACGCATCCCGGCCCGGCTTCGCCATCCGGACGGACTGTGGTTCGGCTTCAGTCAGCGCCTGCGGATCATCTTCTACCGCGAGGGCGCGATCGATCCGGCGACAGTCTCGACCTATGAGGATCTCGCGCGGGACGATCTGGACGCGTCGATCTGCATCCGTTCGTCGAACAACATCTACAACCAGTCGCTGATCGCCTCGATCATCGCCGCGCACGGCATCGAGGAAGCCGAGGAATGGGCACGCGGCGTCGTCGAGAACATGGCGCGCCCACCCGAAGGTGGCGATACCGACCAGCTGCGCGCGGTCGCCGCCGGCGTCTGTGAGCTGGCCGTGGGCAACAACTATTACTACCGCCGACTGGCCGCTTCGGACGACCCGGCCGACCAGGCCGTCGTCGAACAGGTCGGCGTCATCCTGCCCAACCAGGACGGTCGCGGTGCCCACGTCAACGTCGGCGGCGCCGGCGTGGCCGCCAACGCGCCGAACCGCCAGAACGCGATCCGATTCCTCGAGTTCCTGGCCTCGGACGAAATCCAGAACCTGTTTGCCAACGCCAACTTCGAGTACCCGGTGGTCGATACCGTGGCCCCGAGCGAAGACCTGTTCGAGCGCGAAGAGATCAAGCTCGATACGCTGGCCGTATCGACGCTTGGCAAGAACAACCCGGACGCGGTTCGCGTGGCCGATCGGGCGGGGTGGCGGTAGGCCGGGAAACACTCCGCATCAGCGATGCTGGCCCGGGCAAACGACCCGGGATTCGGGTAATTTCCCGGACCCCGGGGTCACGGTCAGCCCGGGCGTAGACCCGGGATCCAGTGTCTCTGCACTTTCCCGTCTGCTGATCGCGGTACATTTCGCGGTCCGACCCGCTTCGGCGGGCGTCCTGCCGAACTGAATCGCAACGATGACTTCCAGCCGCAGGATCCCGACATCGACGTTGATCCTGTTCGGACTGGTCAACCTGCCGTTGTCGATGCTGTTGTCGCCGACCGCGGCAATTCTTCCGAATTTCTATCTCGAATACACCGGCGTGACGGTCGCAGGGTTGGCGACCGCGATGCTGATGGCCCGGCTGTTCGATGGCCTGACGGATCCAATGATCGGGCTGCTCTCCGATCGCTCTGGACGCCGCAAGCCGTGGATGCTGGCCGGCGCTGCACTGATCGTGCTTGGCGCCTGGTTCCTCTACCAGCCCACGGCAAACGCGGGCGTGGGGCATCTGCTCGGTTGGTACCTGGTCGTCACGCTCGGCTGGACGCTGGTCGAGATTCCGCACACGGCCATGGCGGCGGAACTGTCGATCGACTACAACGAGCGCACGCGCATCGTCTTCTGGCGCCAGTTGCTGGGGTTTGTTGGCGGCATCCTGTTCATGGCCGCGCCGCTGTTGCTGTTTGCCGGCAGCACTGCGTTCACGCCCGATGTCATGCGCGCGATCGCGATCTTTGTGGTCGTCACGATGCCCCTGGTCGTCGTGATCATGGTCTGGCGGGTCGACGAGCCGACCCAGCATGTCGCGGCGAGGCGAATTCGGCCGGCTGATCTCTGGCTGGCGCTCAAGGCAACGCCGCCTCTTCGCTATTTCCTGTTCACACAGGTGCTGTTCGGGCTGGCCACCGGCGCCATCTCCTCGTTGTTCGTGATCTACTCCAGCCAGTATCTCGGGCTGGCCGATCGCATCCCGCATATCGCCATGCCGATGACGATGGCGATGGCGGCCGGCATGCCGCTCTGGCTCTGGGTCATGCGCCGCTATCAGAAACACCGGGTCTGGGCGATCGGTGCGGTCGGCATGATCGTCACGCTGCTGGCCGTGCTTTCCATTCCACCTGGCGGACTGGTGCCGATGATCATCGCGGCCAGCTTTCTCGGCCTGTTCATCGGCCTTTCGTCGATCGCGCTGCCGTCCCTGCTCGCCGATGTCGTCGACTACGACCTGTGGAAGAACCGCAAGGATCGTGCCGCCATCTTCTTCTCGTTTCAGGCGCTGGTGACCAAGCTCAACCAGGGCGCCGGGGGCGCTGCTGCGCTTGCCATTGCCGGCCTGTTCGGCTTTTCCGGCAAGGAAGCCCTTTCCGACGGCGGCGCCCTGGGCCTGAAGATTGCGTTCGTCGGCTGGCCCATCCTGCTGCTGCTCCCGATGATCCGAATGGCCTGGTTTTATCCACTGGACCGCCGTGCGCACGCGACCCTTCGGCGAAGACTGGATCAGCGTCAGGACAGGGCCAGCATGGTGAACGTCACTGAGAAGTTGTAGCCGGCATGCGTCAGCCCGGCCGGAATCCAGCTTTTGAACTTCAGTGCCATCCAGCCGAAAAGAAGACCACCGAATCCCGCCGAAAAAAGGAACGCTACGTCTTCGCTGGTGAGAGAGGTCGAGCCAGCGTGAAGTATCGAGAACCAGAAAGCGCATACGATGACCCCAAAAACCGAAACGCCGTTCTGAACGAATCGTCGCAGCAGAACGCCCCGGAAGAATGCCTCCTCGAGAAACCCGCCGAGGGCCAAAGCAAAGGCACCGAAAACAACCCACGGTAACGTCGTCATTCCCATGGATTGCAGGTTCGGAATAGTCTCCGAAGGCGTCAGCAGGCCACTGGATACAGCGAAATGGAAGACGGAATGCAATATGGCACCCAGAGCCAGACCGCCGAGCAACGACAGGAGCAGTATGCGCCTGCAGCTAACTTGTGGGTTCCATGCCGGTCGGGCAGGTGGACTGTCTGCAGGCAGGAACCTGAAGCGAAGGAGCAGCCAAGGGATTGAAACAAGCTGGAGAGATAGCAGAACAATCACACCTGGCGGGCCCGAAAAACTGATCACTTCAAACTGCAATGAACGAGAGTCACTTTCTGCATACCAAAGATGATCAGGCAGGTTGCTCCATTGCAGCAGCCCACTAAGATTCCTCAGAACTACGTCAGCAACGATTTTTTGCTTCCGATCGAGCGCATCTAGCGATTCCTCAGAAATTCGAAACTCTGATCCTTCAGGAAGAGCTTCAAGGAAACGAGCCTCGATCCGCTGGGCTCTGAGCGAATCATGAGTCGCATACTCTGAATGTATTCGACCCTCGAAGGTAACCAAGGGTAATGGAGTCACCCATCGGTCGAACAGCAGCAAGCCGATCAACATCAGGATCAAGAAGCCAGCAAACATCGCCACTTCCGAGCCGGCTTGGGCAAGGGCGCGCAATGCGCGCCCTGCTGTTTCGGCAAGTGCATGACTAGGTTTCATTTCTGCTTGTTCCAATTGAGCAAATCGGACATCCAGCATTCTGAAACTCCTGACAGGCCATCATCTACCGAATAGCTGCGGAGGTGGCGTTGTCCAAATCGGACAGCTATTGCACGTATGCGAACCTGACATCGCACACTGACCGCAGTCACAACTCCCCCCGCAGGGGCATTGTGAAACGTGCGCTGCAAACTCTGCTGCACACATCCGGGCTGCGGCCCAACAAGCGGTGGCTCCCGATGATCCGAATGGCCTGGCCTTATCGACTGGACGGCCGTGCTCATGGAATTCTGCGGCGCCGGCTAGATCTGCGTCATACCGCCAAAAGCGACAAGAAAGTTACCGAGAAATTGTAGCCGGCATGCACGAATCCCGATGGCAGCCAGCTGTTGAACTTCAATGCCATCCATCCGAAACCGAGCCCGGCACCGAGCGTGGAAACTACGAACAAGATATCCCCGCTCTGCATCTCCAAAGGAAAAGCATGGAGTGCTGCAAACCAGATTGCACATACCAATATCCCGAATATCGGAATCCCATTCTGGACGAATCGCCGTAATACGACCCCACGAAAGAAGGCCTCTTCCAAGAATCCGCCAAGAGCCAAGACAAACGCACCTAGAAGTATCAGGGGTACCGTCGTCATTCCCAACGATTCATGCGACAGCATTGCGCTTGAAAAAGTCAGCAAGCCAGAAGAAATACCCAAGATGAAGACGATGCTCACAAGGACTCCAAGCGCAAGCCCTCCAAGTAAGCATTTCACTATTAAACGGGGGCGACGCATCGCGCACGAGAACAAAGGTCGTGCTGGCGCGCTGTCAGAGGGCAAGAATCGATAACGCAGAAATAGCCATGGAATCAGCATGAAATGAAGCAGCAACATGCCGAACATCACCGGTGGACCCTGCACTGCTGTGACACGCTCCCTACCAGCGCGATAATCTTTCTCACTACTCCAGAGATATTCAGACAACTGTATCCACTGCAGCGGACCATTCAGATCATTCAATACGACGTCGACAGTAATTAGCTGATGCGAATTGCCGTCAGCGTTCTTCATTTTCTCAGCGACTGCGACTACTGCGTTCTCCGGAAGAACATTTTCGTAATGAATCCTTATTCGGTCAACACGAAATGGATCAGGCGATGCGTACTCGGCGATCATCCTAACCTCAAAGGTCAATAACGGAATCGGCTGTACCCACCGGTCGAACATGACCACCGCGATAAATATCAGTGCTGCGAACGCACTGAACGCCCCGACTTCGAATCCAGCCTGAGCAAGGGCGCGCAACGCGCGCCCTGCCAAGGCCCTGTTATCTGAAGAGGGCTCCTTCATTACGTTAGCCTCAGACATTCAAACAAGTGGCGTTGAGATTATCGTACCGATTTTCCCAGTTTAACCGCCGATTTCCATATCCGGAGGTTCCGTAGCGATCGAACAGGCTGCACACCCACGTGAAGGCGCCGTACCACATGGACCGCAGCTGCATTGCCCGCCGCATGGGCAGCTTTGGATGAATCGATTGCACTTGTTAACGCAATCTTGTGCCGCAATCCAACATGTGCCAGCACCCAGCGTCGGATATACATATGCCCAGACAGGAATAGGCTCAATCACGTCGCCGCTCGCTTTGTTCAAGGGCATTTCAATCAAGTTGTGAACAAGCTGTTCCAGGTCTTTAAGTTCGATTTCTGAAAGAGAACCATCTGAAGAAACAATTGTCAGTGAATCCTGCATCGGAAACACACTGCTTCCCGACTGGGTCTTTCTTTCTGATGACAACGCCGGACCAAATTCATAATAAGGAATCACCTGATCTTCCACAATTACCGTATACGCCGGGTTGGTGGCCATCGCTTCTTGCAGTTTCTGCATCGGGATACCAATCATCTCGGAGACGATCTCTGGCGTGGCTCGAAACACATTCGAAACCATCTCCGTCGACGAACCCCAAACCCCATCCACTGAACCCAAGCACTCGGACTCCTGCGCGGATACGGAAAGGCCAAATCCCATGGCGAATACCAGACTGACAGCATGCATTGCTGCGCGATTGAACGTCTTCATATTGAATCCCCTTAAGCGTGAAGTGAAATGACTCCCTGTCCCTTGTCACGATCCGAGAGACTGGATCGCTTGATCGACATTGAACCGGATTCGTGAAGGACTTTTCAATCGGAGAATCGCTCTTTGAAACCTGGGATTTTTCTGACTCGCTGCCGGAATTCTCCCTTGCCGCCGATCACCAACGTCTGCGCATCCGCGTGGTCGCGAACCCCTACGAAGGAAATTTCCCTCTCCCGCCGGGACGGCGGTCCCACATGGAATGTCCAGCGAGGGATTCATGGAGATCCGTGCCTGCCCGGGCCGAGTTCTGCTGCCGGTGCGACGGGTCTGAGGTTAGCCGGAAATTTCCGAGGGCGCCGAGCGGGCACCGAAACGCTGGATCGGGGCCAGAAACGCCCCCAACGATCCACTGCTGACATGCCGCCCGTGACTTGGCTGCTCCACAGGTCTTCGGTATGCTGTGACCCTAGTGCTCCTTCAACATCCTATTTACGGGTTCAGTTGGTCTGTCAGCGTTCAGGGCAAGGCGCGGCTCGCAGTGAATGGCCGTTCCCCTTTACAAGAGCCGGAACGCCGCCATGGATGCTGACAGGCCAACCCTTCGGGCGCGCCTGTGGCGCTGCGCTGCGGCGTTCCCGTGCTTGCCAAGGGGGATGGCCATTGCCTGCGCACGGCGCCTTGCAGCGCAACGCCACAGGAACGCTGAACCCGCAAATAGGATGTTGAAGGAGCACTAGATCGCCCCGAGCTCGAAGGCCTTGAGCACCGCCCGCGTTCGATCTCGAACCCCGAGCTTGGAGAGAATGCTTGAGACGTGATTCTTGACCGTACCCTCGGCCACGCTCAACGCGCTTGCAATCTCCTTGTTCGAATATCCGCCAGCCATCAGGCGCAGGATTTCCGTTTCCCTTTCCGTCAGCGGATCCGGTCGATCCAGCGAGACGAAATCGAGTCGCGAGCGTCCGAGTCCAGCCAGGAGTCTCTCGGTGACCGCAGGGCGCACCATGGTCTGCCCATCGGCCACACATCGCACCGCGCCGACCAACTCGTCCAGCGAGACATCCTTGAGCAGGTAGCCCCGGGCGCCGGTCCGGATGCCGTCCAGCACCAGGTCATCCTCATCGAACGTCGTCAGGATGATGGTGGGCGGGAGACACTCGGCCTGGTGCAGCTCACGCAGCACGTCCAGACCGTCCTTTCCGGGCATCCGGATATCAAGCAGCATGACGTCGGGCCGGACCTCCGGTGCCATCGCGATGGCCTGCTCGCCGTCGCAGGCCTCTGCGATCACCTCGATGTCCTCGGCGAGTTCCAGCAACGACCGTACGCCCTGCCGAACCAGGGTCTGGTCATCCACGAGCATGACCCGAATCGGGCCGGGTCTTCGTTCGTCTGTGCTCATGCCGTGGACTCCGGAGGCATCCAGGCCTGAATTCGAAAGCCCGAATTCTCCCGCGTAACAATCTCCAGTCGCCCGTCCAGCTCCTTGATCCGTTCCCGCATGCCGCGAAGTCCGTTTCCGGGCAACAGTTCGGCAACACCGCAACCGTCATCGCGACCTTCAAGGCGTAAACCGTCGTCATCGGCGGTCAATCGAATCCACAAGTTCTCGGCCCGCGCATGGCGAACCGCATTGGTGATCACTTCCTGCGCGCAACGCAACAGAATCTGAGCTCTCCGTGGGTCGGTCAGCGAAAGCTCGTCGGGAATATCGAGATGAATGGTCGGCTCCGGAACCCCGGACGCCAGTTCCCGGATGGCCTCACGGAGATCGACACGGTCGTCGCGCCGCATGTCGCTGACGACCTCACGGACGTCGGCCAGCAGCAAGCGCGCGATCGAACGCGCTCGTTCTGTGTGCTCTTGCGCCTTGCCCTCGGCAGTATGGCTGGCGACCTCGAGATTGAGACTCAGAGCCGTCAGATGATGTCCGACCAGATCATGCAGCTCGCGCGAAATCCGCACCCTTTCCGCGATCCGCGTGTTCTCGGCCAGGAGTTGCTGGGTCGCGCGCAGTTCCGAATTGACGCGACGAAGTTCATCACGAGCCTTGAGCTGGTTCAGCGCCAGCATCGAACTGGCGTAGGCGAACAGCATCAGTGCCAGCGTAATCATCAGTTGCGGCAACGCATAGGCCAGCCCGAACTGCGGCAGCACGGCCGCCCAGATGGAGAACACCAGCGCAATGCCCAGCAGCCACGCATGCGCGATCAGGCGCGGCAGCAGCCACGGCAGGATACCGGCCACAATGGTTGAAAGAATCACACCCAGCGCGGATTGGGTGAAATAGCTCAACGCAAACACGGCCAGGGTCATGATCACCATCGCCAGCAATCGCTGCCAGAGCGGAGTCATTGCGCGCGGGCGCGCCGCCGGATGCAGAAAGGCCATCAGAAACAGGCCCGCGGCCGCCCACCATCCGAAAATCCGCCAACCCGCCACCGGCTCGCGCGCGATCCACGGAAGCAGGAAGAGCGTGGCCGCAACCAGCATCCAGGTCGCCAGACCGGCATATCGAAGCCAAAGGGTCGGGTAGATTTCCCGCATCTGAAACTCCGCGAAGAGACAGCGTTATTCTAGGCGTTCCGCAGAACGACTCCATGGCCGATACTATTAACCCGGCAATCAAATAGATTGCCGGGTGAATGCCCCGCCGGAACGGCCGGGCATTCACCCGGCATACTTGCTTGTATGCCGGGTGAATAGTAAGTCACGCATGTCCGACCGTCTCGACAACCGTGAGCCGAAGGTACGACGCTGGCAGACCAGCCCGCGTAGCGCGGTCGCGGGGCTTCTGGGGGAGTTCGGAATCAAGCTCATCGAGGTCGCACCGGGCCGGCCCATCCCGGGCAGCTTCTGGGGCGACGACGAAGCCGGGCTGATCCGGAACGGCCTGTACGTGCGGCCGGATACGCCGCTGCATTCCGTGCTGCACGAGGCCTGTCACTGGATCTGCATGGACGAAGACCGCCGCGCCGCCCTGGATACCAACGCGGGTGGCGACTACGACGAAGAGAACGCGGTCTGCTATCTGCAGATCGTGCTGGCCGGGCGCATTGACGGCTACAGCGTCGACGAGTGCCTGCATGACATGGACGCGTGGGGCTATTCGTTCCGACTCGGAAGCGCCCGTGCGTGGTTCGAGCGCGATGCCGAGGACGCAAGGAGCGCGCTTCTCGCCCGCGGCATCCAACCCGAGACCGGCAGGTTGCTCGCAAGCACGTCATCGTGACCAAGCACTCGACGCGCACCTGCAACGATGGCTGCAAGGGTCTTCTGGCGAAATCCGGCCTCGAAACGGAATGACCACGGATGTTGCGGTGAATTGCACTACGACTCATCCGGCAACGAAATACCTACGGTCACTGCTGTCCCATAAACAGCTGAAAAAGAAGGCCTGATTTCAACCTGTTTGGTACAATTGAATTGT
>JAABSN010000081.1 GCA_011390385.1 Thioalkalivibrio nitratireducens | reverse complement strand
TTTGAGCCCTGGTGCATTCCACCTCGTGGTCCCCGGATCCTTGAAACAGCGCACGGGTGGTTATATCTACGACCGGCGGATTTGCGACACTTTGCGTGAACAAGGCTGGCAGATCGACGTTCATGAACTCCGCGGACGCTTTCCTGGTCCGGATCCCGAGGCGGAAGCGGCGTTCGACTCGATCCTGCGCCAACTGCCGGATCACGCGCGGGTAGTGATCGATGGGCTCGCGCTAGGGGGTTTACCGGCGCCCGCGATCGCCCAGCAGCAGCGGCTCGCCCTGATTGGCCTGGTACACCACCCGCTGTCGGAGGAAACCGCTCTCGATCCATGCAGGCGCAAGGAACTACGGCAACTGGAACAGCAGGCATTGACTGCCTGCCGCCAGGTCATCGTCACCAGCCCGTTCACGGGCCGCCTGCTGCGGGATTGGCTGCCGGCATCGATCCCGATCGACGTCGTGATTCCCGGTCACCGGCGCATCACCGGCGACCCCATGCGAATTCATGGAGAACGCCCCCTGCTGCTGTGCGTCGGCGCGCTCACCCCGCGCAAAGGCCAGGATCTGCTGCTCGAGGCGCTCGACCGACTGCGCGCATGCGACTGGGAATGCGTTCTCGCCGGCAGCACCGAGCGCGACCCTGCCTTCGCCAAGGGTGTGCAAGCGATGATCGCGGAACGGGGGCTCGCTGATCGGGTACGCCTTCTCGGGGAATGCTCGAGCGAAGCGCTGGAGAGGCTGTACCGATCCGGCAGCCTGTTCGTGCTGCCGTCCTGGTACGAAGGGTACGGCATGGCTTTCACCGAGGCGATGGCATTCGGCCTGCCGATTCTGAGCACAACGGGGGGTGCGATTGCCGAGACGGTGCCGGCAAATGCCGGATTGCTGGTACCACCCGGCGATGTCGACGCGCTGACCCTCGCGCTGACGCGCCTGCTCGAGCAACCAGAGCTGCGGGAAAGGCTGGCTCAGGGTGCCCACGACCACGCCAAGACCTTGCCGAACTGGGAGCACGCCGCGGCCGGTTTTGGCGCCGCCGTCGAAAGGGGAACGAATCCATGAGCGGGCGGTTTCCATCCGACTGGCTCGCCCTGCGCGAACCGGTGGACCATCTTGCGCGCGCCCACTCGCTGCTGCCAAGGCTGCACGACTGGTGCGCCGGACGCAAGCCGCTGTACATTCTCGACCTTGGCGCCGGCACTGGTTCCAACCTGCGCTGGCTCAGCCCGCGTCTGACGCAAAGGCAGGATTGGACGCTCGTCGACCATGATCCCGCGTTGCTGGCCCTGGCCCGGATCGAGAGTCCCGGTGTGCAATGGCACTGTATCGAGGCCGATCTGCGCGATTGGGAACGTTACGCGGACCAGCGCCCCTACGATCTGGTGACGGCATCGGCGCTCCTCGACCTGGTTTCGAAAGGCTGGCTGGACACCCTGGTCAATGCCTGTCGACAGCGGGGCTCCGCGGTATTGATGGCGCTGAGCTACGACGGACAAATCGAATGGTCGACCCCGGACCCGGGTGATGCAAGCATCTGCGCGGCTGTCAACGCTCACCAGAACCGCAACAAGGGGCTGGGTGCCGCTCTTGGCCCCAGCGCCTCGATACAACTCGCGAAGGGCCTGCGGGCGGCGAATTATCACGTCTGGATCGAACCCAGCATCTGGGATATCGGCGGCGAAAGACCGGATCTGGCCCGTATGCTGGTCGATGGCTGGGTCGCGGCTGCCACTGAACAGGATCCGGCGCGCGAATCCGACTTCCGCGCGTGGGGCGCCCGACGTTGCCGGGACCTTGCATCCGGGCATTCCCGGGTTCGAGTCGGCCATCAGGACCTTCTGGCGTTGCCGGATGCCACTCGATGAGCAGCTACCGGCTTCGATCCCTGCTGCGGCTTGCGATCAGCATCACTCTGCTGGTCGCGCTGCTGCAGTTCGTCGATGCCACGGAAATCGCCGACCGCCTCACGCAACTCGACCTGCGCTGGGTCGCTCTGAGCCTCTTTCTCTCCGTGCTGCAGACCATGCTCCTCGCCTGGCGCTGGCGATTCACTGCCGCACGGCTCGGCGTCGGGATGCCTTACCGGCATGCTCTGGGCGAATACTACCTTGGCGTGTTCCTGAACCAGTTGCTCCCGGGAGGAATCCTTGGAGATATCTCGCGCGCGTGGCGCCACGCCGTCTCCTCGGCACGCACGCGGGCAGCGGTCCATGCGGTCATTCTCGAACGACTGATGGTTCAGGCTGTCATGGTGGCTGTCGCTGTTGCTTCGTTGGCCGCCATCGCGTCTCTCTGGCCAGCAGGCGCTGGCTGGGGCTGGTGGGGATTGGGCGTGCTGCTCGCCATTGCCATCGGCGCGATCACCCTGCGGCTCGCGTCACTAAAGGCGATCATCCAGCCATTTGCTGCGGACGCGCGTCGTGCCTTCCTGCCCGCACCGGTATTGGTGCTGCAGTTCGGGACCGCAACGCTGGTCATGGCCGCCAACCTGATGCTCTACATCGCCGCCGCGCGCGCGTTGGGATCCGACATCGCGGTGACGACACTGCTGCCCTTGATCGCGCCGGTGCTGCTGGTGATGATGCTGCCGATCAGCATCGCGGGCTGGGGGGTGCGCGAAGCGGCAGCCGCCCTCCTCTGGGGACTCAGCGGGCTTGGCGCCGCCGAAGGTATCGCCATCGCCGTGGCCTATGGTGTGCTGTTCTTTCTCGCGGCGCTCCCGGGTCTCATCCCTCTGCTGCGCGCGACCCTCCGGTCTGGCGCGGCATGGTCAGCAGCGGAAACAGAGGTCGAACAGAACGTCCTGGCCAAGCACGAAGTGACGACACCGAGGCCGTAGTGCCTCGTGCAGCGAGTCCACCGGTTCCAGGGTCACCGACCGTCGGCCTGATCCCAGGAGCATGGGTGCCACCGTGAGGTGCAGCCGGTCCAGAACGCCCGCTGCCAGAAAGCGGGATACGGTCAGACCGCCACCCTCAACCAGCACACGCCGCAGGCCGCGCGCCGCCAGAATCGCAAGAATCTCCGACGGGTCAAACCCTGTACCTTCCGTACCGGCTTCCAGCAGGACCGTCTCCACGCCTGGCCGATCGGGCATCCTGTCAGCACTTCGGCTGCGCAGCCAGAGTGTCGGCGCCAAGCCGTCCCGAAAAAGCCGCCGATCACCGGGAACCCGCCCCGTCGGATCCAGAACCACGCGTACGGGGTGATCGCCGCGAACCTGGCGCACGGTCAACCGGGGATCGTCCGCAACCACCGTACCCGCTCCGACAACAACGGCGTCCACCAGCGCACGCAAGCGATGCAGGTGTCGGATATCGTCCGGGCCGGTCACGAAGTGCGAATCGCCGTTCCGGGTAGCGATGCGTCCGTCGAGTGTCTGTCCCAGCTGGGCAATCACCAGTGATTTCGCCGCAAGCAGTGGGCCGTAGATCGAATCGATCTGTGTGCGCGTTTCACCGAGTGCGTCAGAAGGCGAAAGATCGGCTGGGATCCCGGTTTCCTGACCGGCGCGCATGGCCCTCAACCGCGTGAGCATGACGTCCCATTGCTGCGTTTCGTTCTCGGTCTCGATGACGGCCCCCAATTGGAATGAAAACACGGGCCACGGAAATCACGGACAGACACGGACAAGGGGTTTGATCCGTTGCATTCTCCGTGATTTCCGTGTCCTTTCGTGGCTATATTTTCACGCTAACACGAACCGGGATATCGGGACTCCTCAGATTCGCCCCGGTCGAAGTATCTCCAGCGGAAACGTTGCGACGTCACGGATGACTTCGGCAATCGCGTCGCCGTAATGCTTCACCAGACGTGCGCCTAGCGCAGCGTCGGCCAGCAACGCGTTGCCGACCGCCCCCTCGGCATGGAGATCCTGGGCCATCCAGGCGAAGGAAGCCTCGCCCTCCGGACCCAGCCTCTTCATCTCGCGTTCCAGGCGATAGCCCACCGACATCCCTTCTCCGCAACGATCCCTGCGGACCGCCTCGGGAGCGAGATGCAGCATCATGGATGTTTCGATCGCACCGCCATGGAGCCCATGCCGCAATTCACCGGGAGGCAGATGCATATCGTCGGGAAGCGGGAAACGGAAATAACTGCACTTGACCACCAGCAAGCCGAACTTTCGCCGTAGTTGGAGGCCAGCCAGATCCATCACCTGGGTATTGCCTCCATGGCTATTGCAGAACAGCAGACGCCGTACACCAGCCCGGGCTGTGGACGCACCGATTTGCTGGATTGTCGCCAGCGCGGTCTCCGAATCAAGGGTCAGAGTGCCTGGAAACGCGGTGTGCTCCATACTGCTGCCAACAGCCATCGGCGGCAGAACCAGTACCGCGCTATCCCCGCCGATCCTTGCCGCCGCCGCATCGATCAGACCAAGGCCGATATCGAGATCGGTCGACATCGGCAGGTGCGGCCCATGCTGCTCGATCGCCGCCAACGGGAGAATGACCACCGGGTCACGGGCAATCGAAGCCTCCAGTTCCCGAGTGGAGAGGTCCTGCCAACGAGCGAATCCGATACCGCTCATCGGCGCCCGCCATCCGCTGTCTGACTGCCAACCCCAACCGCCTGGACGACTGGCTCAGACCCACCATCCAAAGAGACTTCGTTGCCTTGATCTGCCACCACCCGCGCGTAGATGTCCCCCGAGGACAGTTCGCCAGCGCCTTCCTCCAGCCACGCCAGCAGGGCTGACCCCGGCAACCAGTCGGCAAACAGGAAGCGACGCCGTTCACCCGGTACGACGTTGAATTCGTAAGCGGCCAGTGTCGTCAGCCGCTGCACTGCCTCGCGGGCGATATCCAGTGCTCCGTTCACGAACTCCAGTGACAGCGCCGGTATGGGTTCACTCAACCCGGCAATGACCTCGGCTTCAAAACCCTCGACATCAACCTTGCAGAAATCCGGCCTCCCGTGTTCCGCGATCAATTGATCCAGAGTGACGACCCGCACCACGATGGAATCCTCCCATGCAACGCCTCCAAACGAGGGATTCTGGCGGCCAAGACCGGTCAGCCAGAAACTGGAGAGCGTGGATACGGTAGGCGTGCGCCGGCTGACGGCAAGGGTCGCATCACCTGCATGCCGCCCAACCGCCTCGGATCGCAATAGGACGCCGGGCCGGGACCCAACCAGACGCTGCAGCCATTGGAACAGACGCGGCTGCGGCTCCAGCGCCACCACTCGAGCCCCCAGGGCAGAAAAGGCACGGGTCCGATCGCCGAGATGGGCGCCAACGTCGAACACCAGAGCCCTTTCCGGCAGGAAAGGCCGATAGAGCCGGCGTAAACCACGCTGGCGTCCCGGACGCCAGTAGATGAACAGCGAGCGCAGGATCCCCAGTGTGGATTGCCAACGTTCTCGCTTCACAGGACCTCCCTCGTTCCGGTCAGTCCCGTCGCTGGCCCGCCCGATCACGTGACGGGGTTTCGCTCAACCAAACCGGGACTTCAGATAGGCCTCGAAATCGTCCTTGAGTTCCGGGTGTCGCAGGGCGAATTCCACGGTCGCCTTCAGGTAGCCCTGTTTGCTGCCACAATCGAAGCGTTCACCCTTGAACTCGTAGGCCGTCACCCGCTCTTCCTGAAGAAGGCGTTCGATCGCATCGGTCAACTGGATCTCACCGCCGGCACCCGGTGTCTGTTCGGCCAGAAGCCCGAAGATCCGTGGAGTCAGAACATACCGTCCGACGACTGCGACGTTCGAAGGGGCATCTTCGGGACGCGGCTTTTCGACGATCCCTCGGACATCCCAGAGACCCGGCGTATCGGTCGCGACTGGATCGATGACGCCGTACTTTCCGGTTTCGTCATGCGGGACTTCCTCGACGCCCAGCACACTGCATTGAGTGTTCTCGAACTGCTCGACCATCTGCGCCAGGGCACCGCCCTCGCGGCTGACGATCAGGTCATCGGCAAGAATGACTGCGAACGGCTCGTTCTGCACGATCGGGCGCGCACAGCCAACGGCATGGCCCAGTCCGAGCGCATCGGCCTGCCGCACATACACACATGTCACTTCGGGCGGAACGATATTGCGCACGAGTTCGAGCATGTCGGTCTTGCCCCGCTCGGCCAATTCCGCCTCGAGTTCATAGGCCTTGTCGAAATGATCCGGAATGGAGCGTTTATTCCGCCCGGTAACGAAAACGAGGGTCTCGATACCTGCGGCAACGGCTTCTTCTGCGGCATACTGGATCAGTGGTTTATCAACCACTGGGAGCATTTCCTTCGGGTTGGCCTTGGTCGCTGGGAGGAACCGTGTACCCATACCGGCGACGGGAAACACGGCCATTCGAATGCGCTGCTGCGGATATTTGGTCATTCGCTCTCTGTACGATTGATTCATGTTCAAGGGGCGGACCCTGACAGCGGACCCGCCCCGACTCCACGCCTTACTCCAGGACGATCCGATCGAGATTCATCTCGACCGTTCGCTCACCGATCCCGCTGACGTTCGCAAGTTCCTGAACGGAGCGGAATGGACCGTTCTCATCGCGGTAGGCGACGATCGCCGCCGCCTTGGCGGGGCCAATATTCCCGAGTTGGGAAAGTTCCACAGCGGATGCCGTGTTCACGTTGACCGGGCCTGCAGCCCAGGCAAACGATCCGGCAGTCAGCATCAGGAACAACGCGGCAAGGATCCACTTCTTCATCATGACAACCTCCATGTTTCGTTTGTTGATGCGGTGCCAAATCCGGCACCGAGGCTATCCTAACCCCGAACCCATCGCAGGGCCAAGGGCTCGCGAGCGACTCCGGATCGGGTTCTCAAGACTCGATCTCTGCCAGGATGGAGGCTACCGCCTCAGCCGGATCTGGCGCCTGAGTGATCGGCCGCCCCACTACGATATGGCTGGCACCCGCCTGAAACGCTTCGCGCGGGGTGGTCACGCGTTTCTGATCATCGGCGCTCCCCCCATGCGGGCGAATGCCGGGTGTCACCAACCAGGGCGCGTCACCGAGTTCCTGCCGTAGCGCCGCTGCCTCGAGTGCGGAACACACCAATCCGTCCAGCCCCGCCTGCACCACGGCCAGATCGGCCAGTCTCGCCACCTGTTCTCCCGGTGTTCGGTCGATGCCGATTCCGCGCAGGGTCCCGGCATCGGTGGACGTAAGCACGGTAACCGCGATCAGCCGCGTATCCGGGTGATTCTCGCGCACGGCATCGCGTGCCCTGCGCATCATCTCCAGCCCCCCGCTGGCGTGGACGTTCATCATCCAGACGCCCATGCGCGCGGCGGCACGGCAGGCGCTGGCCACAGTGTTCGGAATATCGTGAAACTTCAGATCGAGAAACACACGGAAACCCGCCGCCTGCAGCGACTCGACCAGCGCGGGACCAGCAACCACAAAGAGTTCGAATCCAACCTTTACCGCACAGGAATCCGGATTCAGTTCCCGGGCCAGGCTTTCGGCCGTGGCGCGATCCGGAAAGTCCAGTGCAACGATCAAGCGGGGGTCACGATTCATGTCACACCATGTTCATTGAAGGTCTGGTTCACGGGCTGGTCGAGATCGAGATCCATGCCGCGAAGCGTGTCCCAGCGCCGGCAACTGGGACACTGCCAGACGTGTGCACGTCCCTGATAACCGCAGTTGCTGCACTGATACAGGGGCTGACTGCGCAGTTGGTCCATCAAGGCCTTTTCAAAGGCGGCGAACTCGCTGCTGTAGGTGTGCACCGTCGGCAGGATCTTCATCCAGCGCACTGCCTCCAGCAGCCCCGAAGTCGGGACCGGACGCTGGGCCAGGATGCGATGCAGCTGCGTCAGGGCTTCGGCCAAGCGGTTGGTCCGACGATAAAGGCGCATCAAGGCAATACTCGCCACGGTGATCTTCTGATCGTTGGCGAGGGTGCGCAGGGTGTCTTCAAGGCGGCCACTGCCCCCTGGCAACCCGGAGTTCAGGTGCAATCGCTCCAGTTTCGGTACCACCAGAGTGGCGAGTGCGGGAGTTCGCTCCACGGCTTCGCGTTCCAATCGTATTGAAAGCCCGATGTCACCATTCAGTTCCGCGACCGCCGCGCGCAACAGCAGCGCCCGCGAGAGTCCGGGGCACAGTTCCATCGCGTGATCGACATGCGTCAGGGCTTCTCCGGGACGCCCGGCCTCCAGTTTTTCGGCGGCCAATTCGCACTCGTAATGCGCAATGCGCAGCAAGGCAGACGGTCCCCCGTGTTCCTTGAGTCGCTGGCCAATGTCAATCGCCTGAACCCAGTCGCGCTGGGTCTCATAAACATTGCGCAGACCCTCGAGTGCTCGGGGGGCGACCGAAGGCGAATCCATCAGTTCGCGGAATACCCTCTCCGCACGATCAAGCACTCCAGCCAGGAGAAAATCACGACCCATCTCGTACAGGGCCTGCGCGCGTTGCGCGTCAGTCAACGCCGGCCGTGCGGCAAGATTCTGATGAATGCGGATAGCGCGATCGACTTCGCCGCGACGGCGAAACAGACGCCCTATGATGAGATGCGTTTCGAAGGTCTCATGGTCGATCTCGACCACCTCGATGAAGGCCTGGAGGGCCCGATCGGTCTGATCATCCAGAAGATAGCGAACGCCTTCGAGATACCGGTCCAGCGGCGGTTCACGTACTTTGCGACGACGAGCCTGGGCATAGTACCCGGCAATCCACCCGCTGGCAGCCGCAACGGGCAGCAACAGCATGAGCCATTGCCCGGCCACTGGTGACCTCAGTGCCCCGGGTCAGCAAACGCCTGATTGACGCGCTCTCGCAATTCCTTGCCCGGCTTGAAATGCGGTACGTGTTTTCCTGGCAGCGCCACCCCCTTGCCGGTTTTGGGGTTGCGGCCGATCCTCGGCGGCCGGAAATGCAGCGCGAAACTGCCAAAGCCGCGGATCTCGACGCGGTCTCCGTGCGCCAGCGCCTGACTCATGCGCTCGAGCACCGCCTTCACACACAACTCGACATCCTTGGCGGGGAGGTGGGGCGTTTTCTCAGCCAGTTTGTCGATCAATTCGGATTTTGTCATGGCACCCACCCCCTTGTTGTTTTTCAAACGAACGCTCATGGCAGTACGCGCCCCCGGGACATGAGTGCGCCGCTGGCGGGCTTCACCGCAAACCGAGGTACGGCCCATCGCATCGGTTCGATGCTTCCCCCCGAAGCACGCGGCCTCACGCCACCGGAGTGGTGCTGGTACGAATCTCTCTGATGCCTGACGCCAGACCGGGCAACACCGGGCCCGTGGGGATAGGCGTCAGCCAGCACCCCACATGGCCCACAACCGGGAAAGGGCTTAGTCGTTCTTCCCGCGCATCTTTTCCTTCAGGAGCGCGCCCAGTGACGTGGTTGCAGTCGATCCGGTGCTGGCGTAATCACTGACCATTTCGGCTTCTTCCTGGTAGTCCTTGGCCTTGATCGACAGACTGATCGCCCGGGTCTTCTTGTCGACGCCCATGAACTTCGCCTCGATCTTGTCGCCAACGTTGAGAACACTGCGTGCATCTTCAACACGATCCCGCGAGATATCCGCGGCGCGCAGGATGCCATCAATGCCGTCCGCCAGTTCGACCACCGCGGCCTTGGCATCGACCTCCTTGACCACACCGGTAACGATACTGCCCTTGGTGTGCTCGGCAACGAAACTCGAAAACGGATCGCGATCCAGTTGTTTCAGACCCAGCGAAATGCGCTCGCGCTCCGGATCCACGGACAACACGACCGCCTCCACCTCATCGCCCTTCTTGAAGTTGCGGATCGCCTCTTCACCCGGCACCTGCCAGGACAGGTCGGACAGGTGGATCAGGCCATCGATACCGCCGTCCAGGCCGACGAACACGCCGAAGTCGGTAATCGACTTGATGGTACCGCGGACCTTTTCGCCCCGGTTGTGGTTCGAGGCAAAATCCTCCCAGGGATTCTGCAGACACTGCTTCATTCCCAGCGAGATACGGCGGCGCTCCTCGTCGAGATCGAGGATCATCACCTCGACCTCGTCCCCGATCGCAACGGCCTTGCCGGGATTCACGTTCTTGTTGGTCCAGTCCATCTCGGAGACGTGAACCAGACCTTCGACGCCGTCCTCGATCTCCACGAAACAGCCGTAGTCCGTGATATTGGTGACGCGACCGAAAATGCGTGTGCCGGTCGGATACCGACGCGTGATGTTTTCCCAGGGATCCTCGCCCAACTGCTTCAGGCCCAGGGAAACGCGCATGCGTTCGCGATCGAACTTCAGTACCTTGACGTCGACCTCGTCGCCAATATTGACGACATCCGACGGATGCTTGACCCGCTTCCAGGCCATGTCGGTGATGTGCAACAGACCGTCGATGCCACCCAGATCCAGGAACGCGCCATAGTCGGTAAGGTTCTTGACAATCCCCTTCACCACCACGCCTTCCTGCAGGTTCTTCAGCAGTTCCTCACGTTCGGCACTGTATTCCTGCTCCACCACCGCCCGGCGCGAAACCACGACGTTATTGCGGCGACGATCCAGTTTGATCAGCTTGAACTCGAGTTCCTTGCCTTCCAGGTAAGCGGTATCGCGTACCGGACGGACATCCACGAGCGAACCGGGCAGGAACGCCCGAATATCGCCCAGTTCCACCGTGTAGCCACCCTTGACCTTCCCGGAAATCTGACCGACGACGTATTTCTCGTCCTCCATCGCCGCTTCCAGCCGGTCCCACGCCTTGGCACGCTTGGCCTTCTCGCGCGACATGCGGGTTTCGCCGAAACCGTCTTCCGCGGCCTCGAGGGCGACTTCGACGACGTCACCGACCTGGACTTCCAGTTCCCCACGTTCGTTCATGAACTGTTCGGTGGGAATCACGCCCTCGGACTTCAGTCCGGCGTTGACCAGAACGACGTCGGGGCCAACATCGATCACTGTGGCACTGAGAATGGCACCCGGCTGCATCTGGGTGTAGGCCATGCTCTCTTCGAGCATTTGCGCAAAACTTTCACTCATGGATTTGTTGAACCTGTGATTGGAACGGTCTGCAGCGGGATGCCGCACCCGGGTATTGGTTGAACACATCCCGCCGCGGCGGGAACCTTGGACAATGAAAATTCAAAACCAAACTGCTTTCGGAACCTCTGTTGCTCAAATATCCGGATCAGGACGATGGCGCCGGTATCGCAGCCAGCAATCGCTTGTGAATCATCGCCACCACCGTGTCGACCGGAATGCCCGTGCAATCAAGGATCCAGGCGTCCTGGGCCGGCTTCAGTGGCGCCGCGGCGCGTTCGCTGTCGCGACGGTCACGCGCCTTCATTTCTTCCTGAAGGGCGCGCAGGTTAGCACTAAGTCCTTGTTCCATCAACTGCTTGTAGCGCCTGTTCGCGCGTTCTTCCGCAGTGGCGGTCAAAAACACCTTGAGACAGGCGTGAGGAAAGACCACCGTGCCCATATCGCGGCCGTCCGCGACAAGGCCGGGAACTTGCGCAAAGGCTCGCTGCCGGTCCAGGAGCGCAGCACGCACCTCGGGAATTGCCGCGACTACCGAAGCATCCGATCCAGCGACCTCGGTCCGCAAAAGCGAGTCGACGCATTGGCCTTCCAGCCAGGTCTGCACGAGTTCCTGGTCGCCAGCAACCCGAAATTCCACATCAAGATTCTTTGCCATTTCCGCCAGTTGCAAAACATTTCCGAAATCAATATCACGCTTCCTGGCCGCGATACCCACAAGCCGATAGAGTGCGCCACTATCCAGCAGATGCCAGCCCATGGTCCCGGCCAGCCGCTTGCTCACCGTCCCTTTCCCTGCACCCCCAGGGCCGTCGATGGTGAGAACGGGGATCACGTCGCTGTAACGCCCAGGCCGACGCCTCGCGCCAATTCGGCGAAATGCGGGAACGATGTGGCGACATTGTCACAATCATGAACCATGATGGGGCCATCTGCGCGCAGTGCTGCCAGCGCGAACGCCATCGCAATGCGGTGGTCGCCGTGGCTCTCGACCTCACCGCCATCCAGCATCGCGCGCCCCCGAATCCGCATCCCATCGGGCTGAACCTCGCATCGAACGCCGAGCGAGGACAGACCATCGGCCATGACCTGAATGCGGTCGCTTTCCTTGACTCGAAGTTCCTCGGCACCTGTCAGTACCGTTTCCCCTTCCGCGCAGGCGGCGGCCACGAACAGGATCGGAAACTCGTCAATCGCCAGCGGCACCAACTCGGAGGGAATACGGATCCCGTGCAGCGGTGCCCAGCGAACATGCAGATCCGCCACCGGCTCGCCACCGATCTCCCTGCGATCGATGACTTCGATTGCCGCCCCCATCAGCCGCAGGATATCGATGACCCCCGTCCGGGTCGGATTCATCCCCACATGCCGAAGCAACAGATCCGAACCCCGTGCGATACTCGCCCCCACCAGAAAGAAGGCAGCCGACGAAATGTCCGCCGGGATATCCACCTCGCTGCCTTCGAGTCGACCACCGCCGGTCACGCAGGCCGTACGACCCTGCTGGCGCACCTCATACCCAAACCCCCGCAGCATCCGTTCGGTGTGGTCCCGGGTCGGGGCCGGCTCGGTCACGCAGGTTTCGCCTTCACCCCAGAGTCCTGCCAGGAGCAGCGCCGATTTGACCTGAGCGCTCGCCACGGTCAGGTGGTGCTGTTGCCCGTGCAATACCTGCCCACCAATGATCCTAAGTGGCGGGGTGCCATCCTCTGCGGTTTCGATCCGTGCACCCATGCGGCTCAAAGGTTCGGTGACCCGTCGCATCGGCCTGCGGCTCAATGACGGGTCGCCGAGCAGGGTGCTGTCGAACGACTGCCCGGCGAGAACGCCACACAACAGGCGCATCGCCGTGCCAGAATTCCCCATGTCCAGTGGAGCCGCGGGAGACCGCAGGCCGTGCAGGCCAACGCCATCGATGATGACCACGTTCGGCTGCGGGTGTTCGATCGCCACACCCATGGCCTGAAACGCGGCGATGGTCGCGAGGCAATCCTCGCCATCGAGAAATCCGGTGATCGTGGTGCGGCCCTCAGCCAGCGCCCCGAGCATCACGGAGCGATGGGAGATGGACTTGTCGCCCGGAACCCGCAGTTCACCACGCAGGGAACCACCGGCCTCGGTCGTGAAGGTCGTTGTCATCTTGCTCACTGATCCAATTGAATTTGCATGGTGTCACTGAAACGATCCCGGGCCCGTTTTGCAAACCCGAACCGCGCCTCCAGGGCTTCGCCGTCTCCGCGGCCGATGGCCTCCCGAAGGCTGTCCAGATCACCCTGGAAGCGTTCCAGGACCGCGAGAATCGCAGGCCCGTTAGCCAGGCAGATATCACGCCAGATGACCGGGTCGCTCGACGCGATACGGGTGAAGTCGCGAAACCCACCCGCGGCGTAATGGAATATTTCGTCGCTCTCGCTGCGGCGCGCGAGGGATTCCACCAACGCAAAGGCCAGAATATGCGGCAGATGGCTGGTCGCCGCCAGAACATGATCATGATGGGACGGGGTCATGAATTCGACGCGCGCCCCGGCATCCCGCCACATCCCGGCGACACGTTCGGTTGCCATCGGACTGGTTTCGTCAGCCGGGGTCAGGATCACCAGACGGTCCCGGAACAGCGTCGGAAAGGCCGCCGTGACCCCACTGCGTTCGGTGCCGGCAATCGGATGCCCAGCGACAAAATTACGAGGTAGATGATCGAATCCGGCGCGCAGGGCATCAATCACTGCCTGCTTGCTGCTGCCGACATCGGTGAGGACCGCCTCTGCCGGCCAATGCCCGGCAAGTGCCGCAGCCAGCCCCTGCATGGCGCCCAGAGGCACGGCGAGCACTCCGACGTCGGCACCATTGCAGGCTTCGATGGGATCGGTTGTCCAGCGGTCGATCACCCCCAGGCGGACCGCCTCCTCCAGATTCTCCGCGTTGCGCGAACAGCCGATCACCTCCTCCACGCAACCGGAATCACGCAGGGCCAGTGCCAGCGAACCGCCAATCAGGCCGACCCCGAAAATCACCAGCCGCTGGATCACGACAGGAGCACACCGTCAAGGGCATTCAAAAACCGCTCGTTCTCGGATTCTGTGCCAATGGTCACCCGAAGGTGCGTCGGCAGCCCGTAGTTGGCCACAGGACGCACGATTACACCCTGGCGCAGCAAACTCTCGTAGACAGGACCTGGAGACTGACGAACGTCGAAGGTGATGAAGTTCCCCACCGACGGGATGAATCCCAGACCCCGAGCAGTCAGCCCTGCTGCCACCTGGGCCAGGCCATTGCGGTTGACACGAACGCTCGCCTCGACATGCCCACGATCGCCCAGCGCCGCCAACCCCGCCGCTTGGGCCAGGGAGTTCACATTGAATGGCTGCCGCACCCGGTTCAGCAATTCCGCGATTGCCGCTGAGGACACGGAGTAACCGAGGCGAAGCCCTGCAAGCCCGTGAATCTTGGAGAACGTTCGGGTTACGAGCAGATTCGGAAAGCGCCGCAGCCACTGGGTAGTGTCGGGATAGTCAGGGTTCTCGACGTACTCGGCGTAGGCCTCGTCGATGACGACCAGCGTATCAGCCGGAATCTCGGTCAGAAAGCGATCGAGTGCATCCGCAGTCAGCCATGTGCCGGTGGGATTGTTCGGATTGGCAACGAAAACGACGCGTGTATTCGGATCCACCCGATTCATCATGGCGTCGAGATCATGTCCGAACGGTTGTGCCGCATCCGCTGGCAGTGCTTCGGCCGCCCTGCCCTCGGCGGAAACCGCCTGGACAACCA
>JAABSN010000080.1 GCA_011390385.1 Thioalkalivibrio nitratireducens | reverse complement strand
ACGATCTCGCCGTTGGTCTTCTCGACCTCGTAGACCACGGTCGGAGCGGTCGAGATCAGATCCAGTCCGTACTCGCGCTCCAGCCGTTCCTGCACGATCTCCATGTGCAGCATGCCCAGAAACCCGCAACGGAATCCGAAACCGAGAGCCTGCGAGGTTTCCGGCTCGAACTGCAGCGACGCATCGTTCAGCCGCAGCTTGTCCAACGCCTCACGCAGGTCGTTGAAGTCCTCCGCACTGATCGGAAACAGACCGGCGAAGACCCGGGGCTGAACTTCCTTGAACCCGGGGAGCGGACTTTCTGCCGGTTTCTGCGCGTCAGTGAACGTGTCGCCGACCTTGGCCCCGGTGATGTCCTTGATGCTGGCGATCACATACCCGACCTCTCCAACTTCCAGGAACGGCTTGTCCAGCGGCTTCGGAGTGAAAACGCCAACCCGGTCGACTTCGTAGGCCCGACCCACCGACATGGCAATGATCCGCCGTTTGGCATAAAGGCGCCCGGATTTCACCCGCACCAGGGCCACAACACCCAGGTAGTTGTCGTACCAGGAGTCGATCACCAGCGCCTGCAATGGTGTATCCGCGCTGCCTTCCGGGGGTGGAATCCGCCGCACCAGTTCTTCCAGCAGATCGGCGATCCCCTCACCGGTCTTGGCCGAGACGCGGATCGCGTTGGTGGCCTCGATCCCGATCACATCCTCGATCTCACTCGCGACCCGATCCGGATCGGCGGCCGGCAGATCGATCTTGTTCAGCACGGGCACCACCTCGAGACCCTGATCGATCGCCGTATAGCAGTTGGCCACGCTCTGGGCTTCAACACCCTGCGACGCATCGACCACCAGCAGCGCGCCTTCGCAGGCGGCCAGTGAGCGCGAAACCTCGTAGGAAAAATCGACGTGTCCGGGAGTGTCGATGAAATTCAGCTGGTAGCGTTCGCCGTCGGCGGCGTCGTAGTAGAGCGAAACGCTCTGCGCCTTGATCGTGATCCCGCGCTCGCGCTCGAGATCCATCGAATCCAGGACCTGTTCCGCCATCTCACGCTCGGCAAGACCGCCACAGACCTGGATCAGGCGGTCGGCAAGCGTCGATTTCCCATGGTCGATGTGCGCGATAATGGAAAAGTTGCGGGTCAGGCGGGTCTCAGTCATTGCTGGTCAGCTCGTCGATCAGGGCCGACGTATCGAGAAAATGGCAACAGAGGAGCTCCCCGTCGACCGCCAACACCGGAACCTTGGCGTTGAAACGGGCGACCAGGGACGGATCCTCGTCTATATCGATACGCTCAAGCGCGAAAGTATAACGGCTTTCCAGCGTCAGGAGTTCCGCCAGCATTTCAGCGCAGAGCGCGCAGTGCGAGCGGGAGTACAGGGTCAGTTGACGAACCGGCCGATCATCCTCGGTATTTCGGACGACGGGCGCGGGCTGTGCGTCGCCCTCGCGAACGATCAGCCCGCGCCGCTTCGCGGTCACGAATTCGGAATGCGCAACGCGATGAACACCGGGTTACCATCCCGATGAATGAGAACGGGAACCGAACGACCCGCCGGCGCCGCATCGACCTGCTTGCGGAACTCGTCAACCGAAGTCACGGGTGCGTGACCAAACTGTACAATCACGTCGCCCGACCGGATACCTGCAGCCCCGGCGGGATTGCCCGTGACCTCGCGTACCCGGACCCCGGTCTCGCCCAGGCCGAGCGCCGAGCGCTCATCCGCGTTCAGGGGCTCGATCTGCATGCCCAGGATGCTTTGTGGCCGCGCCGGTTGACCCGGTACCCGGCTACGCGCACTTGCCACTTCTTCCGGCAACGCCTCGATGGTGACGCCAATCACGATTTCCTCGTCGCCACGGCGCACGTCGACATCGACCTCGGAACCGACGGGGGTCCGACCCACGATCGGTGGCAGAGCGCTCGACCGGGGAACGTCCATGCCATTGAAACGCAGGATCACGTCACCGGTCCGGAAGCCGGCCTTTTCAGCCGGGCTGTCCGGCTGAACCTGCGCAACGAGGGCGCCGGTCGGGCGGGACATGCCGAACGAATCAGCCAGTTCCCGGGTCACCTCCTGAATCAGGACGCCAAGCCAGCCGCGCGTCACCGTCCCGGTTTCCCGCAATTGCTCGGCGACCTCGATGGCCATGTCGATCGGAATCGCAAACGACAACCCCATGAAACCGCCGGTGCGGCTGTAGATCTGGGAATTGATGCCGACGACTTCACCGTCCAGGTTGAACAGGGGCCCGCCGGAGTTGCCCGGGTTGATCGCCACGTCGGTCTGAATGAACGGGACGTAGTTGTCTGACGGCAGGCTACGTCCCTTCGCGCTGACAATTCCGGCCGTTACCGAATGATCGAAGCCGAACGGAGACCCGATCGCCAGCACCCATTCTCCGACTTTCAACGACTCGGACGACCCCAGCGGCAGCGTGGGCAGGTCTTCCGCGTCGATTTTCAGGACCGCGACATCGCTCTGGGGGTCCGAACCGATGAGCTCCGCCGTGAACACACGCCGGTCGGACAGCCGAACGATGATTTCTTCTCCATTCTCGATCACGTGATTGTTGGTGAGAATGTAGCCATCGGAGCTGTAAATGAAACCCGAACCCATGGAACCACGCTCGCGTCGCTCTGGAATCCCCGGCTGACCCGGCTGGCCGAAGAAATGCTCGAAGAGCTCACCAAAAGGCGTGCCCTCGGGCAATCCGGGCACACGCCCCGCGCTCTCATCGACCACCACCTGCTCCCGTGCTGCGGAGATATTGACCACGGCCGGGCTGTATTTCTCTGCGAGTTCAACGAAATCAGGCAGATCGCGGGCCGAAGCCGGGACGGAGAATGCAATCAAGACTGTTGCAAGGAAAAACCATCGATACATTTTCATGAGCACCTACAGGGATCTGTTGAGTATCACTCTAGAGGATATCGGCCCGCGCAAGTTCCCGACTCACATCAAGAAACGTCGGGTGCGACCTCGCGTCCAGGCAGATCATTCAGCCACATCCAGCGCACCCGGCTGAAAACCCGGGTCAGTCGCTGCCGAGCAACCGCGCTTCACGCGGTCGGTGACGGGAAACGGGCTCGTGTGCCAACACCACTGGGGAAAAGCGTAGCCGCTGCCGTCGCAACCAGCCTCGTACACTCATCAGCCCGAGCGCGAAGCCAGCCAGACCCGCAAGGATCAGCCAGCCTTCGGCCAGCTCGGACAGTACCAGGGTCATCGCCACAGGAACCAGGATCAAGCCCAGCAGAGGCAGCAGATACATCGCCAGGGCACCGGACACGAGTGCTCGGTCAGAGATTCCAAGCGTGACCCGGTCGCCATCGCAGAAACCATGGGAGTTCGCCAACCTGAGTTCCAGACTGCGGCGCCCGAGGACTTCCGACAATATCCCGTTCCCGCAGCCACTTCGCGCCGAGCAGGATCCACAGGTCGATTGCCGCTGCACGCGGATCGTTGCCCAGGCGTCATCTGCAGCCACCACGACTCCCTGTTCCTCGATCCAGCCCTTCATGGCGGCCTTCAGCGTGCCGGCCCTGTCTCACCCGAACCCCCGGGCCGGAAACGTGCCGAGTCGGCAATCCACTCAACGGTCTTCCTGGGAACCTCGCCAACCACTGTCAGCTGGTGCCCGGCCAGTGGCCGGGCGACAGCATGCGTCGCACCCGAGCGCGTGGCACCCTCGAACATCTCGGCCTTTTCTTCATTGGCGTCAACGTAGACCGAAACCGTCGCCAGACCATCGCTGAGTACGAAATGCAGCGAAGGCTGCGAGTCGGGGCCGAACACGCGCTCAGTGGCGATCACCGGGGAAAAGCCCGGTGGAAGCCCCTCGAAATGCCACTGTCCGTACGGGTCGCTGGCGACCCCATCCATTTCCGCCGCACGCACCTCGATGTGCCGTGCATCGCATCCACTCGGCTCGAGGGATTCCTCGAAAACCACATCCAGGAATGCCAGTTCGGTGAATACAAGCCTTTCGAGCAGCTGCCCGTCGGCATCGATCAGCTCGCTCGACAGGGGCAATCCCGTGTCCCTGTGCAGACAGTACTCGTGGCTATAGCGATAATCGTCGCGCGCCGCCGCATGCAGCACGTAGCAACTGAACCCCGCGATACGGTCGAACCCGGGGGACTTCAGATCATAGCGTTCGCCCGCGCGGAGAATCATCCCCGCGATGCCAGGCGACCTGTGCGGTGCGCCCTGCTGTCCGCGTCCGCCATCGGCCTCGACCCGAGCCCCCCTGAGTGCACTGATCCGGTCGACCGACCGGATCACCTCGCGTGCCGGCCCGGTCAGCTTCTGCAAGCGTTCACGGTAACCGCCATTCTCCGCGGAATGAACGACTTTCACCGTATCGATGCGGTCACCGCGCTGGAAGATGAAGGTGCCTTCGTAGCTTTGCGCATGAAAGCTCTGCGCCATGCGCTCAAGCCATACCACGGGGTCGTCCTGTCCGGCGCTCACCGCGAGCGGCAACAACAGCGAAACCAACGCCGGAAGCGTCTGGTGCCAGCCCCACATGACTCGGTTACTCGCCGTCAACCGAGTTTCGAACCCTGGCGAACGCTGAAGAACCGGGGGCGACCAGTTCCGCATGGTTTTCCAGGTAGCGGGCGAAACGCGGGTCTGGAGCCGTAACCACTTCGGTTTCCGATTCTGGCGTTGCCTCGATGGCAACCGCAGGCGTTCCGTCAACGCCTTGGTTCGTCAGCATCTGCAGACCCAGCAGCGAAGCCACCGCAACCGTTGCGGCGACGCCGACTCCCGCGACGGGCTTCAACCAGCGTAGTGCCGCGGGAGGCGCGGTCTTGACCACGTGCAGCGGTTCGTCGCCGGCGATGCCCTCCTGGACGCGGGAGAGGAAGTCCGCAGGCGCCACGCGGGTCATACCCCCGCGCAAGCTGTCTCCGATCAGGTGGTAGCGGGCCCACTGACTGCGGTCTTCCTCGGATTTCATCAGTTCGTCGATCAGGCGGCGGGTCTCGAAGGTGTCGGTTTCATTGTCGACCAGAGCGGACAGGCGCTCGGCTTTACTGGCTTGATTGTTCATTCTGTGCTCGCTCAATCGTTTAGCAGCGGACCCAGGGTCCGATCAATGGCCTCGCGGGCCCGGAAGATGCGCGACCGGACCGTTCCGATCGGGCACCCCATGGTCTGGGCGATCTCTTCGTAGCTCAATCCTTCGAGTTCACGCAATGTGATTGCGGTTCGCAGATCATCGGGCAAACGTTCGATTGTCCGCTGCACTGCCACCTGTATCTCCTGTGACAACAACTCCCCTTCCGGGGTTGCATTCTCCTTCAATGCCGAATCGCCGCCCATCTGTTCGGCATCCTGCACATCCACTTCGGCTTCCGGTCGCCTTCGGCCCTGAGCCACCAGATGATTCTTGGCGGTGTTGATGGCGATGCGATAGAGCCAAGTGTAGAAGGCGCTCTCACCACGGAAATTCGCAAGGCCCCGGTAGGCCTTGATGAAGGCCTCCTGTGACACATCGAGTGCAGCCGCATGATCATGCACGTAACGACCGATGAGGTTGATGATCTTGTGCTGGTACTTGAGGACCAGGATATCGAATGCCGCTTTCTCTCCGGCCTGCACACGCCGCACGAGCGCCTCGTCGGAAGCCTTCTCGCTCATGCGGTCACTCCCGCGCAGAGCCCGAATTCCGGTAATCTTGGCTGCATGGACCCTGTAACCATGGTGAAGTTCGTCCTGATTGACCCAGGCGTCATCTGCAGCAACCCGTTGCGTGCAGAACAACGCCGGAAAGTTACCTGACCCATGGCAACAACACAAATGGGCGCGGCTCAGGAACGCTTCGACGTTCTGATCATCGGCAGCGGTGCCACCGGCCTGACGGCGGCGCTGCATCTGGCTCCTCACCGACGGGTCGCCATCATCAGCAAGGGACCGGTAGACGAGGGCAGCACCCGCTACGCTCAAGGCGGCATCTCGGCGGTCCTCGACAAGACCGACTCCTTCGAAGCCCACGTCGCTGACACCCTCGACGCGGGTGCGGGGCTGTGCGATGTCGACGCAGTCCGGCGTACCGTCGCGGCAGGTCCTGACGCCATCAAGTGGCTACTGGGGCTCGGCGTCCCGTTCACACGCGAGGCCCGCGACGGGCGTAGCGAACTGCACCTGACCCGTGAGGGTGGTCACTCGGCGCGGCGTGTCGCGCACGCAGCAGATGCCACTGGGCAGGCGATCGAGGAGGCCTTGGTCGACACCGTCCGTACCCAGCCACGGATCGCGGTCTTCGAACGGCATCTGGCCGTCGATCTGATCCTTCACGAGGTCGATGGTCATCCGCGGGTCATCGGCGCCTACGTCCAGGACGGCAAGACCCGCGAGGTACAGACGATCCTCGCACCGGTCGTGATCCTCGCCACCGGTGGCGCCAGTCGGGTCTATCTGTACAGTTCCAATCCCGACGGCGCCACCGGCGACGGCATCGCGATGGCCTGGCGAGCAGGCTGCCGGGTCGCCAACATGGAGTTCATGCAATTCCACCCGACTTGCCTGTTTCACCCGCAGGCCAAGTCTTTCCTGATCTCGGAGGCGGTACGTGGCGAGGGCGGACGGCTGCGACTGCCCGATGGCCACCGATTCATGCAGGACTTCGACTCCCGCGGTGAGCTGGCCCCGCGGGACATCGTCGCACGCGCAATCGACGGCGAGATGAAACGCCTGGGCATCGATTGCGTCTACCTCGACATCAGCCACAAGAGCCCGGAATTCGTTCGCGAGCACTTTCCGACCATCCATCAGCGCTGTCTGGAATACGGTTTCGACATGACCAGGGAACCGCTGCCCGTGGTTCCGGCTGCGCACTACACCTGCGGTGGCGTCGTCGTGAACAGCCACGGTCAGACCGACCTTCCCGGACTTTATGCGGCAGGGGAAGTGTCCTACACCGGGCTTCATGGGGCCAACCGCATGGCCAGCAACTCACTTCTCGAGTGCCTCGTCTACGCCCGGGCGGCGGCCGAGGACATTGTCTCCACTCGCGACCCGCTGGCCCCGGAGGATCTGCCACAACCACCGAACTGGGACGAATCCAGAGTCACCGACTCCGACGAGGAAGTCGTGGTTTCCCACAACTGGGACGAGCTCAGACGCCTGATGTGGGATTATGTCGGTATCGTGCGCACCCGCAGCCGTCTCCTCCGAGCCCAGCGACGCATCCGTGTTCTGGCGGAAGAGGTGCACGAACATTATGCCCATTACCGGATCACACCGGACTTGATCGAATTACGCAATCTGGTGGTGGTGGCGGACATCATCGTCAACAGCGCTCTCAAACGCCGCGAGAGCCGCGGGCTGCATTACATTCGCGACTTTCCGGAGCGCAACCCTGCGCTGAACGGACACCCGACGATTCTGACTCCGCCGGTGGCGTCCGATGGGTGAATCGGTTCGTCCTGATACGCGACCGCCTGCAGGGGTACCCTGGCCGGAAGATCAGGCTGGGTGCTCCTGGTTCCCGGGCAAGCGAATGAAATGTTCGCGGTAATGACACAACTCGGCAATGGAATCGCGAATGTCCTGCATCGCCTGGTGCGTGGAATCCTTCTTCGCGTTGGCGAGAATTGCCGGCGACCAGCGCCGTGCCAGTTCCTTGAGCGTACTGACATCAAGATTTCGATAATGGAAATAGCGCTCGAGATCAGGCATGCAGCGAGCCAGGAAACGGCGGTCCTGGCAGATCGAATTGCCACACATGGGTGACGCATTGCGCGGTACCCAGCGCTTGAGGAAATCGATCGTCGCCTGTTCGGCCCCGATTTCGTCGTGCACACTGTCGCGGACCCGCTGCAACAGCCCGGACGCGCCATGGGTGCGCCGGTTCCAGTCGTCGAGGCGTGCGAGCACCGATTCCGCCTGCCTGACGGCGATCACCGGACCTTCCGCGAGTACATTGAGGTTTTTGTCGGTCACAATGGTTGCGACCTCGATAATCAGATCGGTCTGTGGGTCGAGCCCCGTCATTTCGAGATCGATCCAGATCAGGTTGTCGGCGTTCTGTCCCATCGGACCTCCTTGAAAAGGTCGTCAGTCTATCATCCAGAACCGAATCGGCGACTCGATTCGGCATTGTCACCATGAAGGAGAAAAGCATGCGTCACATCGGAATGGCTATCGGCACCATCTTTCTCGTCACCAGTTTCGGCAGCCTCGCGCAGGCGGCGGACGTCGCCAAAGGAGGGGAGCTGCACGAGTCCAGCTGCCTCAGTTGCCATGGGACCGAGGTCTATACCCGGGAAGACCGCATGGTCGGGTCAATGGATTCCCTGATCACGCAGGTCAACCGCTGCAATGTCAATCTCGGCACCGGCTGGTTCGACGATGAAGTCGAGGCGGTCGCCGAGTATCTGAACGAAAACTACTACAGGTTCTGAGTGCAGGAGACCGTGCGATGAGCGACATCAGGAGCCTGCATTGCCAGCCACCGGAGGGGTTTTCGGGACCACTGCCCCAAGCCGAATGCGAGTCGAAACGGAAGCAGTTGGCCGCGGATTGGGACCTGGATCTGAAGACAGGCCGGATCTCCAGGCGCCTGGAGTTCGCGAATTTCCACGAAACCATGTCGTTCGTCAACGCGGTCGCTTGGATCGCAAACCGCGAGGATCATCACCCGGACATGGAGGTCTCCTACGGCCATTGCGTGGTTCGGTTCTCTACCCATGCGGTGGGCGGCCTCAGTATCAACGACTTCATCTGCGCGGCGCGTGTGGATGCATTGTTCGACTGACAAACCGTCCAGCGTCGGCCGACTGCGTCAACAGTCTGACGTCTGCCGGGTATCATGCCCGGTGGACGTGTCCGGTGGCTGGTGGCCACACGGTTGTTGACCTCAACCTGCCGGGCTGTGGCCCGATACGGCAGTGAGATCGACGTGCTGAAGCCCGACGGCGGCCTTCTGCGGGCCAACCTCCGGCGCAAGGTCGACGACGTCGTCTGCGGTGACATGGTCTCCGTCGACGTCGAGAAGCGAACTGTGCTCGCCCGTGAACCGCGGCAAAATCAGCTTTCCCGCCGCGATGGATTCAACCGGCGCCGGACGATTGCCGCCAACATCGATCGGGTATGGATCGTGGTGGCGCCGCATCCGGAGATACCCCATCTGTTGATCGACCGATTCCTTGTCGGCATTCTCAATCTTCCGGCCCAGGCAGGCGTCATCATCAACAAATGCGACCTGATCGACGCCACCAGTGGGCCGGTACTGAAAGCGACGCTGGCGACATACCGGCAATTGGTACTGCCGGTTCTGCGAATCAGCGCCCGCACCGGTACCGGCCTCGATGCATTACGGGAAACCGCAGCCAGTGGAAGCAATATTCTCGTCGGGCCATCAGGCGTGGGGAAATCATCGCTGATCCAGGCGATGTTGCCCGCGGAGGATCTGAGAGTGGGAGAGGTCGGGCAAACGGGCGAGGGGCGGCACACCACCACGACCGCGCGCTGGTATCCGGCGGAGGGTCATGGCGCCTGGATCGACTCGCCAGGGGTGCGCGACTTCACTCCCGAAATCACGACGTTCGAGGAATTGACCCGGGGCTTTCCCGATCTCGCAGAAGCCTCGGACGGGTGCCGGTTCCGCAACTGTACCCACCGATCTGAACCGGGATGCGCCGTTCGTCAGGCGGTCACCCGCGCGATACTGCCGCGACGCCGCCTCGATGCCTGGCTGGAGTTACTGAACCATGTGAGGACCCGCGGAGGGGGTGGCGGAGCCTGAAGCCATACGCCCGACCAAACCCCGCTTCCCATGACTCCTGGCTGGATGACTCCTGGCTGGATGACTCCTGGCTGGATGACTCCTGGCCGGATGACTGCCGATCAACCGGCCTCGAATCAGAAATTCAGGCCCATTTCGAACCCGACCACCGACTGGTTGCCGCCCGCGCTCCCGGACCGGAACTCCAGGTCGTCACTCAACCAGTCACGCGAGGCACCGAACGCGTAGTCATCGTAGAACAGGCTGAGCGACATCTCCGTTTGATTGCTGAAGCGCAATCGGCTGTCCAGACTGAGATAGCCCGCACTCCGTGTAGTGTCGCCCCGATGACTGAAACGGGAGATTCCCGCATCGGAATCGCCGAGCAGCGGATAACGAACGCCCACCCGAACCCGGCTGCGCAGATTTCCAAATTCGAATGTCGGCCCGGTACTGAGATCGGTCACCATCAGCGAGGAACCGAGATCCGACGAAAGTTCGTCGCTCTGCCAGCCCCGGTTGCCGACGGAGGAATGCAGGCCGAGGCCCAGATCGACCCCGTACCCGAAGCCGCTGCTGCCGAAGCGTTGAATGAAACCACCGGTCGTTTCGACAACCTGGTCGGTGAAACCCGGTGCCTGCAGCGATGGCGCGCGCGACGAACGCACTTCCAGATTCAATGCGCGACCGCTTCCCTGTACATCGTTGTCGAAGCCTGGACGCAGACGGGCCGCGCCGGGGAACACGTCCAGCGTCGACAGCGCATCCTGCCCCGGAGTGTAGGAAAGCTCATAAATCGCACGGGTTTCGGCCTGCAGGGGAGGCGCCAACGCAATCAGCAGCAGCGCACCCGACATCAGGCTGCCCTTGCCAACCATGGTCCCACACCCAGCATTCATGACCGTCTTCCCCAAAGTTGTCGGGCGAAAACCGGAGACTCCTCGCCCAGAGATCCACAATCATACCCTCATCTCACCCCGGGGGCCACGCTAGAGCACGACCGCCCAGTACATGAAGGTGCACATGGTAGACAGATTGCCCGCCGTCTTGGTTGCAATTGATTACGCTTCGATAGCCGCTCTCGGCAATTCCAAGACGCCGTGCGACTTCGGCTCCGGCCAGCAGCAGCTCACCCAGAACCTCGGCGTCCTCCGGCAATGCTGCATCCAGGGTGGCGATATGCCGTCGGGGAATAACAAGCGCATGGTGGGGTGCGACGGGATTCAGATCGTGGAATGCCAGGAGTGAATCCGTCTCCAGAATGGTCTTCGCGGGGATTTCCCCGGCTGCAATACGGCAGAAAATGCAATCGGTCATGAAATCCTCCTTTGCCCGGGAGACCCGGCTCATTCGTGATCAGTAGTCACGCCGCCCCGAGAGCGCGTGCGATAATGTGCCTGCGTCCAGATATTCGAGTTCGCCGCCAGCGGGCACGCCCTGTGCAATCCGGGTTGCCCGAATTCCATGGCGGCCCGCCATTTCAGCAAGGTAATGTGCGGTCACCTCGCCTTCGACCGAAGCATTCGTCGCCAGAATCAACTCCCGCACACCGCCCTCGCGCAATCGCGATTCGAGTTGGTCGAGGCCCAGTTCCTCGGGTCCGATCCCGTCCAGAGGCGAGAGCCGTCCGAGCAACACATGGAACAGCCCCCGGAAATCCGTCGCGGCCTCGATGGCCAGTACATCGCCCGGGGTCTCGACGACACAGACCAGCCCGCCGTCGCGGGTCGGGTCCGTACATCGCGCGCATGTCGGAGCCGCGGTCAGAGTCCGGCATACTGAACAGTGACCGACCGTCTCGATCGCCACGTCCAGAGCCCGTATCAGGCGCCTTGCCCCTGCACGGTCACGCTCCAGAAGGTGCAACGCCATCCGCCGCGCGGATTTGTTTCCCACCCCGGGAAGGCAGCACAGGGCGGAGATCAGCTCATCGAGAACGGCCTCCATCGACAAATACCGGGGCGAACCCAGCCGCTGCTCAGAATGGCAGCTTCATGCCGGCGGGCAAACCCATCCCCGCCGTCAATCCCGCCATGCGTTCCTGTGCGGCCGCTTCCGCCTTGTGCACTGCGTCGTTGACGGCTGCGGCAACCAGGTCCTCGATCATGTCGCGGTCGTCGTCGAACAGGCTGGGATCGATACTGACCCTGCGCACCTCGTGTTTCCCGGTCATCACTACCTTGACAAGACCGCCGCCGGCCTGGCCGTCGACCTCCATCGTGGCCAGCTCGGCCTGCACCTTCTGCATGTCTTCCTGCATCTTCTGAGCCTGCTTCATCAGGCCCCCCAAACCACCCTTCATCATTGCGGTACGCTCCTGGTCAATTGCCTGCATGTCTGAAAAACCGTTCCGGGGTAATCACCGCAACACCTAGGAGCCTGTCACGGTCGTGCGTTGTCGCCCGAACCCGGACCATCCGCCTGATCCCGCAGCTGGACGCGGCCGATTTCCGCGCCGAAACTGTCACACAATGCCCCGATCACCGGATCTGCACGAATCTCGGCCTCAGCCTTAGCCTGACGGTCCGCCGCGTCTGCAGCAAGCCGGGCAGCCGGGGTCGTCGCCGAAGGCTCGGTCTGATCGCGCAGTTCCAGGCGTACCGGAACGCCCAGCGCCTTCGCCAGCGCCTCGGATAGCCGCATCCGACTGCGTTCGGTGCAGAGCATCCTGTGCGCCGGCTGGATCGCGATCACGACCCGTTCGGCATTCTGATCGACGAGGTCGGCATGCAGGGCGAGTTCACGCACCGGCCCCGGAGGCAGCGATCGCGCCAGGGCATGCCAGTCGAGCGGGCGCGGCTCGGCAACTCTTCCGGAGACAACCGGATCGGATGCTGCCGCCGGGGTGGCTGCAACCGGTTCTGTCATGGGCGGGTCGTGCGAGACCTTCGCCGGAGATCTCGCAACCACGGGTACCGACGCAACGGACGAGGAGTCCCTGGCCTTCGACGGCTTCGATGCCGTTGCCGCCGAATCGACCCTCTTGCCCATCGCTGGCCCGGATTCGGGACGGAACGCCAGGATGCGTAACAGGGTCATTTCCACGCCGATCCGGGGATCCGGGGCATACGGAAGATCCCGCTGACCATGCAGGAGAATCTGATAGGCCAACTGCACTTCCTCCGGAGCCTGTTGCCGCGCGACCTGACGCTGCCAGCCAACCAGCGGGTCCGTCTCCGCATCACCGGCGGTCACGTCGGATTCCAGCGCCATTGCCTGCTCGACCGCCACGCCATGCACCACGGCCGCCAGCTCCTCGAGCAGGCGCGACCAGTCGGGAGCGAGTGTGTCGAGCGCCGCCAGTGTCTGCAGCAGACGCGTACCCTCACCCGCCCACGCGGCGTCGAGCAGCTCGCTAAGACGCCCCCGGGGCAACAGACCGATCATGTCGCAGACGTCGGACTCGGTCAGACCCGCGCCACTGTAGGCAATGGCCTGATCCGTCAGGCTCAGCGCATCCCGCATGCTGCCCTCGGCGGCATCTCCCAGGCGCACCAGCGCACCCGGCTCGGCGGAAACACCTTCCGACTCCAGAACGCGTTGCAGATGCTCCGCAATCAATGCCGTCGACATCGGTTTCAGGTTGAACTGCAGGCAGCGCGAAAGAACGGTGACCGGGAGTTTCTGCGGGTCCGTGGTCGCAAGCAGAAACTTCACGTGGGGCGGCGGCTCCTCCAGCGTCTTCAGAAGCGCATTGAAGCTCTTCTCGGACAGCATGTGGACCTCGTCGATCAGGTACACCTTGAAGCGGCCGGCGACGGGAGCATAGGAAACGTTGTCCAGAAGCTCGCGGGTATCGTCAACCCGGGTTCGCGAAGCGGCGTCGACTTCAATCAGGTCCAGATGGCGACCCTCGGCAATCTCGACACAGGAACGGCAGGTGCCGCAGGGCTGCGCGGTAACCCCGGTCTCGCAATTGAGGCAACGGGCCAGAATACGCGCCACGGTGGTCTTGCCCACGCCGCGGGTACCGGAAAACAGATAGGCATGATGCAGCCGATCGTTGTTCAGCGCATTCACCAGCGCACGCACGACATGCGGTTGCCCCACCAGATCCTCGAATCGGCCGGGACGCCACTTTCTCGCCAGCACCTGATGGCTCATCGGCTTGCTGTCCTCGGTCTGCCCCACCGGAGGGGGATACGGCTTGAAGGGTGGCGGCCCGCACCCGCCACACCCCGGCGCCCGAGTCGGCTGCTACCGTTGCTCCCTTCCGGGCCTGGCGGGGTTCACAACCTATCGTCGCGGGGGGACCGACACGGACCACCATAACGCGGTGCCTGGGCAACCAGGCGAACTTCGTAGCTTCCGGTTTTCCGATCCGCCCGTCAACCACCGAGGCAACCTCAAAGGTCGGGTGAATCAAGGACCGCCCTTGCAGGAATCCGGCAGGCTACACGTGCGGCGGCAGCGGCACCCACCACACCAATGCTCGCGTTCACGCGAAAATCGATCGCCCAGGGTGCCGTGAAGCGAAGCCGAACCGCACCGCGGCGAACCACCCACAGTTCTACCGGCTCCCGAGTCGATCATCCTGGCGATTTCGTCCACCGGGTACTCGCTGTGTTCGAAAGGGAAGACGGTTTCCCGGATCCGTGGATTCCAGATTGCGGCCACTGCGCCGGCATCGCAGCTGCGTGCGTGTCGGATGATCACATCGCTCACCACGCCTGCTTCAATAACCACCGGGCTGTCCCGTGCCATCGCCATGGAAACACTGGTGAATCCATTCGCAATGACAAGAGTCTATAGTTTAGTGTTTCCCGAACGTTCAAGACTGGTCGACAAGGAGGAACCATGGACATCCGACTGAGATACTGGCTACCTGCCAGCGTGATCGCCCTCTTTCTGCTCGCGGGGTGCTCCGATCCCGGCCCTGCCGAAGAGACCGGCCAGGAGATCGACGAGGCGGTCGAAGAGGCGGAAGAGCGCATCGATGCCGCGGCAAGGGACGCCGAGGACAGCATCGATCCACCGGGACCGGGCGAGCGTGCGGGTCGCGCAATCGACGATGCCGCCGAAGAGGCTCGCGA